>NZ_CAXAQF010000014.1:0-176583 GCF_963970735.1 Pseudomonas sp. RA_35y_Pfl2_P32
TCCCGAACTCAGCAGTGAAACGATGCATCGCCGATGGTAGTGTGGGGTTTCCCCATGTGAGAGTAGGTCATCGTCAAGATTAAATTCCGAAACCCCTATCTGCGTATGCAGGTAGGGGTTTTGTTTTTGCGCGCGAAAAAGTACGTACGTTACTGCGCTCGTTCCGGGCGGCACCAGGCTGCCACAATCACCTGACAATGCTAAGGTTCGGCCCTGGCTCAGGCACTTATCCAAGGAAGCACACATGGCGGACGGCTCGCTACTCAGTACTGGTTTCATGGTGGTTCACGGCAACCGCCTGGATGAACTGCGTAGCCTGGTGGTCAGTTGGATGCGGCGCTATCCGTTAGCGCCCCTGGAAAACGAAATCGCCCTGGTCCAGAGCAACGGCATTGCCCAATGGCTGAAGCTGGCATTGGCCGAAGACCCGGAGGAAGACGACATGGGCGGTTGCGGCATTGCCGCCGCCATTGATGTGCAATTGCCCGGCAGCTTCATGTGGCAGCTGTACCGCCTGGTCCTGGGACGCGCCGAGATTCCCGCCAAGTCTTTGCTGGACAAGGCCCCGCTGACCTGGCGACTGATGCGCCTGCTGCCCGAACTGATCGATCAGCCGCATTTCGAACCGCTGCAGCGCTTCCTGACCCACGACACCGACCTGCGTAAACGCTACCAACTGGCCGAGCGGCTCGCCGACCTGTTCGACCAGTACCAGGTGTACCGCGCCGACTGGCTGGAAGACTGGGCCGCCGCGCGCCATCAACTGCGCAACGGCAGAGGTGAGAGCAAGCCGCTGACCCCCGCCAACTGCTGGCAGGCGGAGTTATGGCGCGCGCTATTGCTCGACGTCGGAGAGCAAGGCATGGCGCAGAGCCGCGCCGGGGTTCACCAACGCTTCATTGAAACCATCACCCGGCTCGACACCGCGCCTGCCGGTTTGCCCGCCAGGGTGATCGTTTTTGGTATTTCCTCGCTGCCCGCTCAGGCCTTGGAAGCACTCGCCGGGCTGGCCCGTTTCAGCCAGGTCCTGCTCTGTGTGCACAACCCTTGTCGGCACCATTGGGCGGACATCGTCGCCGATAAAGACCTGTTACGGCACCAATACAAGCGCCAGGCGCGCAAGACCGGGATGCCGGTGGTGCTCGATCCGCAAACCCTGCACCAACACGCACACCCGCTGCTGGCGGCGTGGGGCAAGCAAGGCCGGGACTACATCAACCTGCTCGACAGCTATGACGATCCCAACAGCTATCGCTCGGCCTTTCGTGATGGGCGCATCGACCTGTTCAGCGAAAGCCAGCCAAAGACCCTGCTCAACCAACTGCAGGACGACATCCTCGAATTACGCCCCCTGAGTGAAACCCGCGAGCGGTGGCCAGCCGTGGACTTGGCGCAGGATGAGTCGATCCGTTTTCACATCGCCCACAGCGCGCAACGGGAAGTCGAGATCCTCCACGACCAGTTGCTCGCGCGCTTCAGTGCCGACCCCCAGTTGCGCCCGCGGGACGTGATCGTGATGGTGCCGGACGTCGACAGCTACGCGCCGCACATCAGCGCGGTGTTCGGGCAACTGGAGCGCAGTGATCCGCGCTTCATACCCTTTACCCTCACCGACCAGGGCCAGCGTGGCCGTGATCCGCTGCTGATTGCCGTGGAACACCTGCTTAAGTTGCCCGATAGCCGTTTCCCGGTCAGCGAAATCCTCGACCTGCTGGACGTGCCTGCCTTGCGCGCGCGATTCGGGGTGCAGGAGCGCGACCTGCCGACCTTGCATCGCTGGATCGAAGGCGCCGGGATTCGCTGGGGCATGAGCGCCGAGCAACGCGCCGGCCTGGGCCTGCCCGACGCACTGGAGCAGAACAGCTGGCGCTTCGGCTTGCGGCGCATGCTGCTCGGTTACGCGGTGGGCAGTGGCCTGGCCTGCGACGGCATCGAACCCTACGATGAAATCGGTGGCCTGGATGCGGCGTTGATCGGCCCCCTGGTGGCCTTGCTCGATGCCTTGCAGATCGCCCACGATGAACTCAGCCAGGCCGCGTCCCCCGAGCAATGGGGCAGCCGCTTGCAAGCCCTGATGCAGCTGTTTTTCCTGGCCAGCAACGAACACGATGACTACCTGCTGGCCCAGTTGGAGTTGCTGCGCGAAACCTGGCTGGAGACCTGTGAGTCGGTCGGCCTGCACGACCCGCTACCCCTCACGGTGGTGCGCGAAGCCTGGTTGGCCGGCCTCGACCAGGGCCGGCTGTCCCAGCGTTTCCTGGCCGGCGCGGTGAATTTCTGCACCCTGATGCCGATGCGCGCCATCCCCTTCAAGCTGGTGTGCCTGCTGGGCATGAACGACGGTGACTACCCGCGCGCCCAGCCACCCCTGGACTTCGACCTGATGGGCAGCGACTACCGCCCCGGCGATCGTTCACGGCGCGAAGATGACCGCTACCTGCTGCTCGAGGCCTTGCTCTCCGCGCGGGACCAGCTCTACATCAGTTGGGTCGGGCGCAGCATCCGCGACAACAGCGAGCGTCCTGCCTCGGTGCTGATCGGACAGTTGCGTGATCACCTGGCCAATGGCTGGTCGCTGGCCGGCGAACCCGACGCACTGCTCCACGCGCTGACCCAGGAGCACCCGCTGCAACCCTTCAGCGCCCGCTATTTCCATGAAGGCGATGGGCTGTTCAGCTACGCCCGGGAGTGGCAAATGCTGCACGAACAGCACGCGACCCAACCCACGTCGGCACGGCTGGACCCCTACGTGCAGGAAGAGCCGTTGTCCCTGGGCCAGCTCCAGGACTTCCTGCGCAACCCGGTCCGGCACTTTTTCAGCCAGCGCCTGAAGGTGTTTTTCGAAGCCGCCGAAGCGCCCCTGGCCGATGAAGAACCCTTCGTCCTCGATGCCCTGCAGCGCTACAGCCTGAGCGACAGTCTGCTGACCGCCGCCCTCGGCCATCTGGATCAACCCGAACCGGCGTTGCTGGCCCAGGCCAAGCGCTTGCAGGACAGCGGCTTGCTGCCCATGGCCGGTTTTGGCGAGTGCCTACAGCGTGAATTGATCGAGCCGCTGCCGGACCTGTTGCAGCGTTATCAACACCTGCTGCAGTTGTGGCCAACGCCCCTGACCAGCGCCTTGCCCGTGTCGCTCAACCTGCAGGGCGTGAGCCTGGAAGGCTGGCTGGGTGGCCTGCATCAGCGCAGCGATGGCGGATTGCTGACGGTCACCAGCATTCCCAACAGCATCGGCTCGCTCAAGACACGTAAATGGCATCGCCTGATCCGGCCCTGGGTCAATCACCTGGTGGCCTGTGCCAGCGGCCTGTCGATGACCACCGGGTTGGTGGCCAGTGATGACAGCCTACTGCTGGACCCACTGGATCAGCCCCACGCCGAGCAGCTCCTCGGTGAACTGATGCAAGCCTGGCAAGCGGGCATGCGCCAGCCCCTGCCCATCGCGGTCAAGACCGCTTTCGCCTGGCTCGGGCAGACCGACCCGCTCAAGGCGGATGCCGCTGCCCGCAAGGCCTACGAGGGCGATGGCCAGACCACAGAGGGCGAGCGCCGCGAGAGCCCGGCCCTGGCTCGCCAATTCCCTGACTACAACGCCCTGCTGGCCGACGAGACCTTTGATGGCTGGTGCCACGCGCTCTACCGGCCGCTGCTCGTGGCCCCCTGGCGCTCACTGACCGGCGAGGAATCCAATTGATGACCGCGACATTGCCCCTGGCCCTGGCGTTTCCCCTGCGCGGCAGCCAATTGATCGAAGCCAGCGCCGGCACCGGCAAGACCTTCACCATTTCCGCGCTGTACCTGCGCCTGGTGCTCGGCCACGGTGATGCGGCCAGCGGCTTTGGCCGCGAACTGTTGCCGCCGCAAATTCTCGTCGTGACCTTTACCGACGCGGCCACCAAGGAACTGCGCGAGCGTATCCGCACACGCCTGGCCGAAGCCGCACGGTTTTTCCGCGACGAGACCCCCGCCCCCGACAGCCTGATTGCCGACTTGCGCGACCAATACAGCGCCGAGCAATGGCCCGCGTGTGCCAACCGCCTCGACATCGCCGCGCAGTGGATGGACGAGGCGGCCGTATCGACCATCCACAGTTGGTGCCAGCGCATGCTGCGCGAACATGCCTTCGACAGCGGCAGCCTGTTTACCCAATCCCTGGAAACCGACCACAGCGACCTGCTCGGCGAAGTGGTACGCGACTACTGGCGCCTGTATTGCTATCCCATGCAAGGTGACGCGCTGAACTGGGTCCGTGCCAATTGGGGCGGACCGGCCGCGTTGCTCGCGCGGGTGCGCGGCCTGTTCGACAGTGAGCGCGACAGCGTCGAGGGCGAGTCGCCGGCGCAGTTGATCGCCGCCTGCCTTGAGCTGCGGCGTGAAGCCCTGGTCACGCTCAAGGCACCCTGGCGAGTCTGGGCCCAGGAACTGCGGGACATCTGCCTGCAAGGCGTCGCCAGCAAGGCCGTCGACGGACGCAAGATGCAAGCCCGCTACTTCGAGCCCTGGTTCGAAAAAATCAGCGCCTGGGCCGAGGATCAATCCCTCGAGCAACTGGACATCGGCACCGGCTTCACCCGCCTGACACCCGAGGGCATGGCCGAGGCCTGGAAAGGCCAGGCGCCGGACCATCCCGGGTTGGACGCCATGGCCGGCTTGAAAGCCCGGCTCGATGCGCTGCCGACCCCGGACGCCGCCGTGTTGAAACATGCAGCGCAGTGGGTGGGCGCGCGTTTTGAGGAAGAGAAACGCCGGCGCGCCGAAATGGGCTTCGACGACATGCTGCTGCGCCTGCGTGCGGCGTTGCAGGCCGAGGGCGGCGAGCGCCTGGCGACCCTGATCCGCGAGCAGTTCCCGGTCGCGTTGATCGATGAATTCCAGGACACCGACCCGGTGCAGTACCGCATCTTCGAGCGCATCTACCGCATCGAAGACAACGACCCGGAGAGCGGGCTGTTTCTGATCGGCGACCCGAAGCAGGCGATCTACGCCTTCCGTGGCGCCGACATCTACACCTACCTGCGAGCCCGCCAGGCCACCACGGGCCGCCTGCATACCCTGGGCACCAACTTCCGTTCCAGCCATGGCATGGTCGCGGCGGTGAACCACGTGTTCCAGACCGCCGAACGGCGAGAGCAGGGCCGGGGGGCATTTCTGTTCCGCGAGCCCAACGGTGACAACCCGGTGCCCTTCGCTCCGGTCGAGTCCCAGGGGCGCAAGGAGTCGTTGCAGATCGACGGCCAGGCCGTGCCGGCGCTGAACCTCTGGCATCTGCCCAGCGAACAGGCGCTTTCCGGGGTGGTCTATCGCCAGCAACTGGCCGCCGCCTGCGCCAGTCAAATCACCGCCTTGCTCAATGGCGGCCAACAGGGGCGGGCCGGTTTTGTCCGCGACAATCAGCCCCTCAAAGGCTTGTTACCGGCCGACATCGCGATCCTGGTGCGCGACGGCAAGGAAGCCCAGGCGGTACGCCATGAGTTATCGGCGCGCGGCGTACGCAGCGTCTACCTCTCGGACAAGGACTCGGTGTTCGCTGCCCAGGAGGCCCATGACCTGCTGAGCTGGCTCAAGGCGTGCGCCGAACCGGATGTCGAGCGCCCGCTGCGGGCGGCCCTGGCCAGCACCACCTTGAACCTGTCGCTGGGCGAGCTGGAGCGCCTGAACCAGGATGAGCTGGCCTGGGAGGCACGGGTCATGCAGTTTCGCCAATATCGCGAGGACTGGCGCAAGCAGGGCGTACTGCCGATGCTGCGGCGCCTGCTCCACGATTTCCACTTGCCGCAAGTGCTGATCGCGCGCAGCGATGGCGAGCGGGTGCTGACCAACCTGCTGCACCTTTCGGAACTGCTGCAACAGGCCGCCGCCGAACTCGACGGCGAGCAGGCGCTGATCCGCCACCTGTCCGAGCACCTGGCGTTGTCCGGGCAGGCGGGTGAAGAGCAGATTCTGCGCCTGGAAAGCGACGAGCAACTGGTCAAGGTGGTGACCATCCACAAGTCCAAGGGCCTGGAATACCCGCTGGTGTTCCTGCCCTTCATCTGCTCGGCCAAGCCGGTGGATGGCAGCCGTTTGCCCTTGCACTACCACGATGAGCGCGGCAAACCCCAGGTCACCCTGAACCCGACACCCGAGCTGATCGCCCTGGCCGACCATGAACGCCTCGCCGAAGACCTGCGCCTGCTCTACGTGGCCCTGACCCGCGCCCAGCATGCCTGCTGGCTGGGTGTCGCCGACCTCAAGCGGGGCAACAGCAACAGTTCGGTGTTGCACCTGTCGGCCCTGGGCTATGTGCTGGGTGGCGGTGCCGCGCTGGCGCAGTCCACTGGCCTGTCAGCTTGGCTGCAGGCGCTGGAGCAAGGGTGTGCGGCGTTACAGCATCAGCCGATGCCCGCCACCAGCGACGAACAGTACCAGCCGCCGCGCAACGCAGCACGGTTGCTGGCAGCGCTCAGCCCCAAGCGCAAGGCTGCGGAAAACTGGTGGATTGCCTCCTACAGTGGGCTGCGCATTGGCGACAGCCTTTCGGCCGCCAGCGAGGAGGCCCCGGAAAGTGCCCAGGCGCAAAAACTGTTCGATGACGAACGCCTCGACCCCGATGCCCCCCGTGAAGTCCAGGCCAGTGGTGGCGATATCCATCGCTTCCCGCGTGGACCCAACCCGGGCACCTTCCTCCACGGCCTGCTGGAGTGGGCCGGCGATGAGGGTTTCAGTGCCGACCCGCAGGCGATCGACGACGCCATTGCCCGGCGCTGCAACCGTCGTGGCTGGCAGGGCTGGATCGTCACGCTGAGCGATTGGCTGCAGCACCTGCTGCAGGTTCCGCTGCGCGTGGCGACCGAGCAACCACCGGTGATCCTCGCAGACTTGCGTGAGTACCGGGTCGAGATGGAATTCTGGTTCGCCAGTCACAAAGTCGATGTGCTCAAGCTCGACGAACTGGTGCGCCAATACACCCACGGCAGCGTCGCCCGGGTGGCGGCCGAGTCGATGCTGCTCAACGGTATGTTCAAGGGCTTTATCGACCTGACCTTCGAGCACGCCGGGCGCTATTACGTGGCCGACTACAAATCCAACTGGCTGGGCAGCGACGACTCGGCCTACACCGAGCAGGCAATGGAGGAGTCCATTCTCGACCATCGCTACGACCTGCAATACGTGCTGTACCTGCTGGCCCTGCATCGCCAACTCAAGGCCCGCCTCGCCGACTACGACTACGACCGGCACATGGGGGGAGCCCTGTACCTGTTTTTGCGCGGTACCCGGGCGGCGAGCCAGGGCGCGTATTTCGCTCGCCCGCCGCGCGAGCTGATCGAACGCCTGGACCGCTTGTTCCAGGGCAAACCAGAACCCAAGGCTGAACCGGCCTGGGAACAGGGTGTATTGCTATGAACCGTTGCTTTGCCGACCTGTTACCCACGCCCCTGACGGCCGAGAGCCTGGCGCAACTCAAGCCCCTGAGCAGTGCCGGCGACTTGTTGCTGCTGCTGGAACGCTGGGTCGAGCGCGGCTGGTTGCGCGCGCTGGACAAGGCCTTCGTCGCCTTCCTCCACGAGCGGGCACCGCAAGACGATCCGCTGGTGTTGCTGGCAGCGGCCTTGACCAGCCACCAACTGGGCCACGGTCACGTCTGCCTCGACCTGTTCGAAACCCTCAAGGCGCCGGACTTCGCCCTGTCCTTGCCGCCGGAAGGCGATGTGCAGACCGGCACCCAGCTGTTGCCCTCGCAATTGCTCGAAGCCCTGGACGGTGCGCACTGGTGCAAGGTGCTGGCCTCCAGCCCGTTGGTGGCGCTGGCCGCCGATGGACGTGAAGAAGCCCAGCAGCGCCCGCTGGTGCTGTCCGGCAAGCGCTTGTACTTGCGCCGCTACTGGGCCTACGAGCGGCGGATCGACCAGGCGCTGCGCCAGCGCCTGGTGGCCGCCGAACCGACCCCGGACGACCTGCCCGAGCGCCTGGGCGGGCTGTTCGGCCAGGCCCGCGCCGGTGCGCCGATTGACTGGCAGAAACTCGCCTGCGCCCTGGCCACCCGCAGCGCCTTCAGCATCATCACCGGCGGGCCGGGCACCGGCAAGACCACCACCGTGGTGCGCTTGCTGGCGTTGCTCCAGGCCCCTGCCGTGGAGGCGGGCAAGCCACTGCGCATTCGCCTTGCAGCCCCGACGGGCAAGGCGGCCGCGCGCCTGACCGAGTCCATCAGCCAGCAGGTCCGCAGCCTGCAAGTCGCCGACGCCGTGCGGGACAAGATCCCCGCTGACGTGACCACCGTCCACCGCCTGCTGGGCAGCCGTCCGGGCACCCGGCACTTCCGCCATCACGCCGGCAATCGCCTGCCGCTGGACGTGCTGGTGGTGGATGAGGCGTCAATGATCGACCTGGAAATGATGGCCAATCTGCTCGACGCCCTGCCGCTCCACGCCCGCCTGGTGCTGCTGGGCGACAAGGACCAACTGGCATCGGTGGAAGCCGGTGCCGTGCTGGGCGACCTGTGCCGGGATGCCGAAGCCGGTTTTTACAGCCCGCAGACCCGGGCCTGGCTGGAAGCGGTCAGCGCGCAAGACCTGGGCAACAGTGGCCTGCAGGAAGACCTCGACGCCCGCCACCCGCTGGCGCAACAAGTGGTCATGCTGCGCCACTCCCGGCGCTTCGGCGAAGGCAGTGGCATCGGCCAGTTGGCGCGCTGGGTCAACCAGCAGCAGGCCGAGGAGGCGCGCAAGTTGCTGGCGGCCCGCAGTCACGCCGACCTGTTTGTCCTGGCGCTCAAGGGCGAGCAGGACCGGGCCCTGGAACGCCTGTTGCTGGAAGGTCACGGCGATGGGCCGCAGGGTTACCGGCATTACCTGAGCCTGCTGCGCAACCAGCGCCCGAGCCCGGATACCGCGCCTGAGGATCAGGCGTGGACGGATTGGGCCCGGCAGGTGTTGCAGGCCTTCGACACGTTCCAGCTGCTGTGCGCAGTGCGCAAGGGCCCCTGGGGCGTCGAGGGGCTCAATCAGCGGATCACCGCGGCGCTGCTCAAGGCCCGCCTGATCGACAGCGATCAGCAGTGGTACGAGGGTCGCCCGGTGCTGATGACGCGTAACGATTACGGTCTGGGCCTGATGAATGGCGACATTGGCATCGCCCTCAAATTGCCTGAGCGCGATGCCCTGCCTGGCGGCAAACAGGTGCTGCGCGTAGCCTTTGCCCGCAACGACGGGCAGGGCGGGGTGCGGTTTGTGCTGCCCAGTCGGCTCAACGATGTGGAGACCGTCTACGCCATGACGGTGCACAAGTCCCAGGGTTCCGAATTCGCCCACACCGCGCTGATCCTGCCTGACGCCCTCAACCCGGTGTTGACCAAGGAACTGATCTACACCGGCATCACCCGGGCCAAGGATTGGTTCAGCCTGATCGAGTCGCGCGGCGGAGTGTTCGAGGAAGCGGTCAAGCGCAAGGTCAAGCGTTTGAGCGGTCTGATGCTGGAGTGGGCGGACGACCGCGATAGGTGACCGATTGGTCAGCTTCCTGAGCGTCCCGCCAGTGCTGCACCATTCGGCAAAGCCCCGCGGGCTGGCAGGCGGAGTGGCCTCGCCGGGGTATCGGCGCTGTGCTATCGTTGCGGCATCATTTTGTCGCAATCACCGAGAATCCCCGCATGAAGCTGGCTGTCTGGACGACAGAATTCATGATGAGCTGCAAGCGCTTAGTGCTGGCCGGGATTCTCTGTTTGTTCAGCATGCAACTGTTCGCCGAGACGCCCTTGCCCGCCAGCATGGCCGACCAGCGCGCCCGCTCAGTGACCCAGGTGGTCCTGGGGATTCTCAGCTACGCCCGCTGGCCGGTCGAGCCCGAGCAATTGCACCTGTGCCTCCTCGGCCCCACCCAATACACCGACGACCTGGTCAAAGGCACCACCCAGGCCACCGGGCGTCCGGTGGTCGTGCGGCGGCTGCTGGCCAGCTACCCGGCTATCGCCAGTGAATGTCATGCCGTCTACATCGGCGAACTGAGCGCCGATGAGCGCAGTCAGTTGTTCACCTCGTTAAACGGGCGCCCGGTACTGAGCATCAGCGAGGCCGACCAACACTGCGCGGTAGGCAGCCTGTTCTGCCTGCGGGTCAGCGACCAGCAGGTGTCGTTCGAGGTCAACCTCGATTCGGTGGCGCGCAGCGGCGTGCGCATTCACCCCAGCGTGTTGCAACTCTCGCGTCGCAAGACGGTAACGCCATGAACCTGTTCAACCGAGGCCCTCGTCCGACCCTGCGTTCAGTCATAGGCCGTGGCAACCTGATCGTTGCGCTCGTTGGCGTGGCCATGACCAGCTTGTCCCTGACCGTACTCGGGCTGCTGGCGTTGCGGGTGTATGCCGATCACAACCTGCACCTGATCGCCCGCTCCATCAACTACACCGTGGAGGCGGCGGTGGTGTTCAACGACAAGGCCGCCGCCAACGAAGCGCTGGCCTTGATCGCCTCCACCGAAGAGGTCGCCGATGCGCAGGTGTTCGATGCCAAGGGCCAGTTGCTGGCCCGCTGGCAGCGTGCGGAAAACGGCCTGGTTTCGGCACTGGAACTGCAGATCGCCCGCAGCGTGCTGGAAGAGCCGATTCGCCTGCCCATCGTCCACCAGGACCGGGAAGTCGGCAGTATCCTGATCATTGGCCATGGCGGCAGCCTGATGCGCTTCCTGCTCAGCGGCCTGGCGGGGATTATCCTGTGTACCGCCCTCAGCGCCTGGGTGGCGTTGTTCCTGGCGCGGCGCCAACTCAAGGGCATTACCGGGCCGTTGCGCAGCCTGGCGCAGGTGGCGCACGCGGCCCGCAGCGAACGGGCCTTTGACCAGCGCGTACCGCCGGCGCGTATCGCCGAACTGGACAGCCTGGGCAACGACTTCAATGCCTTGCTCGACGAACTGGAGTCCTGGCAGACCCACCTGCAGAGCGAAAACGAAAGCCTGGCGCACCAGGCCAACCACGACAGCCTCACCGGTCTGCCCAACCGGGCCTTCTTCGAAGGACGGCTGGCGCGGGCCGTGCGCAGTGCCAGCAAGTACAACGAGCGAGTGGCCGTGCTGTTTCTCGACAGCGACCGGTTCAAGGGCATCAACGACAACTACGGCCACGCAGCCGGCGATGCGGTGCTGGTGGCGGTGGCCACCCGGGTGCGCGCGCAATTGCGCGAAGAAGACCTGGTGGCGCGCCTGGGAGGCGATGAGTTTGCCGTGCTGCTGACCCCCCTGCACAAGGTCGAAGATGCCGAGCGCATTGCCAGCAAGATCATCGCCAGCATGGCACTGCCGGTGCAGTTGCCTGATGGCTCCTCGGTCCAGACCTCGCTGAGTGTCGGGATCGCGCTGTACCCGGATCATGGTGCCACCCCCGGCACCTTGTTGCATGCCGCCGACGCGGCCATGTACCAGGCCAAACGCCTCTCCCGAGGCGGGCAATACACGGCACGGTCGGAGCACCTTGCCGCCCATCTTAAAACCAGGAGCTAACCCCGTGTTCTCAGTGACCCAGCGTTCCCTTCGATTCTTCACCCTGACCCTGTTCATGGCCATGTTGGCCTTGACCGGGTGCCAGACGGCGCCGCAAAAGGGCCTGAGCCCCGCGCAGATCGCCGTGCTCAAACAGCAGGGGTTCGAACTGACTGACGAAGGCTGGGCGTTTGGCCTGTCGGGCAAGGTGCTGTTCGGCAGCGACGTGGAAAGCCTCAACGCCCAGAGCACGGAAATCGTCGAACGCATCGGCAAGGCGCTGCTGGGGGTTGGCATCGACCGCGTGCGAGTCGACGGCCACACCGACGCCTCTGGCAAAGAAGCCTACAACCAGCAACTGTCCATGCGCCGCGCCAAGAGCGTGCGCAACGTGCTGACCCGCGTTGGCATGCGTGAAGAAAACATCCAACTGCGCGGCCTGGGCAGCAGCGCCCCGGTGGCGTCGAACAAAACCGCCAGCGGTCGCACCGAAAACCGCCGCGTGGCCATCGTGGTCAGCGCCGACTAATCGGCAAAGTGCACCTGGCGGGTCTCACCCATCAACAACCCCTGATTCTGCTCGTCACGTTACGGATGTAATCCCAGAGCAGGGTGATCCGCTTGAGCGTGCGCAGGTTCTTGAAGCACTCATGAGTGCCGTGGCTAATCGAATCAGACGCCCTGGCGGGCAGTCAGGCCAATAGCACCCTTGAGCTGTTGTACGGGTTCAATCACGAGTTTCAGCACAGCTTGACTGACGATGAATATCAGTATCCCGCCGAAGATGGTGAGAAGGAATTGTAGCCATTGAAACGCAACGCTTGAGGGCATAGGGCTCGGCCATGACTTTGATGAACTGGAAGACTACCCGGTAGCTTCGCACCGTGCCATCGTCACACGTTGGGCCAAGTACTGGAAATCAATTGTCCTTGAATCCCGGCAAGCCCTCAGCAGCACGCCATTCCTTCACCGTCTTGGTGACACCTTCGGCAGAGTTGTCCGCACCGGGTTCTGGGTGGAAAATCAAATCGTAGCCGTCGGGATGGCCTGCAAGCTGACTGAATTTCTCAAGCAACTCGCCAAGCTCTTCATCCGTGCCGCCTTTGTTGACGACACGTATGTTTTTGATGAAAGCGATGAATTCGGCTTCGGTGAAATCAGAAATGTTTTCCATGCTGTGCCTACTTTTTCTTGTGAAGGTCAATGTGGTTTCGAGGGGTATTCACCCTTAGGTTGTCCGCGTCGTACACCGCCCCCCCATCTTTAATTAGCTCGACGTGGTGTATTTCATAGGTGACCCGTTTGCCTACCGAGTCTCTGAATCGAACAGTAGGGGCGTTCCCAGTTAGCACACGCGCCTGATCGTCCTCACTCAGTTGGCTAAATAGCTCAGGATCGTTGCTTACTGCCTTCCAGAATGCCGCCCTGAAAGTATCGAAGCTCTTAAACTCTCGCCCCCGTAATACGTCCGCTATCCGGGTAGGGATTGGCGCACCTAACCCTGTGCCAGCTCCGGCAAGCCAGATGCCGAACACATCTTCACCCCGTCCTGTTGCGATTCCCGGTGAATACCGGGCGCTGATAACGATGTACAACGGCTGCACACCAGAATCAGCCGGGAACACCAAAATGAAATCTTTGTAAGCGTCCGGGTAGATCGGGCTGACGATGATGTTATCAGCCTGTTCGGTGGGCGGATAAATCCAAACCTGTGGCGCCTGTGGTGCGCCTTCTAACGCTGGAATTCCTAACGTGCTGGACGGGTCAGCGGCTGGTGTCCATATCAGGGTTACGCCATCACCAACGTCAGCCACTTGCTGGGAGCCTTGAGCAACGAACTGCACTACGGGAATCATTTCCCAGTCACGGCGCTTTTGGGTGTTGTACCCGTACCCCTTCAAGGTGCCATCGGCCTGCTGCTCAACGGTTAATCGGACACGTGTACGTCCTTCTTTAAGCGACTGGAGCTGCTCTTCTGTATAAAGGCTACTGTCGCCCAAGCTGGATGGCCACAGCAACGCAACCACTCCCGTCAACGCACCAGCAACAACACCAGACGTAACCCCAGAAGCCACAGCGCCAGCCGTACACAAACCACCACAAGACACACCGCCAGCGGTGGCAGTAGCAGCGCCGCCCAATAGAAGTGTTCCCAGTGACGAGGGTACGGAGCCGCTGATTTTCTTAAGGGGAATGTTTCCTTGTGCATCCGTTTCACGACCACCCAGCAAGGCAAACTCGCCATATTGGCTAATCAGGTCAGTAGGAATGTATCCACCAGAGTTGTGGTGGATCACACCGTCAGGAAGGTTGCAGCTCTTGGCGAAGACGCATCCACGTGGGGCCTCTTCATCCTGCTTCTTAATCGCATTTCTGCGTGCGTCGAGTTCCCGCTCGTTCCTTGCATTCGCCGCCAGTGTTCTGTCCCAAGCCGCCTGTGCTTCCTCTACCGCCTCGGCGTGCAGTCTGCTGCCGTCAATTCCGTTACATCCCAGAGTACTTGGGAAGAGATTTTGAACCGCCATAACACCCCCTGTGCAAATTGGCGATCCATGTTCGTCATTCAATGCGACAGGACGCTACATCACAGGTGTTTGGTATGTCTGTAGGACGATTCTCAAAAGTTATGAAACGTCGTCAGTGGATGCTTGAATGGGGAGGCTCCATTGAGTGGGGCGGAATGCAAACGTCGGCGTGTGACAAGTTACGTACCAATTCCTGTTACAAATCGTTGGAAAAGGCTTGCTAACACCGTTCCGATTCCGCCACCTGATTCCTTGAAGAACAGTTAGTCGGCGAACAACATTTCCCTGCTTTCCCCCATCAACAGTCGCTGATTCTGTTCAGTGACCGAGCGAATGTAATCCCACAACAACGTGATCCGCTTGAGCTTCCTCAAATCCTCCCGGCAGTACATCCAGAACTGTCGGGTGATGTTGATTTCTGCCGGTAGCACCGGCAGCAGCCGGGCATCCTGGGCCGCCAGGAAGCACGGCAGGATTGCCAGCGAGCGCCCTTGCTGCGCGGCGACGAATTGGGCGATCACGCTGGTGCTGCGCAGGTTGGCGCTGGCGCCGGGCAGGACGTTGGCCAGGTACAGCAGCTCCGAGCTGAAGGCCAGGTCGTCGACATAACTGATGAATTGATGCTGGGCCAGGTCCGCCGGGCGGCGGATGGGCGGGTGTTGGTCGAGGTAATCCTGGGTCGCGTACAGCTGCAGGCGGTAGTCGCAGAGTTTGCAGCAGACATAGGGCCCGTGTTCCGGGCGCTCAAGGGCGATGACGATGTCCGCTTCGCGCTTGGACAGGCTGATGAAGTGCGGCAGCGGCAGGATGTCCACCGAGATTGCCGGGTAGGCGTCGACGAAGTGGCTCAACTGCGGCGTGATGAAAAAGCTGCCGAAGCCTTCGGTGCAGCCCATGCGCACATGGCCGGACAACGCCACCCCGGAGCCTGAGACCTGCTCGCACGCCATGTGCAGGGTGCTTTCTATCGACTCGGCATAGCCCAGCAGGCGTTGGCCCTCGGCGGTGAGGACAAAGCCGTTGGTCCGCGACTTCTCGAACAGCAGGGTGCCCAGGGCCCCTTCCAGCGAACTGATGCGCCGCGACACCGTGGTGTAATCCACGGCCAGGCGTTTGGCGGCCGTGCTGGCCTTGCGGGTGCGGGCGACCTCAAGGAAAAACTTCAAGTCATCCCAGTTCAGGGAGCCCAGTGATGTGATGTTTTTTTGCATGATGGACCGGCTTTTATGTGCGTTCTTATTAGAAGTTTGCACATCTATACTCCAAAAACAGTCCGCCCACCACGTCGCGGTCCACGCCTCATCTCAAGGCGGCTTGTTCGCCTTGGCTCCCAGCATAACTATAAGTTCCGGAGACCAGCATGAACGCATCCCTCACGCCCAACGAAACCACCGTGCAAACGGCCAAGCTGTTGATCGATGGTCAATGGGTCGAGTCCAAGACCACCGAATGGCACGACATCGTCAACCCGGCGACCCAGCAAGTGCTGGCCAAGGTGCCGTTTGCCACCGCTGAAGAAGTCAACGCTGCCATCGACGCCGCCCATCGTGCGTTCCAGACCTGGAAGCTGACCCCGATCGGCGCGCGGATGCGCATCATGCTCAAGCTCCAGGCCTTGATCCGCGAACACTCCAAGCGCATCGCCGTGGTCCTCAGTGCCGAGCAGGGCAAAACCATCGCCGACGCTGAAGGCGACATTTTCCGTGGCCTGGAAGTGGTCGAGCACGCCTGCTCCATCGGCACCCTGCAAATGGGCGAGTTTGCCGAAAACGTCGCCGGTGGCGTCGACACCTACACCCTGCGCCAGCCCATCGGCGTGTGCGCAGGCATCACCCCGTTCAACTTCCCGGCGATGATTCCACTGTGGATGTTCCCGATGGCCATCGCCTGCGGCAACACCTTCGTGCTCAAGCCGTCCGAACAGGACCCGTTGTCGACCTTGCTGCTGGTGGAACTGGCGATCGAAGCCGGCGTACCGGCCGGCGTGCTCAACGTGGTGCACGGCGGCAAGGATGTGGTGGATGCACTGTGCACCCACAAGGACATCAAGGCGGTTTCCTTCGTCGGTTCGACTGCGGTCGGCACCCACGTCTACGACCTGGCCGGCAAACACGGCAAGCGCGTGCAATCGATGATGGGCGCCAAGAACCACGCGGTGGTGCTGCCGGATGCCAACCGTGAGCAAGCTCTCAACGCCTTGGTCGGTGCCGGTTTCGGTGCGGCCGGGCAACGCTGCATGGCCACCTCGGTGGTGGTGCTGGTGGGGGCGGCCAAGCAATGGCTGCCGGACCTCAAGGCGCTGGCGCAAAAACTCAAGGTCAATGCCGGCAGTGAGCCAGGCACCGACGTCGGCCCGGTGATCTCCAAGCGCGCCAAGGCGCGGATTCTCGACCTGATCGAAAGCGGTATCAAAGAAGGCGCCAAGCTGGAACTCGATGGTCGCGACATCAGCGTCCCGGGCTTCGAGCAAGGCAACTTTGTCGGCCCGACCCTGTTCTCCGGGGTAACCACCGACATGCAGATCTACACCCAGGAAATCTTCGGCCCGGTGCTGGTGGTGCTCGAAGTCGACACCCTCGACCAGGCGATTGCCCTGGTCAACGCCAACCCGTTCGGCAACGGCACCGGCCTGTTCACCCAGAGCGGGGCGGCGGCGCGCAAGTTCCAGAGCGAAATCGACGTCGGCCAGGTGGGCATCAACATCCCGATCCCGGTGCCCGTGCCGTTCTTCAGCTTCACCGGTTCCCGTGGCTCCAAGCTCGGTGACCTGGGCCCGTATGGCAAGCAAGTGGTGCAGTTCTACACTCAGACCAAGACCGTCACCAGCCGCTGGTTTGACGACAACAGCGTCAACGACGGTGTGAACACCACCATCAACCTGCGCTAAGGAGCCCCACATCATGAAGATTGCGTTTATTGGTCTGGGCAACATGGGCGCGCCAATGGCGCGCAACCTGATCAAGGCCGGTCACTCGTTGAACCTGGTCGACCTGAACAAGGCCGTGCTGGCGGAGCTGGAGCAACTGGGCGGGCACATCAGCGCCACGGCCCGTGAAGCCGCGCAGAACGCCGAACTGGTGATCACCATGCTGCCGGCCGCGGTGCATGTGCGCAGCGTCTGGCTGGGCGAAGACGGTGTACTGGCGGGGATCGGCAAAGGGGTCCCGGCAGTGGACTGCAGCACCATCGACCCGCAGACCGCCCGCGATGTCGCCGCGGCGGCAGCCAGGCAGGGCGTGACCATGGCCGATGCACCGGTGTCCGGCGGCACCGGCGGCGCGGCAGCCGGCACCCTGACCTTCATGGTCGGCGCGACGGCAGAGCTGTTCGCCACCCTGCAACCGGTGCTGGCGCAGATGGGCCGCAACATCGTGCATTGCGGTGAAGTCGGCACCGGGCAAATCGCCAAGATCTGCAACAACCTGCTACTGGGCATTTCCATGGTCGGCGTCAGTGAAGCCATGGCCCTGGGCGACGCGCTGGGGATCGACACCGGCGTGCTGGCGGGGATCATCAACAGCTCGACCGGCCGTTGCTGGAGTTCGGAGATGTACAACCCCTGGCCTGGGGTGGTGGAAACCGCACCGGCCTCGCGCGGCTACACCGGCGGGTTTGGTGCCGAGCTGATGCTCAAGGACCTGGGCCTGGCCACCGAGGCGGCCCGCCAGGCGCACCAACCCGTGGTATTGGGCGCGGTGGCCCAGCAGTTGTACCAGGCCATGAGCCTGCGCGGTGAAGGGGGCCAGGACTTCTCGGCCATCATCAACAGCTACCGCAAGCCGCAGTAAAACAGGCACTGCCACACACAAGAACCTGTGGGAGCCTGCTCGCGTTTCGCGAGCAGGCTCCCACACCAGGCTCAATAAAACCAACCCTCCTCGTATTCCGATCAGCACGCGTTAGATTTTTTTTCTCTTGCCCGCCTTTTTTAATAACGAATCAAGCTTGGCCACTGTCATTTCTGACAGTAGTCACTCCCGCTTTACCCTTCCAGACTGGTCCCTCCTATCCACGTAAAGGAGTACACCATGAGCCTCAAAAAACTCGCGATGAGTGCTGTCATGCTCTTGGTCCTGGCGGGCAACGCCTTCGCCGATATCGCGACCTGTCCGTACACGGCCAACATCAAGCAAAAGAAAGAAGACCAAGGGTTCAGCTACAGCGCCCCCGGGCCCCATGGCTATCTCTGGGTAGGGGAAAACCCTTACGCCGAAGAAGAAGACATCAAGACCTTCAAGTTCACTGGCGCGCTGTATAGAGACGTCAGCTCAGAAGGAAACACCGAGGTGGTCTCCTGTGACTATGAAGGTGATGCCTTGGATGCGTTTGCCAGGCTGACGTTGTACTCCTTCAAAGGTTGGGCGCCCGTCCCGGGTAAAAAATGGACACCTCAACCCGACAAGGAAAAAGGGGGGGCATACAAAAAAGCCAAGAACCTTTTAACCTGCGACGCACTGGCCCCGGAAGACTGTGCATTCAACTACCGCCTCTTGTTCAAACCACCCAGCAAGACCGCTCAAGCGGACTAACGGACCAGCCACAAAAAAGGGCGACCTCACGTCGCCCTTCTCTTTCAGCTACCTGGCTTACGCCCCACTGAACAGTTTGTGCGGGTGGATCACAAACTTCTTCGGCACGCCCGCATCGAGCTCGCCATAGCCCCGTGGTGCGTCATCCAGGCTGATGACCTCGACCCCGACGATGTCGGCGATGTGGATACGGTCCCACATGATCGCCTGCATCAGTTGGCGGTTGTACTTCATCACCGGGGTTTGTCCGGTGTGGACGCTGTGGGACTTGGCCCAGCCCAGGCCGAAGCGAAGATCACCATAGAGGCCTTGAGCGATTTGGTGCTTGAGGGCCTCCCCTAAACCATGGAATCTCCGACAGTAGTTTTTGCACCCTTTACCGGATGCAATCCTCAGGCAAACACGAAGTACTTGCGCACCGTCTCCACCACTTCCCAGGTGCCTTTCATCCCCGGTTCGACCACAAAGATGTCACCCGCGCGCAGATGGATCGGCGCCATGCCGTCCGGCGTGATCACGCAGTAGCCTTCCTGGAAATGGCAGTACTCCCACTTCACGTACTCGACCCGCCATTTGCCTGGCGTGCAGATCCAGGTGCCCATGATCTTGCTGCCATCTTCGCTGGTATAGGCGTTGAGGTTGACGGTGTGCGGGTCGCCTTCGAGCTTTTCCCATTTGCAGGCATCGAGCACTGGCAGCGGGTGGGTATCGCGAAGGACGGTAATGGGTTGGGACATGCTGACTCCGAGCGTTGGGCAGGAATGAACTCGCACCCTATAGCGCCCGGCGAAGGCTCAGTTGTCTGTAGTCGACACTCAACTGCCCAGAAACGCGCCGGGCGTCAGACCCGCTCCAGCGTGCACTGGTCCTGCACCTGGGCCAGGCTGGCCTGCAACGCGCTCAACTGCTGGTGTTGGCGGGTCAGTTGCTTGATGGTGTCGGTCAGTTGCCGCTTCTTGTCCGTGATCGCCTGGTGTGCCAGGTTCCAGGGCGGCGTCTGGCCACGGTACGGCTCGAACATCGCCTGCATTTCCTTGAGCTTGAACCCCAGTTGCTGGGCGCACTTGATGAAGCTCAACAACTCGACGCTCTGCTGGTCGTAGATGCGGTACTTGCCCTGGCGCTGGGCGGGAGGCAGCAGGCCGATGTCTTCGTAGTGGCGAATGCTCTTGATGGTGGTGCCGGACAGTTTCGCCGCTTTACCGATGTACATGAAAAGTCCCTTTTTCGTGGATGTCCCGGATAACGCGGCGGATTATCCCTGAGACTTACCCCTGAGCGATAGCCTTGGCGCGTGCCAGCCAGGTCTGCCGCTGACGTGCGGTCGAGTCCAGCAGCGGGCCGAAGGTCAGGGTGGTGCGCGGGCGGATGCCGCAGAACGCCAGGGTGGTCTTGCGCACCTGGTGCAGCCCGGGCATGCGATACACCCAGCGGTAGTACCAGGGCGGGGTGTCCATGGTCACCAACAGATCGGCGGTGCGCCCCTGCAGCAGTTTTTCCGGAAAGGCTTTGCCCGGGCGGTACTTGAAGGCAAAGCCTGGGAGCAGCACCCGGTCGAAAAAGCCCTTGAGCAACGCAGGAATGGCCCCCCACCAGATCGGGTAGACCAGCGTCAGGTGCTCGGCCCAGGTGATGTCCGCCTGGGCCTTGAGCAGGTCGGCTTCCAGTGGCTGGACCTGCTGGTAGCCTTCGCGCAGGATCGGGTCGAAACTCAAGGTGCCCAGGCGCAGCTCGCGCACTTCATGCCCGGCTTCCCGGGCCGCCTGCACGTAGTGATCGGCGAGGGCGCCGCAGAAACTCTGGCTCGAAGGATGGCCGAGAATCACCAGTATCCGTTTGCTCATGTGCTTACCCCGCGGTGGTCGAGGCGCGAGGATAAAGTCGGCCCCATGGGGGAGAGTCAAGGGGCGCGGCGAATGCCGCTGGCGCGGTGTGAAATTTCTATCGGCTAAACGGCGGTTTTTTAGCAGTAAGTGCGAAACATTTGCCGATTGCCGAAGTTTTTCGCAAGAAAGTTCAGGGGTTTCGCTCGTATCATTCACGCGTGAGCAAGCCGAGATTTGAACAATGAAAAAAACACCATCCTGGTGGGACATCAGCCCACCCTTGAGCACCGCGACACCCACCTGGCCGGGTGATACACCCTTTCAGGAAGAGCGGGTCTGGACGTTCGGGCCCGAGTGCCCGGTCAACGTCGGGCGCATTACCCTGTCGCCGCACACCGGCGCCCACGTCGACGCGCCCCTGCATTACAGCCCGGACGGCGCGCCCATCGGCGAGGTGTCGCTGGAGGTCTACATGGGCCCGTGCCGCGTCCTGCATTGCCTGGACAGCGGCGCCCTGGTGCAGCCCGAGCAGCTAACCGGGCGCCTGGAACAGTTGCCTGAGCGGGTGCTGTTGCGCACCTACCGCCAAGTGCCACTGGCCGCCTGGGACCCGGACTTCTGCGCCGTGGCCAAGGACACCGTGGACTTGCTGGCCGGCCTCGGCGTGCGCCTGATCGGTATCGATACGCCGTCCCTCGACCCGCAACAATCCAAGACCATGGACGCGCACAACGCGGTCGCGCGCCATGGCATGGCGATCCTCGAAGGGATCGTCCTCGATGACGTGCCGGAGGGTGACTACGAGCTGATCGCCTTGCCGCTGCGCTTTGCCAATCTTGACGCCAGCCCGGTCCGGGCGATTTTGCGTCCCCTGAATACATCGCCACTTGAGGAGCCTGCGCAATGAGCCAATGTCCCTATTCCCCGGGCAACCAGACAGACGAATGGCATAACGCCGAGCTGAATTTTTCCGACTCCATGAGCTACGGCGACTACCTGGACCTGGGGCGGATTCTCAGCGCCCAGCACCCGTTGTCGCCGGACCATAACGAAATGCTGTTCATCATCCAGCACCAGACATCCGAGCTGTGGATGAAACTGATGCTGCACGAACTCAAGGCCGCCCGTGAACACGTGCGCCTGGGCGAGCTGCCGCCAGCGTTCAAGATGCTGGCGCGGGTGTCGCGGATCTTCGACCAACTGGTGCATGCCTGGACCGTGCTGGCGACCATGACCCCCACCGAATACCACGCGATCCGGCCATTTCTCGGGCAGTCGTCGGGCTTCCAGTCGTTCCAGTACCGCGAGATCGAATTCATCCTCGGCAACAAGAGCGCCACCCTGTTGCGCCCCCATGCCCACCGTCCGGAACTGCTGGCCGAACTGCAGCAGTCGCTGGCCACGCCATCGCTGTACGACGAGGCGATTCGCCTGATGGTCAGCGCCGGCCTGGCGATCGACCCGCAGCGCCTGACCTGCGACCCGACCCAGCCCACCGCCCATGACGCCTCGGTCGAAGCCGCCTGGCGAGTGGTCTACAAGAACCCGACGCAGTACTGGGACCTGTACCAGTTGGCCGAGAAGTTCATCGACCTCGAAGACTCGTTCCGTCAGTGGCGCTTCCGCCATGTGACCACGGTCGAGCGGATCATCGGCTTCCAGCCGGGCACCGGCGGCACCGAGGGCGTGGGTTACCTGCGCAAGATGCTCGACACCGTGCTGTTTCCCGAGCTGTGGCGCGTGCGCTCCACCCTCTAAACACAGGGATTGTGGTGTACGCAGACAGCAAAAAGCCCCGGCATTCGATGAACGCCGGGGCTTTTTTAGTGGCTGGCGGTTATCGCGCGACCGACAGCGCTCGCGTGCGGGCAACCCGCAGACGGTAGGCCACGTACAGGATCGCGACCCAGACCGGAATCGCGAACACCGACGCCCGTATGCCCGGGATCGCCAGCATCACGCAGATGATCACGAACATGAAGGCCAGGCACAGGTAGTTGGTGTAGGGCGACCAGAAGGCCTTGAAGCCCGGGACGATGCCTTTGAGGTGCATGGCCTTGCGGAACTTCAGGTGCGTCAGGCTGATCAGCGCCCAGTTGATCATCAACGAAGCAACCACCAGGGCCATCAACAGCTCCAGCGCACCGTGGGGGGCGACGTAGTTGACCACCACGCAGAGCAGGGTGATCAGCGCCGAAACGCTCAACGCCAGCAGGGGCACGCCTTGCTTGGTCAGCTTCATCAACTGCTTGGGTGCATCGCCCTGTTCGGCCAGGCCGTAGAGCATGCGGCTGTTGCAGTAGACGCCGCTGTTATAGACCGAGAGCGCCGCGGTCAGGACCACGAAGTTGAGGATCTGCGCCGCCGTGTCGCTGCCGATCAAGGCAAAGATCTGCACGAACGGGCTGCCGCTGTAGGCATCGCCGGAAGCGCCGAGGGTCTGCAGCAGTTGGTCCCAGGGGTACAGCGAGAGCAGTACGGTGAGTGCGCCGACGTAGAAGATCAGCACCCGGTAAACCACCTGGTTGATCGCCTTGGGAATCACTTTGCGCGGCTCGCTGGCCTCGGCGGCGGTGATGCCCACCAGTTCCAGGCCACCGAAGGAGAACATGATGAACGCCATCGCCATCAGCAGGCCGGTAGTGCCATTGGGGAAGAATCCGCCGTGCTCCCACAGGTTGCTCACCGAGGCTTGCGGGCCGCCGGTACCACTGAACAGCATGTAGCAGCCCAGGGCGATCATGCCGATGATGGCCACGACCTTGATGATCGCGAACCAGAACTCCATCTCGCCGAACACCTTGACGTTCATGGTGTTGATCAGGTTGACCAGCACAAAGAACACCGCCGCGCTGACCCAGGTCGGCACCTGCGGCCACCAGAACTGGATGTACTTGCCGACGGCGGTCAGCTCCGCCATGCCCACCAGCACGTACAGCACCCAGTAGTTCCAGCCGGACAGGAAACCGGCAAATCCACCCCAGTAATTGTGGGCGAAGTGGCTGAAAGAACCGGCGACCGGTTCCTCGACAATCATCTCGCCCAACTGGCGCATGATCAGGAAGGCGATGAACCCGGCAATCGCATAGCCGAGAATCATCGAGGGGCCCGCTGACTTGAGTACGCCTGCGGAGCCGAGGAACAACCCTGTGCCAATGGCACCACCCAAGGCGATCAGCTGGATATGTCTGTTCTTCAGCCCTCGCTTGAGTGTGCCCTGTTGCTGTATTTCATCCGCCATCTGGTTACCTTCTAGTTGTTTTGGTCCGGCTGTGTTGCACCCCGACAGCTTATTCAATTACCGCCCGTTTGTGAGCGTCAGACGTTGCTTTCGGTGAACTTTTCGTAATAAAGCTGCACCTTTTCCAGGCTTTGCGCCGCCAGCCAGGTCTTGATCGACTCGACCATCGGCGGTGGTCCGCAGACGTACATGTCGGCGGCGCTGTCGCGCCATTGGCTGGCATCGAAGTGCTCGGCGATGTAGCCGCGCTTGCCGGTCCAGGCCGGCGAGGGTTCGCTGACCACCTCGGTGTAGCGAAACCCCGGCAGGCGCTGGGCGTAGGCCTGGATGCGCGCGGCCTCGCACAGGTCGGCCGCATCGCGCACGCCGTAATACAGGTGCACAGGCTGATCACAACCGCGTTCGGCCATTTCGTCGAGCATCCCCAGCAACGCCGACAAGCCAGTACCGCCGGCCACCAGCACCAGCGGCCGGGTGATGTGGCGCAGGTAAAACGCCCCCAGTGGCGCTTCCAGCTCGATCCGGTCGCCGACCTGGCAACGCTGGCGAATGTAGTTGCTCATGGCGCCGTCGGGCAGCAGGCGAATCAGGAACTGCAACTGATTGCTGGCGCTGGGGCGGTTGGCGAACGAATAGGAGCGCTTGCTGCGGGTGCCGGGAATCAGCAGCCGCGCGTATTGCCCCGGGAGGAAATCCAGCAGCGGTGCGCCGGGCTCCAGCGTCAGGTGCAGGATCGCGGTGCTGGCCGAGACCTGGGTCACCTGGCTGACGGTGCCGCTGAGCTGGCCCGGCCCGGGCGCGTTGCACAGGCTGGACGCGAAGTCGAAGTAGAAGGCGGCATCGGACTTCACCCGGGTCTGGCAGGTGAGCATCTTGCGCTGTTGCAGGTCCAGGCTGGAGAGCGCTTCCTCGTCCACATAGTCCTGGCTGTAATCGCCGGATTCACAGCGGCCCTGGCACGTGCCACAGACCCCTTCGCGGCAATCCAGGGGAATCTTGATGCCATTGCGCAGCGCGGCATCGAGCAGTATCTCGTTGGCCTGCACGGGAAAGAACAGGGTCTTGCCGTCGGCAAAGCTGAACGCGACCTTATGGTTCATTCACAACTCCTAAAAATACCGTAGCAGCTGTCGAGCCCCAGCGAGGCTGCGTTGCGTGTCCGCAGGACCGCCCTCGGGGATTGACGTGCCTCGGGGGCTCGGCAGCGGCTACAGGTCACAAGTGGTAGAAGTCGAGCACCGAGTTGATGGTGTCGTTGAGCAGCAGCACGTGCTTGCGGGTGATCAGCCAGCTGTCGTTGTGCGGCGTCAGGCGATAGGTGGCATTGCCGTAGAACTGCTCGGAAGTGGCCAGGCGGTAGAACAGGGTGTGCCAGTTCAGGCGCACTTCCAGTTCGCCCTGAGGCAGCTCGCTGATCCGCACGTTGTTGATCAGGTGCAGGGTGCGGGGCATGGGCGTGGCCGAGGCGGCCTTGCCGGTGCGCAGACGAAACACCCGGTCTTCCAGGCCCGAACGGTTGGCGTAGTAGATCAGCGACATCTCGCGCTTGGGGTCCTGGGTGTAGACGTGCTCGGAGTCCCATTGCGGCAGGTGGAACTCGCTCTGCTCAGCGAACAGCTGGAGGTAGGCGTCCCAGTCCTTGGCATCGCACAACTCGGACTTGCGGTAGAAAAACTGCTCGATCTGATACTGCAATTGCGCATTCATGGTCACACCTCACGCAGCTTCAGGGATTGTTTGTCCAGGCCGTCGAGCAGGAACTTCTGCCAGTTGGCGTGCTGGTTGACGTACAGCCCTTCGTGGGTGAACTCGGTGCCGGTCATGGCCGGGGCGATACCGATGGCTTCGCTGTTGGGCGTGGCGCCGGTGGCCCAGCGATGACTGCCACGGGAGATATCGCTCCAGCGTTCCAGGCGGGCCTGGAAGCCGCGCTGGGCTTCGCGGAACTCCACCAGGTCGTCCGGGGTGCCAAGGCCGGAGACGTTGAAGAAGTCCTCGAACTGGCGAATGCGGTTTTCCCGGTCGGCGTCCGACTCGTTTTTCACCCCCAGGCACTGGCTGATGATCTCGGTCTTGTTCCACGCCACCGGGCGAATGATGCGCAGCTGCGAGCTGATCTGATCGAGGAAAAACAGGCTCGGGTAGACGTTCAGGTTGCGCAGGCGATGCATCATCCATTCGGCCTTTTGCTGACCGTGCTCTTCGATCAGGCGCGGCATGATGGTCGCGTAGCCGGAACGTACCGTCGGGTTGGGCATGTCACTGAACAGCACGCTGTGCCCGTTGTTGAAGGCGAACCAGCCGTCATCGGTGTTGGCATCGCCGGCACCGAGCTTGCTGTAGTCCAGGGTGCTGCCGCCGGCGCTGCCGTTTTCGCTGTTGACCTGCTGGCGATGCTGCACCGTGGCCACGTAGTTATAGTGGACCGTGCTGACGTGGTAGCCATCCAGGCCGTTTTCGTTCTGCAGCTTCCAGTTGCCGTCGTAGGTGTAGGCCGACTTGCCGGGCAGCACTTCCAGTTCGCCGGTGGGCGACTGCGCGACCATCATGTCGAAGAACACCCGGGCGTCACCCAGGAAGTCTTCCAGGCTGTCGCTGCCCTGCACGTCGAGGCTGATGAACACAAACCCCTTGTAGCTCTGGATGCGCGCCTTCTTCAGGCCGCGAGTGGCCTTGTCGAAGCCTTCCGGGTATTCGCCGGGGGCCTTGACCTTGACCAGGCGGCCGTCGCTTTTGTAGCACCAGGCGTGGAACGGGCAGGTGAAGGTGGACTGGTTGCCCTTGCCGACTCGGGTCAGGGTCGTGCCGCGATGCTGGCACGCGTTGATCAGCGCATTGAGTTGGCCGTCGCCGTCGCGGGTGATGATCATCGGTTGGCGCCCGGCACGCATCGTGACGAAGTCGTGGTTATTGGCCAGCTCGCTTTCGTGACAGGCGTAGATCCAGTTCTTCTCGAAGATCAGCTCCATTTCCAGGTCGAACAGCTGCGGCTCGGTGAACATGTCCCGGGCAATGCGAAATACGCCCTCCACCGGACGGAAGTCCAGGCAACCTTGGATAAACGTTTTCCACTGCTCGACGTTTTTCTCGCCACTCATGGGTCTGCCCCTTTTTTTATTCAGGCTAATCGGTGCGCACATTAGAGAGAGCGGGGCGGGGGAGGGTCTATCCGGTTAGTCGACGAAGGCAGTCCACAAAATCCGCGGGCTCGAACATCTGGCGGTGACAGGTAACAGGTGGGCAGCGAATACCCATCGGCCCGCCCCAAACGATGAACGGCTGCCCCAATCGGCAGCATTGAGGTACTGTTTTGCTCAGCGTCGAGGGCTGAACCAGGGCAACTGGCCGGCTCTGCTGCGCCGGGTTATCCGTTTATTCGACGATTGATATCCATCGACTCAGGGAGCGGGTCGAGTGGTCTGGAACTTGCTCCGTCCAAACCAGAGGTGCGCCGTCAGAGCGCACTGAAAAAATATTGCCGTGGGTGCGCCGTGATGAGTAGCAAAGCCGATCCGCAGAGTCGCGATATTCGTATCGATCACTATGACCTTGAAGGGGCCAGGACCTGGATGTCCGGTATCTGTGGCCCCCACCGCCTGGAAACCGCGACCCCGGAGCGGATCCGTTTTCATCACAGTGCCAATGTCTTCAAGTCCATGGCCACCACCCTGGGCACCATCGAGTACGGCACCGACGTGACGGTGGATATCGAAGACGCCGAGCACTTCAGCAGCTACAGCCTCAGCCTGCCGCTGGTGGGTGAGCAGGAACTGCGCAAGAACGGCAGCCTGCTGCGCTCCGATCGCGACCAGGGGGTGATCATTTCACCGAACGAAAACCAGGTGCTGGCGATTTCCGGCGACTGTCGCAAAGTCCAGGTGGTGATCACCCGGGCGGCCATGAGCGAATCCCTGGAAGGCATCCTGCAACGCCCGCTCGACGCCCCGCTGCGCTTCGAGCCGTTGATGGATGCGGTGGACGGCGCGTCGGCGGCGTGGTGGCGCATGGCGCGCTATTTCATTGCCGAGCTTGAGCGCAACAGCTCGCTGTTTGACCAGGTGACCTTCACCCGCGACATCGAAAGCTCGTTGATCAAGGGCCTGATCCTCGCCCAGCCCAACAACTACTCCGAGGAGCTGCGCGGCGTGCTGGGGGTGAAGGTGCCGCACTACCTGGTGCGGGCCAAGCAGTACATCCACGACAACGCCCGCGAAGCCTTGCACCTGGAAGACATCGAGGCCGCGGCGGGGGTGTCGCGGTTCAAGCTGTTCGAGGCGTTTCGCAAGTACTTCGCCCTGTCGCCCATGGCCTACCTGAAAAAACACCGCTTGAACGCGGTGCGCCAGGACCTGCTCGAACAGGGTCAGGCGCGCAACATCTCCGAGGTGGCCATGGCCTGGGGCTTTACCCACATGGGGCGTTTTTCCGCCGAGTACCGCAAGCTGTTCGACGAGTCCCCCAGCGCTACCATGCAGCGTAACGAAGCCCGGCGCATGCGCGGGCTGTGAGCCGTTGCCCGGCTACTTGCGCGCGACCAGGTCCAGCAGGTCGTCGCGCTCCTTGATCTTCTGCAGGACGATTTCCGAACGGATATCGGTGACCCCGGCCGTGCGGTTGAGCTTGTTGACGATGAAATCCGAGAAGTGCTTGAGGTTGCGTGCCTGCACCCGCAGCACGTAGTTGCTGGCGCCAGTGATCACGTAGGCGGTGGCCACTTCCGGCCACGACTGGACCTTCTTGATAAAGGTCTCGTGCCAGTCCTCCGTGTCCTGGCGCAGGGACACATGGACGATGGCCTCGAGCTCCACCCCGAGGCGCTCGGCGCTCAGTTCGGCGCGATACCCGGTGATGATTCCCTCACTCTCCAGCAGGCGCAAACGACGCAGGCAGGCCGAGGGTGACAGGGAGACCTTTTCCGCCAGTTCCTGGTTGCTGATGCGCCCATCCTGCTGCAGGTGATGGAGGATCCGCAGGTCTGTGGAGTCGAGATTCATGGTTTGAATAAATCCGCGTTTTTATCGGTTGGATTCGAATAATCTTCGAGATAACTACTATATGACCTCGCACTTTGCACGAAAATTCTGCAAGGCTTCGTTCATTATTTGCTCATCGTGCAGGTGCGAACCCCCCCGGAAATCGGGGTCCGCCGGCCGCATGCCACTTAAAGAACAGGACCGACAATGACCACAAGAAACGCTTGCCTGGCGCTCGATGCCGAGGACTCCCTGGCCCCTTTGCGTGAACAGTTCGCCCTGCCGGCCGGGGTGATTTACCTCGACGGCAACTCCTTGGGCGCCCGCCCGGTCGCCGCCCTCGAGCGTGCCCAGGCAGTGATTGCCCAGGAGTGGGGCGACGGCCTGATCCGCAGCTGGAACAGCGCCGGCTGGCGTGACCTGCCACAACGCCTGGGCAATCGCCTGGCCAGCCTGATCGGTGCGGGCGACGATGAAGTGGTGGTCACCGACACCACCTCGATCAACCTGTTCAAAGTGCTGGGCGCCGCGCTGAAAGTGCAGGCCGGTCGCGCACCCGAGCGCAAGGTGATCGTCAGCGAGTCGAGCAACTTCCCCACCGACCTGTACATCGCCCAGGGCCTGATGGACCTGCTGCAACAAGGCTACAGCCTGCGCCTGGTGGACAGCCCCGAGGCGCTGGCCCAGGCCATCGACCAGGACGTCGCGGTGGTGCTGCTGACCCACGTCAACTACAAGACCGGCTACATGCACGACATGGCGGCCATGACCGCGCTGATCCACGAATGTGGCGCGCTGGCGATCTGGGACCTGGCTCACTCCGCAGGGGCGGTGCCGGTGGATCTGCGCCAGGCCGATGCCGACTACGCCATCGGCTGCACCTACAAATACCTCAACGGCGGCCCGGGTTCCCAGGCGTTTGCCTGGGTCTCGCCGAAGCTCTGCGACCTGGTCGCGCAGCCGTTGTCGGGCTGGTTCGGCCACGTCCGCCAGTTCGACATGGAGTCCGGCTACGAGCCGAGCAAAGGCATCGCCCGCTACCTGTGCGGCACCCAACCGATCACCTCGCTGGCCATGGTCGAGTGCGGCCTGGACATCTTTGCCCAGACCGACATGCACAGCGTGCGCCGCAAATCCCTGGCCCTGACCGACCTGTTCATCGAGTTGGTCGAGGAACGCTGCGCGGCCCACGACCTGACGCTGATCACCCCGCGTGAGCACGCCAAGCGGGGCAGCCACGTCAGCTTCGAACACCCGCAAGGCTACGCGGTGATTCAGGCACTGATCGCCCGGGGCGTGATCGGCGACTACCGTGAGCCGCGGATCATGCGCTTCGGCTTCACCCCGCTGTACACCCGATTCACCGAGGTGTTCGATGCGGTGCAGATCCTCGGCGAGATCCTCGACCAGAAAACCTGGGCCCAGGCGCAATTCCAGGTGCGCCATAGCGTGACCTGACTCATAGACCACCGAATCCCTGTAGGAGCGAGCTTGCTCGCGATGAACGTAAGCACGACACGTTGAATCAGCTTCACGCGTCATCGTTGACGTCCATCGCGAGCAAGCTCGCTCCTACAGGGCCCCGGTGTCTGATCGACGATGTGCTCTAAAAAAATAATATCCAGAGGACAGACACATGAGCGAAGCCGGCGGCTTTGACACGATTTCCAAGCGCGAACAGGGCCTGCGCCGACAACTGACGTCGGGGCAGATGAGCATGATCGCCATTGGCGGGGCCATCGGTACCGGGTTGTTCATGGGCAGCGCCTACGCCATCGGCTATGCCGGGCCGAGCGTGCTGCTGAGCTACGCGATCGGCGCGATCATCACCTTGCTGCTGATGGGCTGCCTGGCGGAAATGACCGTGGCCCATTCCACGTCCGGTTCGTTCGGCGCCTATGCCGAGTTCTACGTCAGCCCGCTGGCCGGGTTCCTGGTGCGGTACGCCTATTGGGCGGCGATTGTGCTGGCGGTCGGCACGGAAGTGACGGCGGTGGCGATGTACATGAAATACTGGTTCGCCCACGTGCCCGAGTGGATCTGGATCGTGTCCTTTTCCAGCGTGCTGATCGTGCTCAATGCCATCAGCGTGAAAACCTTCGGCACCTTCGAATACTGGTTCTCGACCATCAAGATCGGCGCAATCGTCGGCTTCATCATCCTTGCGGTGTACGTGGTGTTCGGCTCCGGCAACCCGGAGTACGGGGTGCAGCATTACACCGCCCATGGCGGCTTTTTCCCCAATGGCCTGCAGGGCATGTGGGTGGCGGTGATCGTGTCGATCTTCAGCTACCTGAGCGTGGAAATGATCGCGGTAGCCGCCGGCGAGGCCGAGGACCCGGAGCGGGCGGTGAAAAAAGCCTTTCGCGCGACCATCGTGCGCCTGGTGGTGTTCTACCTGCTGACCCTGGCCCTGATGCTGGCGATCGTGCCGTGGGTCCAGGCCGGGCAGGCGCAGAGCCCGTTCGTCACCGTGATGCAGACCATCGGCATTCCCGGGGCGACCGGGGTGATGAACTTCGTGATCCTGATTGCCGCGTTGTCGGCGATGAACAGTCAGTTGTACATCACCACGCGGATGATGTTCAGCCTGTCCCGTGGCGGTTACGCGCCCAAGGCAATGGGCGCGCTGAGCAAGAGCGGGATCCCGCTCAACGCCCTGCTGCTGTCCAGTTCGGGCATTGCCCTGGCGACGCTGCTGAACCTGATGTACCCGGAAAGTTCGTTCACCCTGATGATGGCGATCTCGATGTTCGGGGCGATTTTCACCTGGTTCATGATCTTCCTCACCCACTACTGCTTCCGTCGTTATCACCAGCGCCACGGTGAGAAAAAACGGTCCTTTCGCATGCGCTTTTTTCCCTACAGCACCCTGTTGGGATTGGTGCTGATGGGCGCGGTGATGATCACCACCTACTTCACCGACGCGTTCAAGATGACCCTGGTGTTCGGCGTGCCGTTCCTGCTGATCCTATCGGCGGTGTATGGGCTGTTCTTCAGAAAGCCCAAGCCGTCCACCGCCACGCTCGAAAGCGCCTAAGCCCCCATCAATCGGCGGATAGCGCGTCGAGCAAGGCACCCGCATACCGCGGCAAGGCCTCGAACGAGCGGGCGCACAGCAGCAGTGTGCGCTGCGCCCAGTGCTCATCCAGGGCGCAGCATTTCAAACCCTGCCCGGCGGCAAATCGCTGCACCGCCGCCTGCGGCACAATCGCCAGTCCTGCGCCGTGGGCGACCATGCGCAGCACCCCGTCAAACCCCTCGGCACGGATGCGCATCGCCATGCGTTGCCCGCTGTGCAACGCCTGTTCCTCCAGATAGATCGCCAGCGCATTGTGGGCATTGAGCCCAACGTACTCATGGGCCAGGGTCTGGCCGAAGCTCGGTGCCCGAGTGCCGGCGAGAGGGTGGTCGTGGGGCATGATCAGCACCAGCGGATCGTCACGAAACGGTCGGGTGTCCAGGCCCGATGTGTCCACCGCATCGGACACAATGCCCAACTCGGCCGTGCCTTGATGCAGGGCGTGGGTGATGCGCAGGCTTGGCAGCTCTTGCAGGTCGATGTCGAGGTTGGGGTGGGCGCGCAGAAAGTCCGCCAGCAACTCGGGCAGGTACTCGGTGATCGCCGTGGTGTTGCACAGCAAACGCACCTGGCCTTTGACGCCCTTGGCATATTCACCCAGGTCCTGTTGCAGGTGTTCGGCCTGTTGCAGCATCAGCCGCGCATGTTGCGCCAGGGCCTTGCCGGCCGGCGTCGGGCTGACACCCCGGCGCCCGCGCTGGAAAAACGCGATGCCCGCCGAAGCTTCCATCGCCCGGATACGTGCACTCGCCGCCGCCAGTGACAAATGACTGCAAGCGGCACCAGCGGTGATATTGCCGGCATCGAGGATGTTCAAGTACAGCCGCAGATCAACCAGATCGAAATGCATGGGTGGGACACCCTGTAGGAGCGAGCTTGCTCGCGATGGACGTCAACGATAACGCGTGTTTCCTGAATAAACGCGGCGCTCTCAGGTTTTTCGCGAGCAGGCCGCAAGCGGGCGCCGCAAGCGGGCGCCGCAAGCGGGCGCCCGCTCCTACAAAATGACAATGGGCACACCCACGATACTGTAGGAGCGAGCTTGCTCGCGATGACGGCATCAGCCGCGATGAAATCTCTGACTCTGTTAAAACAAGAGGCAGCCTCAGTATATGGCAGATTTTCACAAGCCCGCGAACACGCCACGATAAGCCCATGAACACACTTCTGGCGTTTTACCAAAACCTCGGTCTGGTCCTTTCATTGCTGGTGATCGTGACCTTCCTGATGGCCGGTATGATCAAGGGCGTGATCGGCCTTGGCCTGCCGACCATCGCCATGGGCTTGTTGGGCCTGGCTATGGCGCCGGCGCAGGCTGCAGCATTGCTGATCATCCCCGCGACCCTGACCAACCTCTGGCAACTGGCGTTCGGCGGGCACCTGCGCGCGCTGGTGCGGCGGTTGTGGCCGATGCTGTTGGCGATTTTTCTTGGCACCGGCGCAGGCACCCTGTGGCTGGGGATCGACGGCGGGCCGTGGGTAGTGCGGGCGTTGGGTGGCGCGTTGTTGCTCTACGCCCTGAGCGGATTGCGGCTACCGGCCTTGCGGGTCGGCAGGGACCACGAGCGTTGGCTCGGCCCGCTGTGTGGCGTGTTGACCGGGGGCATCACGGCGGCCACCGGGGTCTTTGTGATTCCGGCGGTGCCGTACCTGCAAGCGCTGGGGTTGGGTAAGGATCAACTGGTGCAGGCGCTGGGTCTGTCATTCAGTGTCTCGACCCTGGCCCTGGCCGCCGCCCTGCTGTGGCGCGGCGCACTCGGCGGCGGTGAGCTGAGTGCGTCGCTGCTGGCACTGATTCCCGCGGTGCTCGGCATGTGGCTGGGGCAATGGCTGCGCCAGCGGATCAGCGCCGTGCTGTTCAAGCGGGCATTTTTCATCGGCCTGGGCTTGCTCGGCACTCACCTGCTGGTCAGCGGCTAGCGGATGACGGGCTGAGCATGTCGATCGGGCGGATCTCGAAATCGCGCTCCAGGTAATCCATGCGCCTGGCGAAAAATGCCTGCATGTGCGGCAGGTTCGAGTGCCGGTCCAGATCAGCCTGGGACGCCCAGATCTCGTAGAAGATGAACAACGTCGGGTCCTGCTGGTCGCGCAGCATGTGGTACTCGATGCAGCCCGGCTCCGCGCGGCTGGGTTCGACGTAGGCGCGGAACAGCGCTGCAAAGGCCTCGGCCTGCTCCGGGCGGGTTTTGGCGTGCAGGATAAAACCCTGTTGCGGGTTCATGGTGAACTCCTCTTGGATAAAGGAGGAGAATTTTACGGCAACAATCAGCTGGTCATTCGTGCGTATGAGTCAAATGTATTTTGCCGCAACAGGGCTTATTCAGCAGAGGGGTGCTCTATAACCTGCCGTCATCGAATCAAACCTTACTGATCCCGCCACCTGTTCCAGGCAGCGGTGGATCAACCCCAGATGACGAGGCTTGCATGAAAAAAGTTCTGTTGCTCAACGGTGGTAAACAATTCGCCCACTCCGACGGTCGCTACAACACCACCCTGCATGAAGCGGCGATGAGCGTGCTGGATCGGGGCGGCATCGACATCAAGGTGACCCACATCGACGAGGGTTACGACATCGCTGAAGAAGTCGCGAAGTTCCTCTGGGCCGATGTGATCATCTACCAGATGCCCGGCTGGTGGATGGGCGCGCCCTGGACCGTGAAAAAGTACATCGACGAAGTCTTCACCCAAGGCCATGGCAGCCTCTACGCCAGTGACGGTCGTACCCGTTCCGACGCCTCGCAGAAGTACGGCAGTGGCGGCCTGATCCACGGCAAGCAGTACATGCTGTCGCTGACCTGGAACGCCCCGCAACAGGCGTTCGACGACCCCACTGACTTCTTCGAAGCCAAGGGCGTGGACGCGGTGTACTTCCCGTTCCACAAGGCCAATCAGTTCCTGGGCATGAGCGGCTTGCCGACCTTCCTTTGCGTCGACGTGATGAAGCGTCCGAACATCGAAGCCGACGTGGTCCGTTACACCCAGCACCTGCAGTCCGTGTTCAACTTGCCGGCCGCTGCATGAGCTAGTATCGGCAGCCAGAAGCGCTGCCGAGAACGAGGACACACGTGAAAGCCAGATCCGATGAGTTGCAGATTTTTGTCTGCGTGATCGAGTGCGGTTCGATTTCCGCGGCGGCCGAGCAGGTCGGGCAAACGCCGTCGGCGGTCAGCCGCACGCTGTCGCGCCTGGAGGCCAAGCTCGACACCACGCTGATCAATCGCACCACGCGGCGCATGGACCTGACCGAAGAGGGCAAGTACTTCTTCGAGCAGGCCAAGCGCATCCTCTATCAGATGGAGGAGCTGGAAGAACGCTTGTCGTCACGCCACCGCACGCCGTCCGGGCGCCTGCGGATCAACGCGGCGTCACCTTTCATGCTGCACGCCATCGTGCCCTACATCGATGAGTTCCGCCGGCTGTACCCGGACATCCAGCTGGAGCTCAATAGCAACGACCTGATCATCGACCTGCTGGAACAGAGCACCGACATTGCCATCCGCATCGGTGCCCTGGCCGACTCGACCCTGCACGCGCGTTCGCTGGGCTGCAGTCCGCTGCACATCCTCGCCAGCCCCGCCTACCTGGAACGCCACGGTACCCCGACCACCGTGGCCGAACTGGCCGGGCACACGCTGCTGGGGTTCACCCAGACCGAAACCCTCAACCACTGGCCACTGCGCCATGTGCACGGCGACCGTTGGCAGATCGAACCGGGCATCAGCGCGTCCAGCGGCGAAACCCTGCGGCACCTGGCGCTGGAAGGGCAGGGCATTGCCTGCCTGTCGCACTTCATGACCATCGCCGACCTCAAGGCCGGCCGCCTCAAGCTGCTGCTGGCCGAAGCCAACAGCGGCTACCGCCAGCCGATCAACGCGGTGTACTACCGCAACTCGCAACTGGCCCTGCGCATCCAGTGTTTCCTGGACTTCATCCAGGGCAAGCTGGCGGGCTACGCCAACGAGGTGTTCGACGGCTGATTCGCCCCTCCAGAGTCTGCCCGTGCAACCCATCACAAAACGGCTACCTGCAGGTGGCCGTTGGCGTTTTGGGATTGCTCAACACCCGCGCCAGGGCCTATGGTTCCTCCTGTCTCAATAACAAGAAAAGGATGGATCTCATGCGTTATGTTTTGTTCAAGTCCCTGACGCTCGCCGTGGCGATTGCGGCCAGTTCGTCATCATTCGCGGCGCTGCTGGAAGGGGGCGCCGTGGCGGCGCCGAACCAGTATGGCGCCGACGTCGCCGCACAGATTCTGAAGAAGGGCGGCAACGCGGTCGACGCCGCGGTCGCCACCGCCTTTACCCTGGCCGTGACTTACCCGGAGGCCGGCAATATCGGCGGTGGCGGGTTCATGACCCTGTTCATCGACGGTAAGCCGTACTTCCTCGACTACCGCGAAACCGCCCCCAAGGCGGCGACCCGCGACATGTACCTGGACGACAAGGGCGAGGTCATCGAGAACCTCAGCCTGGTAGGCTCCCGCGCCGCCGGCGTGCCGGGCACGGTGATGGGTCTGTGGGAGGCGCACCAGAAGTTCGGCAAGCTGCCCTGGGGCGAACTGATCACCCCGGCCATCGGTTACGCCAAGACCGGCTTCAAGGTCGCCGACAAGCAGTACCAGTACCGCGAAGATGCGCTGAAGCTGTTCAACGGCACCACCAACTTCGCCGACTACTTCGGCAGCATGAAACCCGGCGAGACCTTCCGCCAGCCGGAGCTGGCCGCGACCCTGGAACGCATCGCCGACAAGGGCGCCAACGAGTTCTATCAAGGCCAGACCGCCGACCTGCTGGTCGCCCAGATGAAGGCCGACAAGGGCCTGATCACCAAGGAAGATTTGCACGACTACAAGGTCAACTGGCGCGAACCGCTGACCGTCAACTGGCGGGGCAACACCCTGTACACCGCGCCGCCACCGAGCTCTGGCGGCATTGCCCTGGCGCAACTGATCGCCATCAAGGAAGACCGCGCCGCGGACTTCAAGGACGTCGAGCTGAACTCGGCGAAGTACATTCACCTGCTCGCCGAGATCGAAAAACGGGTGTTCGCCGATCGCGCCGACTACCTGGGTGACCCGGCGTTTTCCGATGTGCCAGTCAAGCAACTGACCGACCCGGCCTACCTGAAAAAACGCGCGGCGGAGGTCAACCCTACGGCCATCTCGCCGACCGAAAAAGTCCGTCCGGGCCTGGAACCCCACCAGACCACGCACTTCTCCATCGTCGATGCCGACGGCAACGCGGTGAGCAACACCTACACCCTCAACTGGGACTACGGCAGCGGCGTAGTGGTCAAGGGCGCGGGGTTCCTGCTCAACGATGAAATGGACGACTTCAGCTCCAAGCCCGGCGTGGCCAACGCCTTTGGTGTGGTCGGCGGCGACGCCAATGCCATCGCCCCGGGCAAGCGCATGCTGTCGTCGATGAGCCCCAGCCTGGTGACCCGCGATGGCAAGGTCACCCTGGTCCTGGGCACCCCGGGCGGTTCGCGGATTTTCACCTCGATCTTCCAGGTGCTGAACAACCTCTATGACTACAACCTGCCGCTGGAAAAAGCCGTGGCCGCGCAACGCGTCCATCACCAGTTGCTGCCCAAGGACACTATCTACTACGACGCCTACGCGCCGCTGACCGGCAAGGTCGCCGACGAGTTGAAAGCCATGGGCTACACCCTGGAAGACCAGGGCTGGGAGATGGGCGACATCCAGGCCATTCGTATCAACGGCAACCAACTGGAAACCGCCTCCGACCCACGGGGGCGTGGGGTGGGCAGTGTTGTGAAATAACCTGGCGTACCCCGGCGGCTATACAGCCGCCGGGGTACTGTGTGAATTTCCCCTGTAGCAGCTGCCGAGCCCGCGAGGCTGCGTCGCCGCTTTCGACTCAGACCCCATCCGCCTCACGGTGCATCTGCCTAAACTCGCCGGGGGGCATGCCGCGTCGGCTTTTGAAGGTGCGGTGGAAGGAGCGTGGTTCGGTGAAGCCCAGGTACTGGGCGATGTCCTGGATCGGCAGGGTGCTGTGCAGCAGGTAGTGCTCGGCCAGTTCCTGGCGCAGGTCATCGAGGATCTGTTGGTACGAGGTGCCGGCCTGGTGCAACTGGCGTTGCAGGGTCCGTACCGAGATGGCGAACTGTTCGGCCACCTGTTCCTTGCGCGGCAGGCCTTCCTTGAGCAGTTGGCGCAGGATGTTTTTCACCCGTTGTTCCAGCGAGGCGTCTTCCAGCGTGGCCATCAGGCCCAGGGCGTGTTCTTCCAGGGTGCGCAGCAATTGTGCGTCGGCCTGGCGCAACGGCAGTTGCAGGTAGGGCAGGGGCACGATCAGCGCTGAATAGGGCTGGCCGAACAGTACCGGGCAGTCGAAGAACTGCTGGTAGGCCGCCGGGTCGGTGTCGCTTGGCAGGGCATGTTCGAACCACACTGCGGCAGGCGGCAGGTGGGTGTCGGCGATCCAGCGCGCATATTGCAGCCACGAGCCCAGCACGTTTTCCACCAGGTGGCGGCGGATGCGGGGGCGCTGGTGGCGGCAGTTCCAGATCAGGTGCACGTGCTCGCCCTGCAGTTCGGCGCGGCTGACGCCCATGTCGCCCACCAGCTTTTCGAACGGCATGATGCGATTCATGGCGTCGCCCAGGGTCGCGCAGTTCATGGTGATGTAGCCCAGCACGCTCCAGGAATTGGGCAACACGAAGCGCGCTGAATTAAGGCCGAACAACGGGTCGCCGGAGTGTTCGCAGAAGTAATCCAGCAGCCGTTCATGGGCCTCGCCCGGCAACCGCAGGCTGTTGTCGCTCAACTGCTCGGCCTGCAACCCGGCCGCCGCCAGCGCCGGTTCGATGGCCAGACCCAGCTGTTCGGCATGGCGCACGTACTTGAGCAGCGGGGGCAGCGAGGTGTAGCCGAGGGATTGCATGATCGGGGTCCTTTGATCGAGGCAGACTGGCGCGGGTCAAGACCCTGAAAGGTAATTTGAAAGCACAGCTAAAGTAAATGCCTGGAGCCGGGTTCGCGGCTTGGCTCAATTGGCTACTCGCGCTGGCCGGATGCGACCGTGACAGGCGCGGGGGGGTGGCTAGTATAGGCGCCTGAACTGTCACTTATAAGAACCGCAAAAGGACACACGCATGCGACGCTGGAACGGCTGGGGGGATGCAACCACGGTGGTCGAATTGCCGGCCCAGGGCGCGGGGTTTCTCGCCGCACGGGTGGGCACCGGACGGGCATTGCCCGACGCGACACTGGAAACAGCCCTGGCCCGGGTCCCGGCTTCGCGCCTGGCGGAGCACCCGCTGTACAGCGTGCAGGCCCATGACCGGTTGATGCATGCCCGTGGCCAGAGCTTGCCGGACTGGCTGGCGCTGCGTGAGGGGGCATTGGGCCTCTACCCCGACGGGGTGGCCTTCCCGCAGAGCGCCGAACAGATCCGCGAGTTGCTGGCGCTGGCCCAGGAGCGTGACCTGTGCCTGATCCCCTACGGTGGCGGGACCTCGGTGGCCGGGCACATCAACCCCCCGGTCTCCAGCCGCCCGGTGCTGACCGTGTCCCTGGCCCACATGAACCGCTTGCTCGACCTCGACGAGCAGAGCCTGCTGGCCACCTTTGGCCCAGGCGCCAGCGGGCCGCAAGTGGAAAGTCAGTTGCGTGCCCGGGGCTACACCCTTGGGCATTTTCCGCAGTCGTGGGAGCTGTCGACCCTCGGCGGCTGGGTGGCGAGTCGATCCAGCGGCCAGCAGTCGCTGCGTTATGGGCGGATCGAGCAACTGTTTGCCGGTGGCACCCTGGAAACCTTCGCCGGCCCGCTGCAGATCGCCACCTTTCCGGCCTCGGCCGCCGGCCCCGACCTGCGTGAGGTGGTGCTGGGGTGTGAGGGGCGGTTCGGGATCATTTCCGAGGTCAAAGTGCGGATCAGCCCGCTGCCGGCCGACGAGCGTTTTTATGGTGTGTTCCTGCCCAATTGGAGCCAGGCCCTGCAAGCCATCCGCCAGTTGGCCCAGGCCCGCGTGCCCCTGTCGATGCTGCGCCTGTCCAATGCCGTGGAGACCGAAACCCAACTGGCCCTGGCTGGCCACCCGCAACAGATCGCCTGGCTGGAAAAGTACCTGGCCCTGCGCGGTGCCGCTGCCGGCAAATGCCTGCTGACCTTCGGCGTGACCGGCAACCGGCGGCAGAACGCGCTGTCCCTGAGCCAGGCGCGACAGCACCTGAAAGCCTTTGGCGGGGTGTTCACCGGGACCTTGCTGGGCAAGAAGTGGGCCCAGAACCGTTTCCGTTTTCCTTATCTGCGCGAGAACCTGTGGAACGCCGGCTACGTGGTGGACACCCTGGAAACCGCCACCGATTGGAGCAATGTCGACAACCTGCTCAATCGCATCGAAAACAGCCTGCGCGATGGTCTGGCGGCCGAAGGCGAGCAGGTGCATGTGTTTACCCACCTGTCCCATGTCTATGGCGAAGGGTCGAGCATCTACACCACCTACGTGTTCCGCCCGGCGGTCAATTACCCGGCCACCCTGGCGCGCTGGCAGGCGCTCAAGCACGCGGCCAGCCAGACCATCGTCGAGCACCACGGCACCATCAGCCACCAGCACGGCGTGGGCAAGGATCATGCCCCGTACCTGTTGCGCGAGAAGGGCGCGCTGGCCATGGACACCCTGCAGGCGCTGAGCCAACACTTCGATCCGGCCGGGCGTCTGAACCCCGGCACCCTGCTGCAGGAGTGACGGCATGAGCCAGGACTGGAATGCCGCGTGGCGCCAGCAGGTACTGCCGACCCTGGCGCAACAAAGCTGGGACCTGATCGTCATCGGCGGCGGCATCAGCGGGGCCGGGATCCTGCGCGAAGCGGCCCGCCGCGGTTGGCGTTGCCTGCTGCTGGAGCAGCGCGACTTTGCCTGGGGCACTTCCAGCCGCTCCTCGAAGATGGTCCATGGCGGCTTGCGCTACATCGCCAAGGGCCAGTGGCGCCTGACCCGCGACTCGGTCCACGAGCGCCAGCGCCTGCTCGACGAAGCGCCGGGGCTGGTGGAGCCCATGAGCTTCATGATGCCGCACTACCGTGGCGGGTTTCCCGGACCACGGCTGTTCGGCGGGCTGTTGACGGTGTACGACGCCCTGGCCGGGCGGCGCAATCATCGCTTTCATGACGCCCAGCAACTGCGCTACCTGGCTCCCGGACTCAAGGAAGACCAGTTGCTGGGGGGCACCTGTTTTGTCGATGCGCTGACCGACGATGCGCGCCTGGTGATGCGGGTGCTGGCGGAAGCGCGGGCCGATGGCGCGCTGGCGTTCAATGGCGTGCGAGTCGAGCAACTGCTGCGCGAAGACGGTCGGGTCTGCGGGGTGCAGGTCGTGGACAGCGAGGGCGGCGAGCCGTTGCAGTTGCGCTGTCGCACGCTGGCGGTGGCCACCGGGGCCTGGGCCGAGCGCCTGCGGCCCCGTGATGCCCCGGCGCAGTTGCGTCCGTTGCGCGGCAGTCATCTGTTGCTGCCGGGCTGGCGTCTGCCAGTGGCCCAGGCCTTGACCTTCCTGCATGCGCGGGATCGTCGGCCGGTGTTTGTGTTCCCCTGGGAGGGCGCCACGGTGGTGGGCACCACGGACCTCGATCATCAGGACGATCTGGACCAGAGCGCGAGCATCAGCAGCGAAGAACTCGAGTACCTGCTGGCCGCCTGTGCCCAGCAGTTTCCCCAGGCCGAGGTGGTGGCGGACGATGTGCTGTCGACCTGGTCGGGGGTGCGTCCGGTGGTGGGTGGCGCCCGTGGTGAGCAAGCGGGCAAGCCGTCCAATGAAACCCGCGAGCACGTGCTGTGGCTCGAACCGGGCTGCGTGACCCTGGCCGGCGGCAAACTGACCACATTCCGCCCCCAGGCTCTGGAGGTGCTCAAGGCCTGCGGGCAGATGCTCGGGCGTGAGGTCAGCGATGACGGCGCGCCGGTGTTTGCCAGCGTGCCGCAGTTGCCGATCCCGGGACTCAGCGCCAGCCAGTGGCGGCGCCTGGCCGGACGCCATGGCCGCGACTTGCCACGCCTGGCGCGGTTGCTGGAGCAACTGGGCTGCGCCAGTGTCGGCGCCAGCGACACCCTGTGGGCGGAACTGGCATTCGCCTGCGACGCGGAACTGATCCTGCACCTGGATGACCTGTTGCTGCGCCGCACCCGCATTGGCCTGTTGCTGGCCCGGGGGGCGGCGGACTATCTGCCGGCCATTCGCCGGCTGTGCCAGCCCCGCCTGGGCTGGGACGATGCCCGTTGGCAGGCGGAAGAACAGCGTTATCGGGCCTTGTGGCAACGCCATCACGGTCTGCCATGAAGCCTGCGTCACGGTTGTTGCGGGGCATCAGTTGCCAACGATGTGTAGATATCAGTGCCCATTCAAGAGAGCTCCATGGATAACCACAAGAATAAGCGCTACCTGCTGGCAATCGACAATGGCACCCAGAGCGTGCGCGCGTTGCTGTTCGACCTGCAGGGCAATCTGTTGGGCAAGGGCAAGGTCGAGCTGCAGGCCTACTACTCCAGCCAGCCCGGCTGGGCCGAGCAGGACCCGGACTACTACTGGGCCAAACTGGGCGAGGCCTGCCAGTTGTTGTGGCAGCAGACCGGCGTCGACCGCACACAGATCGCCGGGGTGTCACTGACCACCCAGCGCGGCACCCTGATCAACGTCGATGCCCAGGGCCGGGCCCTGCGCCCGGCGATCCTCTGGCTCGACCAGCGCCAGACTGAAGTCGAAGGCGGGATCAAGGGGCCCTGGGGCTGGCTGTTCAAACTGGTCGGCGCCCAGGCCACCGTGGACTACTTTCGGGCCCAGGCCGAAGCCAACTGGATCGCCCGGCATCAACCCCAGGTGTGGGCGGCGACTGACAAGTTCCTGCTGCTCTCGGGCTTTCTCACCCATCGCCTGTGCGGACGATTCGTCGACTCAGTAGGCTGCTGCGTCGGCTACCTGCCGTTCGACTTCAAGCGCCTGCGCTGGGCTGCACCTTCGGACTGGAAATGGCAGGCGCTGGCGGTCCGTCCCGAACAGTTGCCGAGCCTGCTCAAGCCCGGGGAAACCCTGGGCCACATCAGTGCCGAGGCCAGCCGGCACACCGGAATTCCCGAAGGCGTGCCGCTGATCGCCGCCGGTGCCGACAAAGCCTGCGAAGTGCTGGGCGCCGGTGTGGTCGACCCGGCCACGGTGTGCCTGTCCTACGGCACCACGGCCACCATCACCACCACCCGTTCGCGCTACCTGGAAATCGTCCCGTTGATTCCGCCGTACCCCGCGGCGGTGCCGGACCAGTACAACTGCGAAGTGATGATCTACCGCGGCTACTGGATGGTCAGTTGGTTCAAGAATGAGTTCGGCCTGCGGGAAATGCAGCAGGCCAAGGAGCAGGGGCTGGAGCCGGAGCAATTGTTCGACGCCCTGGTCAATGCGGTGCCGCCCGGCTCCATGGGCCTGATGCTGCAACCCTACTGGTCGCCGGGCATCCGCGAGCCGGGGGTGGAGGCCAAGGGCGCGATGATCGGCTTTGGCGACGTGCACACCCGGGCGCACATTTATCGGGCGATCCTCGAAGGCCTGGCCTATGCCTTGCGCCAGGGCAAGGAGAACCTCGAGCGGCGTTCCAAACAGCCGATCCAGCGTTTGCGGGTGGCCGGTGGCGGGTCGCAGAGCGATGCGGCGATGCAACTCACGGCGGACATTTTTGGCCTGCCGGCCGAGCGCCCGCATGTCTATGAAGCCTCCGGGCTGGGGGCGGCGATTTGCTGCGCAGTGGGCCTTGGTCTGCATGCCGACTTCCCCGCGGCGATCGCGTCCATGACCCGGGTCGGCACGGTGTTTTATCCACAGCCCGAGGCGCAGCAGATCTATGAGCGGTTGTACAAGGAGGTCTACCTGCGCATGTACCGCCAGCTCAAACCGCTGTACCAGAGCATCCGCCAGATCACCGGCTATCCCGCCTGATTTTTCGTAAGCTGCGGATTTTGCATAGCGCCGCCATGGTTGGTTTTTTTGATCTTGGTTTTGGGGGTTTATCCATTGCTGCGGTGATGGCGGCTATTGGTTCCGCCCTTACGGCGGGTCACTTTTTCAAACGCCAAAAAGTAACCAAAAGGCTTTGCCCCAGGCGTACGGCCCCTCGCTTAGGCTCGGGGTTCCTTCGCTACGGTATCCATCCGGGGGCATCGCCTCCGGTTTGCTTCGCTGCACCTCCTCTCGATGTATGCGGCTTCGCCGCACGGCGCTACGCGCCTCCCCCGGATGCATACCTTCGCTCAGCCTGCCGATGGGGCGGGTGGATCAAGATCAAGAGCTGCAGGCGAGCTAACGCTCGGCCTGTTGAGTGGTAAGGTCTGGCGAGGCGGCCTAACGGCCGGCCTGTTTTTACGACTGTACGGATTTCCCCTGTGGGAGCGGGCTTGCCCGCGATGGGGCCAGCACAGCCAACATTTATCGACCTGACACACCGCCATCCCGGGTAAACCCGGTCCCACAGGCTCGCTCCTACAGTAGTTTTTGGGTGCCCATGGATTTTGTAGACACCTACCCAACCTGCTCGCGATGGCGCTATCGGAGAACTTTTCTGGCCAGATCGGACAGTGTCAGGCGCGGGGTCGGTTGTTAGGCTCAGTCCTCGAATTCAGCCAATAAGAACCAAAAGCAATGAAGCTGACAATGCTCCTGCTGCTGCTCTGTGGCACCGCTCCGGCGGCGTGGGGTTGGTCCAACCATACGGTGGGCAGCTACCTGGCGTTGCAGGCGCTGCCGGCCCTGCGCGAGGCGCCCCAGGTGACGGTCGAGCCGCTGGAGCAGTTCCTCACTGAGCAATATGGCGCCATCGCCGAGTTGCTCGAACAGCAGGAGCATTTCGCCCGTCAGCACTTTGCCCAATACCCGCCACGCCCCGACAACCTGCGGTTGCCCGCGACGCCGGGGGACAATCTGCGCCAGGCGTTCCTCAACGCCTTGCGGGTCAATCCGCAGATCCACCTGGCCATGGTGATCCAGCCCATGCCCGGACAGGACCCGCCCGCGCGTGCGCACCTCACGGCCGAACAGGTGATGGTCGAGCAGACCCTGTCACCGTGGCATCGCCAGCGCTTCATCCTGCTTGCGGACGGCGAACCGGTCGCGCCCCTGGCGGTGCTGGCCAGCGCCGCCGACGAGCCGGATTACGGGCACGACATCAACCTGTTCAGCGACAACCCTGGCGAGGTGGCCGCGGTTTATGGTTTCGGCCCGCAGCCGTTCGGCGACGAGCGATTCCAGTACAGCTCCCAGGCGCCGTTCCACATGGGTTTCTTCCACGAGAACCCAGTGGTCTACGCCGCCGCCGGTTTTCTGCAGCGCAGCTGGCCGGATTGGCGCGCCTATCAGTACCTGGGCCTGGCGCGGCTGGCGTTCGCCACGGGCCATTCCTACTGGGGCTACCGCTTTCTTGGCTGGGGCCTGCACCACATTCAGGACCTGACCCAGCCCTATCACGCCAAGCCGCTCCCGGGCGTCGAGCTGGCCAGCATGCTGCTGATGGAAGGCAAGGCCCTGGCCGGTTATGGCGGCGAGAAGCACGCGGCCATCGAGCGGGTCGCCACTCGCCACATGGAAGTGGAGAAGTATCAGGCCGCCTGGCTCGACAGCCTGCTGCGCAGCGGGCAGCCCGTGCATCCGATGCTCCAGGCCTACGCCGATACCGCGCAGGACGCCAGCTACCCGCCGTATTCGGTGGACTACCTGCGCGAGGTGGTCAGCGCCCAGTCCGCCGAGGCCGGTGCACCGTTTGACGAGGCCATCGGCCAGTGGCTGGCAACGGCACCGGCCACCAGCAGTTTCAGCGCCGGCAATCAGCTGCAGCGCGAAGACTACGACCACCCATTACTCAATCAGCAGCTGTTTCAGTTGTTGGGGCATTTCGGTGCGCACAGCCGGATTTACGTCGGTGCCGGACTCGTGCCAGCGGTCGCAGGCAACGCAGCGCCTTAACCGCTGCCCGAACACAAAAACAACAAGATCAGGGAAGGGAGGAACACCGCATGAGGATTCGATTACGCCATTCGGGCGCGGCGATATCCGGGGTAGGCCTGGCAGGGCTGTTGCAACTGTGCGCGGTCGAGGGCGCGTTGGCCGCCGAGTTCAAGGTGCTGGACAACCAGGTCACGGGCTCGTTCGACAGCACCTTGTCCTACGGCCGTTTGTGGCGGGTCCAGGGGCGCGACAAGAGCAACGATGACGTCAACACCAACGACGGCAATCGCAACTTCGACACCGGCCTGGTTTCCGAGGTGTTCAAGATCACCTCGGAGCTGGAAGCCAACTACCAGAACTACGGGGTGTTCATGCGCGGCACCGCGTTCTACGACACCCAGTTGATGGACAATCGCAACGATTACTACCGCAACAACAGCCCCTCGCAACCGAGCCAGCGTTCCCCCGACGACGACCACTTCACCGACCAGACCCGTGACATCGCTGGCAGTCGGATCGAGATGCTCGACGCCTACGTCTATGGCAACTGGGACGTGGCGCAGGTGCCGGTGACTGCACGCCTGGGTCGCCAGGTGTTCAACTGGGGCGAAGGCATTTTCTATCGCGGCGGGATCAACACCACCAACCCGGTGGACGCGGCCAAATACCGCCTGCCGGGTGCCGAGGTCAAGGAAGTGCTGATGCCGGTGGAGGCGGTCAGCTTCAACATCGGCCTGAGCGACAACCTGACCCTGGAAAGTTTCTACCAGACCAACTGGAAAGAAACTCGCATCGATCCGGTCGGCACCTTCTACTCCCAGGGCGATCTGTTCGCCGACGGCGGCAACACCGGCTACAACAACTTCAGCGGCACCGCCCTGGATACCCCGGTGCCGGGCTTTGGCAACGTGATCGGCCTGTACGAGGCACTGGGCAACAACCCGGCGCTCAACCAGATCCTGGGCAGCACAGGCCTGTATGCCAACGGCGTGACCCCGGCCTACGGCAACACCCTCAAGGTGGCGTCCATCGGCAAGGACATCAACGCGCGTAACGACGGCCAGTTCGGCTTCGCCTTCCGCTACATCGCCGAAGAGCTCAACAGCACCGAGTTCGGCTTGTACATGGTCAACTACCACGCCAAGGAGCCGACCATCGCCGCCAATCTGGGTGGCTACCAGGGCATCGACATGGACGCCCTGACCAATCTGTTGAGCGGCCTGGCCGGTAGCCAGGCCGCTGCATTGGCCAATGGCCTGGCCACCGCCGACGTGATGGGCAACATCCAGGCCAATCGCCGCTACGCCGAAGACATCCGCATGTATGGCTTCAGCTTCAACACCACCTTGGGTCAGGCTTCGGTCTTCGGTGAGTTGGCCTACCGGCCGAACCTGCCGATTGGCATTGCGGCGACCAACGACCTGATCGGTGACCTGGCCAACGGCGCAGCCGCTGCGGTCACCGGCCAGTCGATCAACGTCGGCGGGCAGATGGTCACCCTCGACAGCCAGATCAACAACGCCGAGCGCGTGGAGGCGTTCAACACCTCCCTGGGCAGCATCTACAACTTCGGCCCGAACCTGTCGTTCGATTCGATGTTTGGCGTATTCGAGCTGGCCTCCGAGCACTTGCGCGGCAGCAGCCTGCAGTACACCGCCTTCGACGGCAGCAACCGCTACTACGCCGGCACCGGCAACACCTCCTATGTCTCGGGCGGTGATCGGGACGATCAGGTCAATCGCGACTCCTACAGCTACACCCTGATGGTCAACGGCACCTGGAACGACGTGTACGCCGGGGTCAACGTTTCGCCGTACGCGGTCTACAAAGACGACTTCAAGGGCAACAGCTACCAGGCCGGCAACACCATCGAAGGTCGCAAGGCCTACACCCTGGGGATCAAGGCCAACTACCAGAACAAGCTGGAGGCCGAGCTGCAATACACCGAGTTCTACGGCGGTGGCCAGAACAACAGCATTCGTGACCGCGACAACGTCGGTTTTAACCTCAAGTATTTCCTGTGACGGTTCAGGCCCCCTGGCATGCGGGCGCAGTGGCCCTGCCTTTGATTCGGAGAATCTCCATGCTTCACACACCACGATTGCTCAAGACCAGCCTGGCGCTGGTCCTCAGCCTGGTCGCCGGCAGTGCGCTGGCCGCGCTGTCTCCCCAGGATGCACAGCAACTGAAAACCAGCCTGACGCCCCTGGGCGCCGAGCGCGCCGGTAACGCTGCCGGCACCATCCCGGCCTGGGACGGCGGCATCACCCAGGCGCCCAAGGGCTATGTGCCGGGCAAGCATCACCTGGACCCATTCCCCGGCGACAAGCCGTTGTTCACCATCACCAAGGCCAACCTGGAGCAGTACAAGGGGCAACTGACGGTAGGGCAGATCGCGCTGTTCAACAGCTACCCCGACACTTTCCAGATGCCGGTCTACCCCAGCCGTCGCTCCGGCTCGGCGCCCCAGTGGCTGTACGACAACACCTTCAAGAACGCCACCTCGGCCAAGTTGCTGGACGGTGGCAACGGCTTCAGCGATGCCTATGGCGGCGTCCCGTTCCCCGTGCCCAAGGACGGCGTCGAGGCGCTGTGGAACCACATCACCCGCTATCGCGGAATCTATGTGGTGCGCCGCGCTTCCGAAGCACCGGTGCAGCGCAACGGCAGCTTCGCCCTGGTGACCTCGCAACAGGAAGGGCTGTTCACCTACTACCGCCCGGGTGGGCAGTTCGCCGACCTGAAGAACATCCTGTTCTACTACCTGGCCTTCGTGAAGAGCCCGGCACGCCTGGCCGGTGGTGCGGCGCTGGTGCACGAGACCCTGGACCAGATCAAGGACCCGCGCCAGGCCTGGGTCTACGACGCTGGGCAACGCCGCGTGCGTCGGGCGCCGAACCTGGCGTACGACACCCCGATCGCCTCGTCCGACGGCTTGCGCACGGCGGACGACACCGACCTGTTCAACGGCTCGCCGGACCGCTACGACTGGAAGCTGGTGGGCAAGAAAGAGGTGTACATCCCCTACAACAACTACAAGGTCACCAGCCCTGAAGTGAAGTACGCGGACCTGCTCACGCCGGGGCACCTCAACCCGAAATTCACCCGCTATGAGCTGCACCGGGTGTGGGTGGTGGAGGGCACGCTGAAGCCGGGCTCGCGGCACATCTACTCCAAGCGCGTGCTGTTCCTCGACGAGGACAGTTGGGGTGCGGCCGTGGTGGACCAGTACGACGGGCGAGGGGAGTTGTGGCGGGTGTCGATGGGCTACCTGAAGAACTTCTACGACCTGCCCACCACCTGGAGTGCGCTGGACGTGTTCCACGACTTGCAGGCGCGCCGTTACTACGTGCAGAACCTGGATAACGAAGAGTCGGAGACCGTGGACTTTTCCCAACCGGTGCCGGAGGACGCCTACTTCATGCCGTCGGCGTTGCGCCAACGCGGTACGCGGTAAGGGCAAAATCGAGCAAGGCGACCTAATACCGATCAGTAAAGCGATGCCGACCATTGTAGGAGCGAGCTTGCTCGCGAAGAACGTCAACGATAACGCGTGCATTCAATATAAACGCGGTGCCTTTGAGTTCTTCGCGAGCAAGCTCGCTCCTACAAAAAAGCTTAACTGATCGGCAGTAGCGAGGTGGCCTTGGCATTTTCGCGAGTTTGCTCGCGATGCGCGTCAACGATGACGCGCAGCTGTGATTTAACGCGCAGGCCTAAACCCGGAAGTGGCTGACCATCATCTGCAACTGGTTGCCCAGGCGTGCCAGTTCAATGCTCGAAGCGGCAGTTTCGTCGCTGGCGGCGGCGGTCTGTTCCGAGACGTCGCGCACGTTGACGATGCTGCGGCTGATTTCCTCGGCGACTGCGCTTTGCTGTTCGGCCGCGGCGGCGATCTGCTGGTTCATCGACTGGATGTTCGACACCGTGCGGGTGATGTTTTCCAGCGACAGCCCGGCCTTGCGGGTCAGCTCGACACTGCTGTCGGTCAGGCTGCGGCTGTTGCTCATCACCGTGGCAACTTGCTGGGTGCCGTTCTGCAACGCGGCCACCAGGCCTTCGATCTCTTCGGTGGACTTCTGCGTGCGTTGCGCCAGGCCGCGCACTTCGTCGGCAACCACGGCGAACCCACGTCCGGCTTCACCGGCCCGCGCCGCTTCAATGGCGGCGTTGAGCGCCAGCAGGTTGGTCTGTTCGGCCACGGCCTTGATCACGTCCATGACGCTGCCGATCTTGTCGCTTTCTTTCTGCAAGACGCTCATGGCCTCGGTGGAGCGCACCACTTCACTGGCCAGGCGCTCGATCTGGGTGATCGCTTCGTTGACCACCCGATCGCCTTCGCGGGCTTCGCCATCGGCGGCGGCGGCGGCTTGCGAGGCTTGTTCGGCGTTACGCGCGACTTCCTGCACGGTGGCAGTCATCTCGTGCATGGCTGTGGCGACCTGGTCGGTCTCGACCTTCTGGCTGTTGACCCCGGCGCTGGTTTCTTCGGTCACCGCCGAGAGCTCTTCGGCGGCGCTGGCGATCTGGGTCACGCCATCACGAATGCCGCTGATCAGGTCGCGCAGGGTCACCCCCATGCGGGCAATGCCTTGCTGCAAGACACCGAGTTCGTCACGACGGGTGACGCGGATGTCCTGGGTCAGGTCGCCGCCGGCGATCCGCTCGATCACGGCCAGGGTGTCGCGCAGCGGACGGGTGATCTGGCGGGTGATGAGCACTGCGGCGAGCACGCCGACCAGCAAGGCCAGCAAGGTGCTGATCAGTTGCAGGGTACGGGCCTGGGCGCTTTCGATGTCGCGACGATCGAGCTGGATCTGATACAGCGCGTCGCTGCGGGTCACGATGTCGCTGCCCTGCACGGTCATTTCCTGGCGTGCGGTGATGGCTTGGCTATTGGCCGCCTTGTAGGTCTGCAAGGCACTGCGGTAGCTGCTCAGCACCCGTTCCAGCTGGCGCAGGGCGTCGCCCTGGGTGTCGGCAAAATGCTGGTTGAGGGTTTTCAGGCTGGCAATCGCGGCGTCCAGTTGCACGGCGGCCTTCTGCTCGGTGGCCGGGTTGCTGTCGGCGGTATAGCCGCGTACTTCGTAACGGGCCAGCAGGAACTGCTCCTTGGCCTCGGTGATGGCCTGGGACTGCTCGAAGCGCTGATCGCTGAGGGGCATCTGGCGCACACGGCTATTGATGTCGTTGATCAGGTTGTTGGCGATTTCCGCGTTGTCGCCCATGACCTGGCGCGCGTTGTTGGCACTGAGGTAGGCACTGCGCATTTTGTTCAGCGACTGCTGGTAGGCGTCGATGACCGCGCTTTGCTCGCGGAGCAGCTTGAGGTTGTCCGGACTCTTGAACTGCGCCAGCAAGGCCTGTTGCTGGGCCTTGAAGTCATCGAGGGCGCTTTGCACGGTCTGGGCCACGCCCTCATCACCGTTGGCCAGCATGTACTGCAGGCGGGTAATGCGCAGCTTGGTCAGGCCCGCGTTGAGGCGGGTGATGTCGCTCATCCAGTTACTGCGGTCGATCAGCCCGCCCAGGCTGGTCCAGCCCGTCAGGGCGAGTACGCACGTAAGGGCCAGCACCAGGCCGAAACCCAGGCCCAGCTTGAGGTTGACGCTGATGTTGGCGAACCAGCTATTCATAAACAATTCCTCCAGGAACGTTGCACTGCTTATCGTCATTGGGCTGGAAGATTGTTTTTGTTGGGAGCCAGCAAGGGGTGTAGATGGCCTGTATCGGCCGCAGTCGCGATAGCTGAACCGATTTTTGTCACCCGTGGATCACCGCTTGCCAGCGCGCGGTGGGAGGACCTGCCGAGGATGGTTGTGTTACATGCATTTCATCGCCCCCCACCGGCCTGTCTTCAGGGGCTGGCGGTCGATTCCGAGTGGGGGTCCACGCTGTAACGCTTCGCGGGTCAGCGATTTTATTGGGTGAACGTGGGACCGCCGCGCCTACTCCCTCACAAAGTAATACGCCTGCCGGCTCACCGACATGGTCTGCAGCACCTGCAACGGCGGTGCAGGCTTCTGGTTGCTGGCAATCAGTGCTACGTGGGAGGGGGACGCACGCAAGTACGCTGTCAGCTCGGCCTCTGTGTGTAGGTTCTTGAGCAGGCTCCGGGTGTAGAACACGGACGCCCCGGCCGTTCGTTCGTTGGCCTGGTACAGCGCCACGTGCCGACCCTCGGCCTGTAGCGCCTGGATCTGTTGCATCAGCGGCAGGAATGACAAGGTTCGGTCTGCGCGCGGTGCGGCCCATTGGGCGGCGCCCAGGTACGTGGCAATGATCAGGCTGAGCAGGCCAATGGCAATCCCCCGGCGGTAACGCGCGACCTTGCCCAGCAGGTTGTTCGCCGCGGTGTACCGGCGCAAACGCTCGAACAACAGCGCCGCATACTCTGCCGCGATCACCGCGGCGGCGGGTGTCATCGACATCAGGTACACCGTGCGTTTGCTGGACGCCAGCGTCAGCATCAGGAACTGCGCCAGCAGCCATAGGGTGAAGAACAGCAGGTAGCGATTGCTCGCCAGGTTTTTGCGAAAGTGCCACAGCCCCAGGTAGACCAGGATGTTCCACGGCAGGAAGGCTTGCGGCAGTTTGCCCAGGTAGTAGTAGAACGGTTCGTAGTGCCCGGCGTCGACAAACGAGCCATTAAAACGCCCGACACTGTTGGTCAGCAGCACCTCGGCCAGGGCCGATGCGCCGCCGCGCTGGTAGAGCAGGTACAGCCAGATCAGCAGCGGGATCAAGCCCAGCAGTGTGACCAGCGCCGGGCGAACCCAGCGTGCCGCTGTGAAGCGCTGGTCGATCAGGCTCTCGGCCACCAGGAACGCGAAGATCACCACCCCCGGCATCGCCAGGCCGAGCACGCCCTTGCTCAACGTGGCGATGGTGATGCCGAGCGCGAACACGCCCCAACTGACCCTGGCACTCTGCTGCACGGCCTGTTGTCGATGGGCCTGATAGAAGGCCAGCAGCGCCAGGCTGACCCCCAGGCTCAGCAGTGCATCTTCACCGACTCCGCGCACATTGCCCCAGTAGCTGCCCATGGTGGCCAGCATGATCCCGGCGCTGAAGGCGATCACCCCGGGCCGGCCGAAGCGGCGCAGCGCCCCGTACAGCAGCATCACGCTGAACAACCCGGCAAAGGCCGACGCCAGGCGCACCGCCCAGGGCGTCCCCCCGAATGCCCGAATCGCCGCGGCATCCAGCCACAGGCTCAGGGGTGGTTTTTCCAGAAAGGGCTGGTCGAGCAGGCGTGGGGTCACCCAGTCATTGTCCAGGTGCATCTGCATGGCAATGCCCGCCACCCGGGCTTCGGTGGAGCCTTGCAGTTGGTGATTGCCCAGGGCGAAGAAAAACAGCAGGGCGGCGAGCAGGAATAACCACGGAGCAGGGCGCGTCATGGGCTGTGGGCCACCGAAGGACAGTACGGGGAGGAGGGCGACAAAGTATAGGGCGGTGGATCTGAACAATCAGTGAACGGCGTGTGACAGGTGGCGCCTCGCGCCGAGGTCGAAGGCCTTGAACCGGCCGGCGCTGACAGACTGCTGCGACGCCTCGTAGAGCATCAGTGCCACGGTCTACTGGTCTTGCATCAGGGTGATATTGGTGAGGTTCTGCAGCGACTAGACCACGTTGCCCGGGGTGCTCAGGTTGGCGTCGGCGAACAGCTTGTCGGTGGCGCTGACCCCACGACTGCCCCGAATCAGCAACGGCGCATCGAAGTACGATTCCAGCTCATGAATGATCTTGGTCACCGCCGGCTGAGTCAGGTTCAGCGCCTGTGCAGCCCGGACCAGGGAGCCGCTTTGCAGCACCTGGTCGAACACCACCCGTTGGTAGAACTTGAGCTTGCGCGCAACGGAAATGGTGGTGAACTTCATGCAGAGCCTCGGGAGTCGCGTGGGCTCGACGGGGCGCTATAGGCATCACACTTCCGGCATTTTCAGCACCGGGGGGCTGCAGCCGTTAGCAGGAATCCAAGGCTTGGCCAGCGCCAGGGTGGCTGCGCGGCGACAGATTTTTTTACCCAGAGCCGTCGATTGACGCAGTGGCCGTTCGACTATCAGTCAGGTCACCCCACTCAACGGAGAAACCGCCATGCGATTCATGATCATCATCAAAGCCAGCCAGGATTCCGAAGCCGGCAAAATGCCCAGCCAAGCGCTGCTGACCGCGATGGGCAATTACAACGAGGAACTGCTCAAGGCCGGCATCCTCCTCGCCGGCGAAGGCCTGCACCCCAGCCGCAAAGGCGCACGGGTGCGCTTCAGTGGTGAGGCGCGCACGGTCATCGATGGGCCGTTTGCCGAGACCAAGGAGCTGATAGCGGGTTATTGGCTGTGGCAGGTGAAGTCGAAAGAGGAGGCTGTCGAGTGGGTTAAGCGCTGCCCGAATCCGATGCCGGGCACTGAGGCTGAGATTGAGATTCGGCAGGTGTTTGAGTTGGAGGATTTTGGGGCGGAGTTGACGCCGGAGTTGCGGGCGCAGGAGGAGCGGGTGTTTGGGGATGGACGGGAGGGGGGGAGGAAGTGTTGAGGTAAGGGGAGGCGTTTTCCAGGACCCAGATGCACCAAAACCCGCGCGAGGCGGGTTTTGGTGTGCTTCGTATTTGGTGGGCCGGGGTAATTTGAAACGGTAATTTATCCTATTGATTATTATCGTTAATATTAGTTTTGTATTTTGATTGGAATACCAATTGGAATACCTCACGAAATAGCATTCCATTGACCCTCGCTTGTATTCGATCTGAAAACCTTGCTTCGCATCCATGATAAGCAGTGATCTTCTTACAGCGGTCGGGACAACAGGTAGCAATCGATCCGAGTCGGAAGGTGGCGACAGGCAGAAACCGGCCGATTCTGTTGAAAAAGTCGGCCATGGTTTGCGCATCAGAAAAGTACGCGTCCGAGATTGAAATCTTTACTTTTGGCAGGGGCTTCCGGATTCGGACTTCACGTAGCCGCGTGCAAAAAAGGCGTTTTCACCAGTCAATGATCAGGCAGTTTGGGCAGACCGACTTTTCCAACAGAATCGGCCAAAAGCTGTCAGTCAGAGGTGCAAGATTTGGGTTCTAGCCCACCTATTTTTTGACAGGCAAGCCACCGTTAGCTGCGCGGGTTTGTGTCAGCCAAAAAACTTGGACGGAGCGACATCATATTGCTATCTTTCGTCAAGATTTAAGTTCAGAGTAAAAACGTAATGTTGGAATTGGTCTCATCGGCAGAACACGTCAGCATGCAATCAGCTCTTTGGAATGGAGCCAATGTATAAAGCAAATCAATGGAATGTTGCCCGTGACGAATATCAATCTCATCTATCCTGAGTCATCTCCGGCCAAGCTTTGGGTAGATATCAACCGCCCTTTATCGCTTGCTCTTCAAGCTGAATTGATTCATAGAGGGTACGAGTTGCGGCAGGTGGACGCGGGCCTTCAGGCGCTTTGTTCAGAAAAATCGAACATTCCTACGTTCAATGAGCTTTTGACGCAACTGTTGGATGACGAAGTTACTCGTAGGAAAATTCCACTAAATACATTAGTGCGGCTGGATATGTTTATGGAGGCCTCTGAATGAACGCTAACTTCGTTGTGGGAAGCCTGCTGCCATTCGGTTTTCATCGGCTCGACGATCAGTCCGTTGTAGCCGTTAGTGCTGCAGGTGACCATGCCTTTTTGACGCAACAGGAATTGTCGGCTCTAGTCCAAGCACCTGAAAAATTAGAGTTCAAAAAGCGCGCGGAACTACAATCTAAGTATTTTTTGACCGGAAAAAGTTCTTTCGGAACTCTAGAGCTATTACGATCACGAATAGCGGCCCGGAAAGAAACTGTATTGGCAGGTCAGTCTTTGCACATAATTGTGCCTACCCTTCAATGCGAACATTCTTGTCAATACTGCCAAGTCAGCAGACGTCTTGAAGATGTGGGTCATTCAATGACCCCAATTCAGATTGATGCTGCTTGCGCGACTATTTTTCAAAGTCAGGCCAATGCTCTGACAATTGAGTTTCAAGGTGGCGACCCGCTGCTCCGTTTCGATCTTATTCAACGAGCAATTGATCTTATTCAAAAGATGAATCTGGAACACAAGCGCCGTATTCGTTTCGTGGTTGCATCAACGTTGCACCAATTAACCTCTGGAATGTGTGAGTACTTTAGAAATAATCAGGTCTACCTCTCAACGAGCCTTGACGGCCCGGCGACGTTGCACAATAAAAACCGCCCATTACCATCGCGTGATTCGCATGCCCGGACTTTGGCAGGAATCGAACTGGCACGGCGTATCATGGGGCCACACGCGGTTGCAGCATTGATGACCACAACTAAAGCCTCTCTTGCGTACCCTGAGGCCATTGTGGATGAGTATGTAAAAAATGGATTCACCGAAATTTTCATACGACCGTTAAGCTTGTATGGATTTGCCAAACGCAACATCAAGCATTTGGGATACACCCTTCCAGAGTTCACAAACTTCTATCAGAAAGCTTTGCATCGTGTCTTAGAATGGAACGCCAGAGGTACTGAGTTGCGTGAAGGTACCGCCGCACTAATTTTTAACAAACTTTTATCACCCTTCGATGCGGGTTACGTCGATTTGCAAAGCCCGACAGGGTCTGGCCTTGCTGTTCTGGTCTACAACTACGATGGTTATGTCTATCCAAGCGACGAGGCACGGATGCTCGCCGAGACGGGAGATTGTTCTTTGCGTTTAGGTTCTATTGGTGAGTCCCTTGCACAGTTAATGACTTCTCCTGTCATGAGGCAGCTGATAGAAACAAGTATTTCTACTCAAGCAGTGGGCTGTGAAATTTGCGCGTTCAATAGTTTTTGCGGGCCTGATCCAGTGGGGGCGCAAGCTGAGTTTGGTGACATGAGGACTGTTGCTTTGCTTACTGAACACTGCAAACGATATAAATGGCTCTTCGAATACTTTTTTCGTAAGTTACGAACTGCCGACGACGATTTTCTCGATATTGCCTATCGCTGGGCTCACCCCGCTGGATATTCTGATGCGTAAGGTCCGTGTACGAACGCATGGCGTTGGATATCGAACAGTAGCTAGAGTCATTTCGCTCGAGAATTTGAGCGCGCAGTGGCGACCCGAATTGAGATTTTTAGTGAGGGCCGCAGATGCGGAGGGGATCACCAAAGTTGCGCAACTGCGTAGTGCTGGGCTAACCAACCTAATTTTACTGACACCTAATCTCCATGCCGCAGGCCAATGGCAGGCAGAGACTGTGGTTGAAACCGGCGGCATTCTGATGGACGAAGACGTAGTAGCCGTCGCCGACCACATGAATCACGCGCATGTTCTATTTCGGTATACAGACCAGCACCACACTGTTTTCCTCACCAATCGGTGCAATAGCTATTGCCTAATGTGCTCGCAGCCCCCGACAAAACATGACGATAGCTGGTTGGTGAACGAGGCGGTAGAAGTCGCCAATCATATAGCTAGCTCTCCGCATACATTGGGATTTTCCGGAGGAGAGCCTTTGTTGCTGGGTGAGCATCTGCGTCTAGTGCTTGATACCTTTGCTCATCAACATCCTAGCACTCGGTACGACGTGTTGAGCAACGGCAGGCTGTTAGCTGATCCGATCTATGCTGAGCACATGTTAAAGGGGTTGAGTGAGCGCGTGACATGGATGGTGCCGCTCTATGGGCATGCTGACTTTCTACATGACTTTGTCGTGCAGAGTCCGGGGGCATTTGAGGAGACACTGGCTGGTCTATTGAATCTTCGTCGATTTGGGCAAGCCGTTCAGTTGAGAATCGTGCTGATTCGCCCTGTTTTGGAAAACCTTGCAGCGCTTTGCGAATTCATTGGTCGTAATTTGCCTTTCGTCCGTGAGGTCGCATTAATGGCATGTGAACCCATTGGCTTTGCTTTGGCAAACCCTGAACTGACCGACATTGACCTTCGAGACTGGAGCACGGAGCTCAGTCACGGCTTCAGGACACTGAAGCGAGCGAAGGTACCTGCCATTTTGATGAATGCCCCACTCTGCGCTCTGCCACAAACTCTGTGGCCGTATGCACACAAAAGCATCTCCGATTGGAAACGTACGTTTGCTGAGGACTGTGCTACGTGCAGAGTGAAAACAGAGTGTGCAGGCCTTTTCTCATGGCATCACCCAGGTAAACATTCGATGAAAATCCAAAAAATTGAAGGGATTATCAATGTCTAAATTCATCACGTCGCTGTCAGCATTCATTGCCGGAACTTCTTTGGTGAACACGGATGTGCAAGCCCTGGAGCAGGGGCTGAAGAACCCTTTCGGCAGCAGACTCGATCCGGTCAGCTTGCGTCCGCTTAACATGCCCGGCGATAACCTATACGCAGCCCATCGATCCCACTCGTCACATTCCTCGCATTCATCTCACAGTTCAGGAAGCGGTTCCTACTCTGCTCCAAGCCGGACTTACACGGCTCCAAGTAAGACTTATTCCCCCCCTAGTCCTGCCTATTCAGCACCAAAAACACCTTACTCGAGCAACTTTGGAACGAGCGGTTCGAACAGTCTTGGTGGTTCCACCGGTAGCCGCAATCCTGTAGACGCAGGAAGGCCTTCGACAGTCAGCCCCATCAGCTCAGATTTCGATCCTAATAATAAAAAACTCATGGAGCTAATTCGGCGCGTACAGATGGGTTTGATTATCAAAGGTTATGAACCTGGCACCATAGACGGCGTGATGGGCGAGCAAACTCGTTTGGCACTGAAATTATTCCAGTCTCATAACAGCTTGCCTGCAGATGGCATGATGGGTACGCAAACACTGAACGCCTTAGGCGTGATTGTTCCCAAATGAATCATAAGGTCTATAGATATATTCGATTTTGGGCTCCCGTGATATCCGTGATCGGACTGGGCTTCATTGTCTTCCATGATTATGTTCGACCGCTTATTGCCGAATATAGTCACGGTGATGAGTACAAGCGACTCGCTTTAGAGTGCGACCTGGCAATGCATGAGGAAGCTGCGCTACGGGGATTGATCGGAAATGATCCACAGTCCGAACGTCTCAGGTTAAGTGCAGACGTTGGGATGATGGTCTGTCACGACTACGACATACTTCGTAAACAGCTATTAATTCAGGGTCTATCAGAAGACCAACTGGCGATGTTAGGCCTGGAGGTACTTGAAGTAGAACAAATCACGGTACAGCAGATGGTCGATGCTCATCGCATGGATAGATTTTAATATGAGGAAGTCGATTCTTACGTATTTTATTTTCCTCTCCTGGATTAGCCATCTGCAGGCGTCGCAACTTAACCATGAAGATCAACTTCTGAGGAAAGTGCTCACTGCCTATCGTGTTGAGCCCATGACTACCAGGCCGTTGTTCATGGGGCCGAAGGAAAAGTTAGGGCAGATGCTGTTTTTTGATCCCGTCATGGGGGGGCCAAACAACACGACTTGCGCGACTTGTCACGTCCGTAGCAAAGGCAGTGTTGACGGGTTGCCTATGGCTGTGGGTATCGGCTCAAGCGGAGTGGGAGAGCAAAGGCTTCAATCTCCAGAAGCTTTTGTCATACCCAGAAATGTGCTCCCGTTTTTTAATCGTGGAGAAAGCGATTTTACCGCTCTATTTTGGGATGGACGAGTACAGATGGGTGAAAATGGGAATTTTGAATCGCCTATGGGTAATAAACTGCCAAAGGGATTCGAAAATCTACTTGCCGTCGCAGCAAGCTTTCCCCAAGTTGAACCTGATGAGATGCTGGGCCGATCTGTACGCCGCGGAGGTGAGAACCAAGCCACCTACCATGCGGATCTAGTCGATATGACAGTCGACCCTGACAACTTTCAAGAGCGGACATTGAATGTTTATAGTAATTTGGTTAAACGTTTGTTAGGCACTTCGGCCGCCTCGACCCCTATGCAATCAGAATATAGAAAACTCTTCCAATCAGCTTATCCGGCTACAAGCGAGTTTGATATTACTCATATTGGCAATGCCTTGGCAGCTTACATTTCCTTGGCGTTTCAGCTTAAGCCAGCAGCTTGGGATAGCTATGTAAGAGGAGAAATCTCCGCTTTATCCCAGCAGCAAAAAAAAGGAGCGATGATTTTCTTCGGGAAAGGGCGCTGTGCGGTTTGTCATACAGGTGAGGAGTTCTCGGATTTTAAATATCACGGACTTGCCGTGCCGCAACTCGACGTTGGCAAACACGGAGGTTATTTAGATTATGGAAGGGCAAAAGCGACGGGGTTGGCCATAGATCGCTTTCAATTTCGCACTCCACCGCTACGTAATGTTACGCGCACTGGGCCATGGGGGCACAACGGTGTATTCACATCCTTGGAAGAAGTCATTAGTCATCACTTCAACCCCATTCCATTAATGTTTGCCGCGCAGAAAGGCCGACCTCGCGAAGCGGAACTCGCGGGGCGGCTGCTGAGGTACCGCTCCCCCATCCTTGCCGAGATCTACCCGATGGCGCCAAACGACGTGGGGGCAGTCGTCGCGTTTCTAGAGGCACTGCAATCAGATCCTATTTTGTCAACTGATGAAGCTCTGCCTAAATCAGTCCCCTCAGGGATGAATCAGTTCATTGTTGAATGAATCGCACTGCGCAGAACCGAAAACGTCATCGTCCAGGGGACTTTCAGGAAGCGTTTGAGGCCGGTTTTCTGCTGCGTTTGCAGCAGACGCTGCTCAACCTTCGTGAAGCTGCTGTATCCCGATCAACAAGTTTCGATGCTTGAGACTTTGCTTTTCCCGCCAAACCCTCTGATCAAGCGATCTTTGATCGCGCCGATCGGAGGGTTCACTCGCTTTTTGTCGAAGGCACTTCGTTCCATCCTTCCATTTCAAATTTGATTAGCGTCACTCCTCTTTTACCCATCAGTAATTGCCCTCAATCTCTGTCAAGTGCAACGCAGTTTCAGCATTAGAACCGAGCTTGTCGTAGAACTATGTCTAGAGATGTGGCGACTCCGGCGACAGCGGCGACAACCCATGCAGCACGGGGCCTGGAGCGTGGCGACAAAAGTGGCGACAGTCGCCACTTTTTGCACGCTTTGGCCGTGACGCTTGACCGTCTTTTCGAGTGGGTATAAAAATTGGTGCACGGACCGCTGTTGTTGACAGCACCAGCCCAGGTAGCCAGAACCTTTAAGGCTACGCCACTTGCGTGGTGGTTCTCCCGAAGTGCGATTAGCGTCCGGCGGCTCGCACGGTCACTCCCCAAGAGTGATGGATGCCCACTCGACTGATCTGCCCTCTGCGGCAGACGATGAACCTTCCTCGCTGCGCTGCAGCAACCTCACCTTTCGGCACACTTCGTTGCGCCAGACTGCGCCCGTCTCTTTCTGCTGGAAAGAGACGGGCGCTCGTACCACTGCTGCAAACCACGCCGTACAAGGCATTGCCGCAACTCTCCTCGTGACAATCGGCCTGACAAATCTGATTCGTCGCCATCCGCATCGATACAGGCACCGGTGCCGCAGCCTTTGGAAGGGCTGCACCTGACTGACAGTCAGGCATGCCCCAGGTGTCCATGTCGTTGCCTTCTCCTGCTCAGGATCTCCAGGTGCCGAACTCGTCAGTCGGCACAGCCTCCACCCGCCCGCATCTTCGGATGCGACTAAGGAGGCCAGATTCATGGGTTCATGCCCTCGCTCCCGGTCGTAAGGAGCCGTGTGTTCCGCGTCAGTGAACACCCTCACAGGCCGCAGGGGCCTTGATCCCTGATAACACTCAACAGCCGTGGCGGGACTACGTGAGGACAACCAGCAATTACCGAGGAGAGGGCCCATGCAGCAGTTAGATCCGAAGCTTGAACTACCACGACCGCCTCGACCGCTGATTGAGTCAAACCCCGTGGCCGAGCCTTATCCGGTCCAGGCACTGGGTGGAATTCTTGGGCCTGCGGTTGAGCGCATGGCCGAGGTCATCGGCGTGCCCCAGGCACTGGCCGCACAATCGGTCTTGGCTGCCTCGGCGCTAGCCACTCAAGGTCATGCGGGCTTGCAACTCGATGGACGAAATTACCCCCTGTCGCTGTTCCTGATTACAGTGGCCGCGTCAGGTGATCGCAAGACCGCGGCAGATCGTTTTGCATTGCTGCCAGCACGGCAATGGGAGCGTGAGCAGTGGCAGCGCTACCGTGAACAACTCGCCCGGTACCGTGTCGCGCAGCGGCAGGCGCAGCGTATCAACCCTGGCTATCCCGACCCCACAAACGGCGTACCGCTTGAAGCGGAGCCCTCTGCACCTAGGCTGATCACCACGGATCCGACTATCGAGGCCCTGATCAAGGGACTCTGCCATGACTTGCCGAGAATGGGCCTGTTCTGTGACGAGGGGGGACAATTCCTCGGTAGCAGCACCATGAGTCGAGATAACCGTTTGAAAGCGGTTACGACCTTGTCGTCACTCTGGGACGGCAGTCCGATAGATCGCGCGCGGTCCATGGTGGGTGAAAGCTTGCGAGCTTACGATCGACGCTTAAGCCTGCACCTGATGCTGCAACCGTATCTAGCCATGCAGTTACTCAGTGACCCGTTGCTGCTGGGGCAAGGCATTCTCGGTCGCTGCCTCATGACCTGGCCCACCAGCCTGGCCGGACAACGCAGTTACCAGGCTGTCGACTTGTCCAAAGACCCCGCCCTAAAGCGATATCACCACCGTCTTTCGGCCCTGTTTCATCAGCCTTGGTCGCTTTCCGCTGACGGTGCCTTGCGGCTGTCACCGCTGAGCCTCAGTCCACTGGCTCGTCGTCGCTGGATTGATCTGCATGATGCCATCGAGGCCCAGTTGGGTGAGTTTGGCGAGTTGGCCAGCGTACGGCCTAGCGGATCGAAGGCCGCCGACAACCTGCTGCGCGTCGCCGGCAATCTGGCAGTCGTGGAGGAGAGCAGCGTCGTGGAGGTCGATCATATCCAACGGGCCTCGGCCTTAGTCGGCTATTACCTCTCCGAGATCCAGCGCCTGACCGAACAGGAACCGGTGTGCCGGGTAAAAGAGGAGGCAGACCGGCTGCTGCGCTGGCTGCAGGTCAAAGATTGGAAGCGCTTCAGTATTCGGGAGCTGAATCGCAATGGTCCCCGATTTGCCCGTAAGAGCAGTCGTCATGCCGCCAAGCTGTTGGTCGAGTTGATTGATCATCAGTGGCTGAGCACCGACGGTTGTACCTTCGAGGTGCGCCATGTTCAATCTTGATGAAGCGCTGCGCAACCACCTGGCTCAGCGCCAAAAGGAGCCGAAAGCGCGGTTTGTCGCCGCGACTGTCGCCACTTTGTCGCCACGCTCAAAGCCAGGCAGGACAAGGGTTGTCGCCGGTGTCGCCGGTGTCGCCACCACCCATAAAGCTATCACCTCGCCGACAGCCATCATCCAATGGTTGAAAGAGGAGGGCGCGCATCTCTACGTCTCCGATAACAGGCTGTGTTTTCGTCCGACGGATTGGGCCCAGCTCGCCATCGTGAGTGCGTACTGGCAAGCCCTTTTGCATGATCTCGCTGCAGTCGATCAGGAACAGAAAAATGGCTCGGGTCGGTAAGCGAGCGGGACGTAATTTTGGCTTCGGTCGCCAGCTCAGCTATGCCGGACCGCAAGCACTGAGAGATCTGTTTGGCGACGGCCATTTTGCTACCGTCAAAGCCCATAGCGATCGCTGGCAGGCATTCGTGCGTTGGTGTCGATCCGAGGAAGGGCCAAGGCTCAATGACGCGCGACAGATCGACCGCGAGATCCTTATGCGGTACGCCTTCCATTTGCGCGAGCAGGTTGATCAGGGCAACGTCGGCATCGCCACCGCACAGAACCGCCTGTCCAGCGTGAACCGAACGATGGCCGCGCTGCGCGGTGATCAGTACGTCAAAATCCCCAGTCCGAGCAAGGCGCTTGGCTTGCAGCGCTCAGGTGTGCGTAGTGAGGCCCCGCAAGGCCAAGACCGTGTCCAGGTCGAGTTGATCACACAGGCGTTGTCAGAGCGAGGCCAGCAATCGAGGGTGAGTGCCATTGTGCTCCTTGCTCGGGAGACCGGCATGCGCCTGCGTGAAGCGATCTTGGCGGACTTGCCCCGGCTGCAACGTGAGGCTCGGCAACTGGGCAAGATCAATATCCAGGACGGCACCAAAGGCGGTCGATCAGGCGCATCTGCACCGCGTTGGATTGCGGTCACGGATCAAGTTCGTGGCGCCCTCGACAGGGCCAGCGAGGCTTCACCCAAGGGCAGTCGGAATCTGTTAACACCTGATGAAAGCTACAAAGATTTCTTACAGACAATCGTGCGACCGGCACGGGACATCCTGCATGAGCATGGATTGAAAGGCTTTCATGAACTGCGGGCGGCTTACGCCTGTGAGCGCTATGAGCAACTGACCGGCTTCTCCGCGCCCATCAATGGCGGTCGTGGTCATCGAGACGATCGAGCACTCGATCAGCGTGCACGCCAGCAGATCAGCCACGAGTTGGGGCATAACCGCATCGACGTGGTGAGTGCCTACATCGGAGGTCGTTGATGAAGTCCGAGTTCGATATGGCGTTGTTTCTGAGTCCCGTGCTCAAAGGTGCGCATGCCACGCGGCAGCGGCATATCAGGCAGGCAGAAAGGATGCACAAGGCGATTCGTGAGCGCTGGAGTTGTGCGACCCCCTGGTCCTGGAAGGAAAAGCACACCAGATGGTTTTTAGAGCACTATCTGCGTTGCTCAGCACCAGCGACCGTCTATTACTATGAGTTAACAGCAGGGCTGATCCGCCGCAGAAAGGCGCAACTCGTGGTTGTCTGATAGACGCTTTTAAGCGTGAGCCCCTGAGTATGGGAATGCGGAGCCTTCCCATACTCAGGGGCTTGGCCGAAGAAGCGCAGGCATGCGGCAGATTTAGCGACAGTCGCCACTTCAGTCGCCCTGCTGCACGACACGGATTGTCGCCGGCTCAGCGTATCGGCACGACGTTACGGTCCCTGGTTTGATTGATGGCGGATGCCGACAGGCTGCCGGTGGCTGCCTTCTGGATATGTTCACTCCACCAGGCCATCATCGGACGCCGGCGTTCGATGTAATCCGCCCGGTTGTAGGCGCTTCGAACTTCGTCTTTATCGACATGCGCCAGCGCGACTTCGATCAGCTCCGGATCCCATCCATGTTCGTTCAGAATTGTGCTGGCCATGGAGCGCATTCCGTGGCTGACCAAGCGGTCCTGAAAACCCATTCGTTTCAACGCCATGTTGGCTGTTTGGCTATTCGCGTGGGTGCGCGGGTTTCTATCTGACGGGAACACATATTCCCTGTGGGCGCTATGGGGCTTAAGCGTCTCCAATAACGAGAGTGCATGTTCGGTCAGCGGGATTGTGTGCGGACGACGCTTTTTCATTCGCTCCGGAGGGATGGTCCAGAGGCGTTTGTCGAAGTCGATATCTGCCCATCGGGTGGTCGCCGCTTCGGAGGGGCGGGTCATGGTGTGCAGCTGCCATTCGATCAGGCAGCGGGTCGTCCGCTTGATGCTGGCGTTCGCGATTTCCATCATGAGCTCGGGAAGCTCATCAGCTGGTAGCGCGGCCATGTTCTCTTTTTTGGGTTTCTTGAAGACCGCTCGAATGCCGCTGAGAGGATTGGCAAAGATCATTCCGGAATTGACCCCGTAGGTCATGATCTCGTTAAGGCGCTGGCTTACCCGCTTCACGGTCTCGAGGCTACCTTTGGCCTCAATCGGCCGAAGGAGCTTGATGACCATCGGGGCATTCACTTCTGATAGCGGCGTTGATTTCATGCTCGGAAATACATGCAGCGTGAGTGAGCGCCAGATGTCTTCGGCATACGCCGGGGTGACGGAATCCTTCTTCAATTCGAACCACGCGGTGGCTACGTTCTCGAACGTATGTTCCGTTTCCGCTCGTTTGGCTTCCTGCAGTTCATTACGCTGAGCTTTGGGGTCGATGCCCTGTGCAAGCAGCTCTCTAGCCTCAACGGTTTTCTTCCTGGCTTGCGCAAGAGAAACCTCGGGATAAGAGCCGAGTGCCATGTTGATTCGATTCTTGGTGACGGGATGCCGGTAGTTGAAATTCCACTGCATCGAGCGATTGACTCTGACACGGAGCTGAAGCCCGTCGCCATCGGTGAGGACGTAATCCTTGTCTCTCGGTTTGATCGCCTTGAGCTGGCGGTCGGAGAGGCGGGTGGTTTGAGCGCACATGAGAAGTACTCCATGACACTTTTTGGTATTCCCAAGATTAGCCCTGGGTAGCCGGGAATACCATTGGGAATACCAAATCGCCTGGAACTCTAAAAACCTCGAAAGCCCCCAATAGCCATGAAACCCCCGTATTCACTGGATTTCAGGCACAAAAAAAGACGTCCGTGGACGTCTTTAGATGATGAAGTGGTGGAGCCGGGGGGATTTGAACCCCCGTCTAAGGCTTGCGCCACAAGGCTTTCAGCCTCTAGGCTGCCATTTTGCTGTCATTCCAGTTGTCGCACTTCTATTAGGTATGAATCCGACGTCAATTTAACTGGTTGTATGTACAGTTATTTGTTATATTTTCTTACAGGAACGAGCCATGCCGTAGGTGTCAAGTATAATTTGACATCCGCTCTTGACTTCGGCAGACTCGCGCCTCATTTTGATGTCTAGCTGGTTCACAAGGAGGGCAAAACGATGAGTAGAGATGCGCGTGCGGTTGCCCAGCGAATCCTTAACGAGTGCCGTGAGGCTGGGGATCCTGCTGTAACGCCTATGCAGCTTTTGAAGCTTGTATATATTGCGCACGGATACATGCTTGCAAGGCATGGCGTGCCCTTGATAAACGAGCCTGTTGAAGCTTGGCAGTATGGTCCGGTAGTCCGCAGCGTTTACCAGGCCGTGAGGGATTTTCGCTCCGCTCCGGTTACCAACGTTCCTGCACCACCGGTCATGTTCGATCAGAACGAACTGGCTGTAATGAAGGACGTTGCTCGGATTTATGGCCGAGCAGATGGCGTTACACTTTCAGCAGCCACGCATCAGCCCGGGACTCCTTGGAGCGTGACTTGGAATAACCAAGGCAAAAATGCTGTGATTTCAAACGACATGATTGAAGGTTTCTATCGTTGGTTGTTGTCTCAGCCAACTCATTCCATGCTTTGAGCCAAGTTGGAGGTGGCGAGTATTCGCCTGAAGGATAATTGAGCGAATTCTTGCCACCGTCTTCACAGTCTAATTCCCCTCTCTCTGACGCTACGGCTCTCGAAGAAGCAAACGCTTTTGCAAATAATGAAGAGCAATTAAGTAGCGAGTTTCTCCCGCCCCTATCATCTGCTGAATCTCCGCTTCTTGACCCGAAGTTAGTCGGGGAGATGCAGGCCTTCGCTAACAACGATGATCAAGCCCAGAAACGAAAACATGCCGACGAAATCCATGGCATGAGACTTTCCCATAGCAATCTACTTTTGCTACTTGCTATTTTATGGATATTTGTAATTTTTGTTGTGGTGCTTTTGCAAGGGTTTGGGCAATGGTTTACTCCTATCCCAAAGGAGTACTCCTATCTGCCGTTCAAGCTCACTGATACGTTGCTGATCACCTTCATAACCTCTACAACCGGCACTGTGCTCGGTTTGTATGGTATTGCGGCGTACTGGCTATATGGCAAGAAAGCTGAACAAAAAACATCTCCTAAAGATAAGAAGAAATAGCCTAGTCTGAAATGGGCTGACGAAATTGGGCAGAAAGGTTATTGGCAGGTCTACCGCTCCATAATCCTTCAGCTCTGCTGCCCGCACCCTCATCTGCTGATGGCATCCACCTTCCATATACTCGGGCTATCATGGTCCAGTCAGTGTGCCCCATCTGTTTGGCAACCCACATAGGGTGCTCACCCGCAGACAGCATCATCGATGCATACGTATGCCGAGTCTGGTACGGCCGACGGTAGCGAACGCCAGCCTTCTTCATCGCTGGTACCCACATGGTCTTCCGGATCGGGCCATCACCCGCCCAGCGCTCCAGCGTACGCGGGTTCTGAAACACTTCGGCATCAGCGAGGAATGTATGGGCTTTCTGCGCCTTCAATGCCTCCATCGCCGGACGAAGAAGTTTCACGCTGCGTCTACCTGCAGCGGTCTTCGTTGTCTCTACTTTCCCTTTGCCGGCCTGAGTCATTGCCCGGCTGACCAACACTTCCTCACGCAGCCAATCGATATCTCCCCAGTCCAGCGCCACAAGTTCACTGGTTCGCAGTCCTGTCCACAGAGCGAACTGCATCATGTTGCGCGCCTGGCCGGAGAGGGTACCCAACACTGCGTGTTGCTCTTCAGGGCTGAAGGGATCGACGTCATCCTCTTTCGTAGGTGCGGCCTTGCGGGAGTAGGTCCAACCAGCCAATGGGTTCAAGTCAATCAACTCTTCCTCGGTCGCGTCGTTGAGTGCGGATCGCAGGCAGCTCTGGATGTTGCTGAGCGTCTTGTTACCCACTTCAAGTGTATCCAGCCAGTCACGCACCGCTTTACGCTTCAAGTCCACCAGCATGGTGTCACCGAGGGCGGGGATAAGGCGCAGGGTAACCAGCTTCCGATAACCATCGAAAGTGCTGCTCGCAACGTGCTTCTGCTTCCCCTCGAGCCACCTGGTGAGGAATCCGTTCACGGTTTCCCGGGAAGCCTCAGGCGCGAATTTCGCGCCCCGCGCAGATCTCGGGAACGTCACTGAGTAGTCGAAAGTACCAATCGAAATTGCGTGCTCGATCGCCGCCTTGTGCTGCTCGGCCTTCTTCAGGTTAGTGGCGGTGGGCTTGAGCGTGATGCGCTCGCGGCACCGGACGCCCCGATACATGAACGTGATTTCGATACTCGTATCGGAGACCGCCCGAACTCCCCTCCCGCCTCTACCCATGACTCATATCCTTCTACGTCTAGAAGCGTCCGGCCATCCGGCGCTTTGATCCATATCTCACCGAGCCGCCAGATTCCGTCACGGATCTTTGAGCGGATCGCGTCCTCTGTGTAGCCAGACTCGCTGGCAAATTTCCTGACGGTCACATAGCGCATTGCTTCACCGCTCTACTTGTCGCGACACGTTTTCGTTATTCGCGTTTTGTGTCGCGTCACGACGGTGCGTCACGCGAGCGGGAAACGCCTCACCCTCCCATTTTCCAGCCATACCCCGGATGTGATGGCGGTCGACGTGGGGGCGCTGCTCTTTGCTGGCGAACAGGCTGGTGCAGGCGTTGAACTGGTCGAGCTCACTATTGGCATCGACTAACACCTGGTGTTCTGTTGAGTTGACCTTTATCCAGCCATCCTTGGTTTTTCCAAAGTTGCTGGTGCGGCTCAGGATGAACCGGCGCCCGCTGTTCTTGGCGCCAGTGGACGACTCGTTCAGGTAGTAGGCGATTCCGCCTTGGCGTACCCGTAAGATTGTTTTAGCCACGGGTAACTCCTTTGGCTGGAGGCAGTGCCGGCTTCGACTCAATGAAGGAGCTGGCGCTGTTCTCGCCGCCGATGTGACGGAAGTAATCGATCTCCACCTTGGCACTCTCGATCAGTACTCGGCTGATGTCGGAGACGGAAGAGGCGCGCTGGACCTCCTTGGCCAAGTCTTCATCAGTGGCTTCACGTACCGCTTCAAGCTGTGCAAAAAGATGATCCCGTAGGTCGCTCAATTTATTCTTCATGATTTCTTCTCCCGTATTGCTCTCTTAAGGTCCTGCTGGGCCAGGATCACGTTCTGCAACTCAGCGGGGTATTTGCGTACCTGGTTGCGCCTGCAATGCTCATCCTTGGTCACCAGCTTGAGGTTGGCCAAGTCAGTGTTACGTCTGTTTCCATCTAGAGGAGATACGTAGCAGCCATCAGGTATAGGGCCGTTTGCCTGCTCCCAAACCCATCGATGCTCTGCTACCCACTCACCACTGGGGAGCTTCAGCTGTATGCTTCTACCTGTATCCCGGCGAGCACCAACTTCGACCCAGTTGTGGTTATCGGGGCCTGTCTTCAGAGATTCGCGCCAGGTCTTCGCCGTAAACGATTTGTCGCGTCGCAGCCCGAGCCAATGGCATTTGGTCTTTATCTGTATTTTTGTTTTCCCAAGCAGCAGGATCAGCTCTGGCATAGGCGTCGACGGATAATGCTTAACCAGAAGGGCGGTTGCTCGCTCATCCCAAACGAGGTTTCTGCGAGGCTTGCGCATGAGCTACTCCGTCTCAGGGATCGAATCAGCCGCGACATGAAGGCTCAGATTGAATCGGCACTCCTGAGCTAGGCGCATCAGTTCGCCGATCTTGGTCTGGTCGTCCTGCAGCATCTGGCCCAGGCGGACCAGGCGCGAGCCGAGGCTGGCCAACTCGCCTGCTCGGCTACGACCGTGCACAACTCTTGCTCCGCTGCTCATAGCTGGAACCTCTCGTTCTGTGGGGGCAGGCCGGCGGGCAATTGCTCGTTTTGGCACATGGAAGTTGCCAGAGAAGCCCGTGCCGTCTGGCTTTCGTCGATGGCGGTGCTGGCGGGCATCTGCAGGAGCGAACTATCCGGCAGGCAACTGATACCTGTGTTATTCAAGATCCAGCAGGTGACGCCCCGCTGACTGTCATGCTGGACGCTGATGACTTGTTCAATCTCGCTGGCGCTTGCCTGGCCGGCGATCAACAGTAAGGCGAAAAGAGTTATGGCCTTCATGCCTGCACCTCGTTGGCAAACTCGTCGACCATCGGCCAGTTGAGCGCTGCAGCATCCGTCACCAGGTCCAGATCGGCGCCGCCAACTGGTTCGCCCATACCAATGCACACCATCGGCACGTTCGCCGAGCCGGTACTTAGGGCGCCGTCACGCAGCCAGCGATACCGATTTGCGTCGGCGACCATCTGGATATGCTCGTCAATGCAGAACTCGGGTACCTCAATGGCTGGCGTTACCAGGTCTCGATCGCTGGCGCCGGCGATCACCGCAAGGCCACGCCCAATGGAAACGTGAGCGCCGAGCTGGGCGAACTGCAGGATCTGCTCCAGCGTCTTCCCTTCAGGTGCGCGTAGCACCAGGGAAATACGTTTAGGCGACTGCATGAGCTTCTCCTTTCTCCTTGGTAGCTCCGGCCTGGATGCGCTGGTAGATCTCTTCGCGATGTACCTCGACGGAGTCTGGTGCAGTGATGCCAAGGCGAATTTGCTGGCCACTGATGCTGAGCACGGTGACGCTGATGTCATCGTTGATGCGGATGGTTTCGCCTGGGCGACGGGTGAGAATCAACATGGTCCTACTCCTTGGGGTGAGCTTTATTCAGGCCGAGCGAATCCCGGCCGCGTTGTTGGCTTTCGCAAAAATCAGTTGGGGTTAAGCGGTGAGGGCGACCTCGATGCGGCGAACGGCCACGCGCGTTTCAATGCGGCGCTCACCTGGGCGGCGGATGCGGTTCATGTGGTCGTCGGTGATGGCTGCGTGGCCGGCGAGGATCGCGCAGAACACAATCACCATATGGCGCGCAATGCCACGGCAGAACAGCTCTGTAGGGATTGCCGAGCGACTGGTGATGCCGAGCTTGTAGAAGACGCGCTCAATGGATTTTTTGACGGTGCCGGGAGCGCAGCCAACGGCGCGAGCGATTTCCTTGTTGGCCAAGCCAGCGCAAACAGCAAGGGCGGCACGCAGCTCTTGTTCGGCAAGTACGCCTGTTGTGCCTTGGAGCTTGCCGAAATTGACAACCGTGCTCATTTCTTTTATCCGTCACATTCGTTGCTGATGGAGAAAAATATAAGCAGATTTATATAAGTGTTCAAGCAGTATTTTTATTATTTTTACCAGGTTGCTGATTTTTCCTAACCTGTACGCGAAAAAAAACCCGGTGATCCGGGTTTTGGGCGTTTGTGCTTGAGCTAGTAAAAGGATGCGCCCCAGAAGACGCGACCCATGATGCGGATGTTGGCGTCATCCATCTCGCGCACCGAATACGTCTCGTCGGGATGCTCATAGGTATTGTAGCTTTTCATGCGGACTCCGCCGCCTGGCAGTCGGTAGAGCGCCTTTACCCTGATCTGCCCTCCGTGATCTATCACATACATTCGACCGTCAACGACTTGAGTCTCACGCAAGTGAGCAACAACGGTGCCGCCGTCCTGTAGAACGGGGGTCATTGAGTTGCCAGAGATCGCTACCGCCACAACGTGTTCGGGTAGCACTCCTTGTTTCGATAGTATTTCGGTGTTGAGGTCGAGATGAACCTTTACGCTAATCTCGACGACGGTCTTCGATGGGTCGCGAGGGTCGTCCAGCTCAATCAGATAGGGTATTTCCTCCGTCAGAAGAGAGTTGGAAGGCGCGTATCGGCTCGCACTCCTGAGCTCTTCAATCCTGTCTCGCAATGCAGAGTTGAGCGCGGCGTCATCCTCGTGTTCGCCGCGGAGGATCTCCTCAAGCTCACTACTGAAGTAGGTCGCAACATCTTCTGGCGAAAGCATTTCGCCTTCCCCGGATGCTAGCCAGGTGCTGTTCACGCCGCATGCTCTGGCTATCTGAACCAGATAGGAAGACCGCAGTGTCTTCCCAGATTCAAGTTGGCTGATGGCTGTCTGCGCGATACCAACGGATTCGGCAAGCTGAGACTGAGTAAGTCCAGCTTTCTTCCGGGCAAGCTTGATTCGTTCGGATAGATTCATCCTCTGATCCTATAAAGATACTTATGGGGTTGCAAAGAAGTTTGCTTCTGTGCAGTCTATAAAAAGACTTATCAGAGGCCTGTCTCATGGCTCAAAAAATTAGCGAACTAATAAATCATTTCGGCAGCCAGTCGAAGACCGGAGATGCCCTCGGCGTGTCTCAAGCAACAGTTTCTTATTGGCTGTCCGGGTCGCAAAAGGTTAGTCCTGAAAAGGCGCTGCTTGCTGAGTCCGTCACTGGTGGCGCCATTAAAGCATCTTCGATCTGCGACCTTATTGCCCAGGTCGAAGCTCGCCACAAGGTAGGTGAATCATCGCCTGAATTCCCGACTGTTGCACCTGAGCCAAATGGCTCTGTATGCGTATCCAGTATCCCGCAGGTCTCCCCGTGAACCCCCTATCACCAGGATTTTTGCTGAGCGGCTGACTTTTCGACCGCCCACAAAAAAGCCCAGCCTGAGCTGAGCTTCTTAGTCGCTACCTGTTACTAGCAGGTGGCTTTGGCATCACTTTGTCTATCGAAGGGCAAAAACAATGCAAAACGAAAATACCACCGGACTTAACCGGACGCAACAACCATTGCTCACTACAGCATCCGCATTTAGCGACTTCGACTGCCTTGATAAGTCCGCAAAGCTCATGGACGTCCGCCCTGGAATGCTTGTAAGCGAAGCCTTGAGCTCTTCGAGCAACATGCTGAACGCCGTTACCAGCATCCTTGATCAGTTCATTGTAAGTGGATTGAACGGCACCGAAATCTACGGCATCCGGTTCATGGTCGAGGCGGCTTGTGCACTGGTGGATGCATCTGCTCAAAGCGTTGAGTTTGGCAATGGCGCGACACAAAAAGCCAGACCCGAAATCGTGGCGCGGGATTTGGCGGTGCAGCCATGAATAAGCTGCCTGCCGTATTGGTAGTCCATGGCGAGTTACTGGATGACGCCGTTGTCACTGCCGAGCAAATGGCGCGGATGAACGACGCCCGCGCCACCTTCAACGAATTGCGCTCGATCCTTTTGGCTCGGATCGTCCCAACGCTCGACGGCGGCTGGAGCAACCCTCTTGCCACTGAGATCGAAAGCCGTCTGGAATCGATCACTTTCGCAACTGGCAACTTTTTCTGGAAGTCCCGTCACGCTGGCGCAGCGTATGACGCCGTTCATGTCGGGGGTTGCCAATGACTATCCCGAAATCCAAGCGTCCGCTACCCAAAAGTAAGCGAATCGGCCTTCGGTCGAAGCCAGAAGGCAAGTACGCCTGGGATCGCCTGCCATTTGTTGGCAAGGATAACGGCCCAGAGTCGTTCTGGGATGTGCCAATGACGGGCGGCTACTTCGGAGGCATCGAGGTTGGCCGGTCAGTTGCTTGCATGTATCTCAAATACGTCAGGGATCACCGTGACAACCAAATCCACAACGCATCAGGGGTTCTCCGTTCGATACTCGCGGCGATGGATGCGAAGCAGCCCGTGACTAAAGAGGAGGTCGAATCGTTACAGGGCCAGCGAACCGGGTTCATGAGTGAGATCTGCATCTGGGTCAGGGCTGCTGCTGAGCGCCTTGGTTCGAGTTTCGACGCCATTCCTGAGCGCTCGCTCGTCCAGCAGGCAAACGAATCCCTTGCCAGGACCGACGCGGCACTGATGGGCGCAATCAAGTCGAGGGACGTGCAATGACCATCGCCAAATTCCAAGGCGGCGATGCCGTCACCATGTCCTCCCGCGAGATTGCGGAACTGACCGAAAAGCGTCACGACCACGTCAAGCGCGACATTGAAAACATGCTCGCCGAGCTTAAAAAAGATATCCCCAGTTTTGGGGGCATCTATTTGGACAGCATGAATCGGGAGCAGGTTGAGTACCACCTGGACAAAGAGCTGACCGAGACCCTGATCACCGGCTACAGCATCCCGTTGCGGCACAAAGTGATTCGCCGACTTCACGATCTGGAAGAGCAAGCCGCCCGCCCGATGACCCAAGCTGAAATCACCGCCGCCAACGCGAACCACTTGGTGGCGGTCGAGCGTCAGCAGCGGGAGCAGCAGGTGGCGCTGGAGCGGATCGAACGTCGCGTCGAGGACTTGAGCCAGACCACTGTGTGGGATCACTGCCCCCAGAATTGCCAGTCACTGACCCGAGTGAAGGAAACCATGCTGGCGCGCCACGGCCTGTCCGGCGCCGTCGTCGACTACGTGCTGAAGGTCTGGCCAAACCAGCCTAACCCTGCCGGCATGGTCCGGAACGGCCATGAGGAAGCGCTGGGCTCCCAGTACCTGGTCTGGTCAAAGAGCCACGTCACTGCTGCCTTCAACCGCTTCGTATCCGAATCCACGATGGTCACTACAACCCAGGCGACCCACCCATATTTTGAGGGCCGGTTCCGCCTGGTCCAGAAGGCGCAGTCATGAGTAAGGTAATTGATTTTCCAAAGACACACATCATCGAAACCATCGACCAAGCTTTCTTCGAGAAGTTCGCTGACGCTGCGCTTCTCCTGAAGTGCTTCGAGTGCGTCAAGGGTGCGACAGAGTTCGTGGAGGAGGGGGGCGTAATTGAAGCCCGGGGTGACGTGTACGTAGGTCTGATCGAGGCGTACTGGGCGTTGAAGGTCCTGTTCGAGCGCAAGACGGGCGGCGACGCAAAGAAAGTTTCCGATGAGCACTGGGAGGTTGCGGGTCAATGCTTGCTGGCCGGTCAAGAACCACCTGATATGCCTATACCGATTGCCGAGGCGTTTGTCCGGCCTACACCGCCTGATCAGTACAACCAGCTCAGTGATTTGGCATTGGCCTGCGCGGCGTATAACGCCGGCGACAAGGTCAGGCTCGGCACCAATGCCACCCTGGCCGCAGATAACGCAAGGATCACAGCGACAGTGTCCGTGGAGGCGATCAATGCGACTACCGCGCTGGGCATCTTGGTGCGCCGTCTTTCCGGCGGAACGCTGACTGATATGGCTCAGATCGTGAGCAGGATCAGCGGAACCGGCTCGGAGACGCTGCAATGACGACTCCGTTGGAATCAACTACCGGGATTCCGGTAGTTTCGCCGGCCACCGCCGAAGTGATCGCCGGCCCCTGGCCCAACTATTCCGGCTGCCGTCATCTGCCCGAGCGCGAGCGCTGGGAGATCTATGGCCTGGCCAAGGCCGGTCGTCTGGCGCTGCAAGAGCAGGGAATCGTCTTGGATGAGCCCCACGACCAGTTCATTGCCCGGGTAACGCGGGAGTTGGATCTATGAGCATCCAATCCATGGTCTGGGCGCTGGAGCAACAAGAGATCAAAGACTCCACCTGCCGTCATGTCTTGCTGTGCCTGGCCAACTACGCCGGCAGTGATGGGCGCGGGGCTTTTCCTTCGGCGCTGACCCTTGCCACTGACACCGGCCTATCTGAGCGCACTGTGCGTTACAAGCTGGACGCCCTTGAGGCTGCCGGACTGATAAAACGAGGCAATCAGTCTATAGCGGCCGCTTACATCGACCGTCACGACCGCCGTCCGGTGGTGTACGACCTGATCGAAAAACGGGGTGCAGCAGATGCACCCCGCTGCGAACGGGGTGCAAATGGAGACGCTACGGGGTGCAGCTCAGCACAGAGCGGGGTGCAAATGAAGACAGAACGGGGTGCAGCAGCTGCACCCAATACGTCATCTATCCGTCATCTATCCGTTAATAAACCAATAGGCGATAAATCGCCTGACCAGAAAGTTCGCAAATCAAAGTTTGATCCGCTGACTGCCAAGCCTGCCAATGCATCCGATCAAGCCTGGGCTGACTTCTGTGAAATGCGGAAGGCCAAGCGTGCACCGTTGACACTGCGGGCTTGTGAATTGATCTCCAAGAAGCTGGCCAACCATCCGGAACCCGACGCAGTGCTGGATAAGTCCACCACCAGCAGTTGGTCGGACATCTACCCGGAATCGGTCCTACCTGGCGCTGGCGCCAAGAACGGTAAGCCATCGGCTTTCAACAACCTGCCCAACCACACCCCGGATATGTACCAAGGAGGCGACAATGGCCCCGCGTTCTAATTTCCGTCGCCAGCCTGATTCGCGAACTTTCACCGGCGAGTGCCCTGCCCACGGCGAGGTTGATCGTTCCGAGGTTGAGCAGTTCGATGGATCGATGGCTGTCCGCCCATGCAAGCAGTGCCAGTTCCACGGCCTGCGTGTATCGCCACAGGGGAGCGAAGAGCATTCGCAGGCGCTGGCCAACCTGCAAGCCGAAAGCGTCAACAGCGCGCTTGTAGGCTCTGGTATCACGCCCCGGTTTGCCGATAGCACCTTCGCGACCTACCGCGCCACCACACCGGATATGACTCAGGCGCTGGAAACTTGCCAGGGCTATGCCGATAACTTTGGCGAGCACTTCCAGGCCGGCCGAAACCTGCTGCTGTGCGGGAACGTCGGTAACGGCAAGACGCACCTAGCCAGCGGCATCGTCCAGCACGTCATTCGCCAGTATCGGGCCGTGGCAGTGATCACCACCGCCGCCGAGATTATCCGCGTGTTTAAGCGCTCGATGGATCGCAATGCCGGCTATTCCGAGAGCGACGTGATCAACGAACTGGCAAGTTTCGACCTGTTGGTGATCGATGAAATCGGCGCCCAGGCAGGTACTCACTACGAATTGTCGGCCCTGCATGAGGTCCTGGATCGCCGTTACAACCTGATCCGCCCGACGGTGGTTGTGTCCAATCTCAACGCGAAGAGCTTGGGCCCGTATATCGGCGAACGCGCCCTTGACCGGCTACGCGAGAACGGTGCGCTTCTAGCCGGCTTCACTTGGGCTTCGGCGCGGGGGCGGGCATGAACGAGTATCGCGAGCTGTACAGCGACGAGGCGGAACACGCCCTGCTCGGCGCATTGATGCTGGATGGTGAGCTGTTCGACTCGATCACAACCAGCGTTGCCACGGCCGACTTTCACGACCCGGAAAACGCGGCACTGTTCCAGGTGATGCTCGAGTTGCACGCCACCGGCTCACCAATTGACCCGGTGACTCTTCACGACTTCAAGCCATATCTGCCCAGCGGCGGAACTACCATCGCCTACGCCGGTGAGCTGGCCAAGAACACCCCCAGCACTGCGAACTGGAAGGCCTATGCGAGTACGGTGCGGGATCGTGCCGTTTTGCGGCGCTTGGTGGGGGCCGCGGACGCTGTGCGCGACTTGGCCAGCGAGAACCGGCCGGTGGCGGAAATCGTTGCCAGCGCCCAGCAGGCTATGGCCGACCTGCGGGATCTCGACACTGGCGAGCCGGACTACAAGCGAATGGATGAAGTGATTGCCCGAAACGTTGACCTCATCGACGCCAAGTTTAACGGTGTGGTGCAGTCAGGGTTATCCACAGGGCTTGTGGATCTGGACAAGCTGATCCGCGGATTGCGAAAAAAGACTGTGACCATCGTGGCCGGCCTGCCAGGCAGCGGCAAGACCACACTCGGCCTGCAGATAGCCCAACACATCGCCTGTTCCGGCGCCGGTGTTGGGATGGTGTTCTCCCTGGAGATGCCCGAGGAGGAACTTGGTAACCGTGCCCTGGCATCCCTTGGCAGCATTGACCTACGGGTGCTCGACGATGGGCAACTGCAGGACGATGACTGGCCGCGCCTGACAGCCGCGGTGCAAAAGATTTTGGATAAGCCGCTGTACGTCAGCGACAAGTCGGGATTAACGGTCCCACGCATCCGCAGTATTTGTCGACAGGTCAAGCGCAAGCACGGCCTCGACGTGGTGGTGATCGACTACATCGGCCTGATTGGCTCTGATGGAAAGGCGTTCAACCGAACCGCTGAGCTGGGCAAGATATCGACGGGCATCGTCAACATCGCTAAGGAGCTAGAGGTGCCAGTGATCCTGCTGGCCCAGCTCAATCGGGACTCAACCAAACGCCCAGGCAAGAAGCCGATCGCTTCCGACCTACGCGATTCAGGCCAGATCGAGGCGGACGCCCATTGCATCATCCTGGTCCACCGCGACATGGACAGCGAGGAAGGCCAGAACGGCGCCACCGAATTGATTATGCCCAAGTGCCGTCATGCGCCGGTGGGGTCGTGTGTTGTTCAGCAGCAGGGCAAGTTCGCCAGGTTCGTCAATTTCGCTGGCCGTGAGCCAAGCCAGGAGGAGGTTGAAGCCAGTCGCCCCTTCGCCAGCCAGTACAAGGGGAGGAAGGGCCAATGATCGCCGCCAAAACGTTAGACCGGATGGTGCCGAATGCCAACACAGTGCAGACAGGCGTTAGATTTGAATTTTCACATAATCGCCTACAGGCCACGGACTGCATGGGCTGCAAGTCAATTCAACAATTCATGACTGTGGAGGTTTGTAAAAGCCTCGGGAGTGCCGCAAATGAGTAACGTCACGGCGGCATTGCCGCGCAAAAGCTTGACCCCAGTTGAGTGCAAGTTCCTGAAGCAGGGCAATCGCCTGCTGCTAGAGAAGAACAACGGCCGGATCGGTTCTGCGGCCTTCATGGACATCATCGCCGACTGGCACGCCTCAAGGTCTGCCCTGGGGTTCGAGGCGTTCGCCCGTCTCTGGATCTCTGAGGGTAACGCCAAGAACAAGATTGCCGACAAGCTGCTGCGTGAACTGTTCGGCATGGACGAACCAACCCCGAGGAAAGTGGCATGAAGAAGCGAACGTATATCGACAAGCCACTGGGTGATACCGAGTACCTGCTGGAGCAGTGGGGCTCGTGGCGGATGGCGGGAATGGGGGTGCCCAGGTATGTCTCCCAACTGGCTGCGGTGATGAATCAGTTCAATCCTGAGCCCAGCACGCAGTCATACGTGATCACTGACGATGTTGCACTGATCGTGGATGCAGCGCTCGCACGACTGATCAAGCGGGAGCAACAGATGGGGGATTTTGTTTGGTTCTACTTCGGCGCGAAGTGGCCCGCTAACCGCATTGCCCGTGAGAGCGGCATTTCGGAGCGCAAAGCCTGGGAGTTGATCAAGGCCGGAGTGGCCTGGATTGATGGTGCGATTGATAGATCTGCTGATGCTGCGTAAAAAAGCCTTTCCGTACAGATAAACACCTGTTTTGATGGCAGGGTGTTCAGCTGTTTCAGCGCGACACCACAGCAAAAGCCCAGCCAGCGAGTTGGGCTTTTTGCTGTGAGGCATCCTTTATTTCTAATCTTCGCTTACTATCTAAACCCGCTGCTTTTTGCGAGCTGCTTAGATATTTATGCCGAGGACTGAGATGGAATTTTCGAATCAGCAAAAGCTTATTATTACCCTGCTAACTGACCTTCACTCGCACCTGAAAGTACAGAGCGACGTTGATCCTGATTTTATTCAGCGGATGGTCACCGGGGGGCAGGGATGGGCTTTGAAATGGAAGTATTCAGGATTATTTGACGACACGGGCGAAGACCCAGAGAGCGTAAAGTACGTCGCTGACGTGCTAGAAATGTGGTCTCTCTTGGAGAGCTCATTTGAGGAACTGGATGCGGAGGAGCGTAAAACTCTATCCGAAGCTGCTGATCCTTTTGGTAAGGATGTGAAGTTCCCCGGCTTTGATGGTAACAACGAGCATGAGTACCTTTCCATCGCTCGGATTCTTGTAGGGGATCTTGATCGCTGGTCCGAGTTCGCCGGTCGAATTGTTAATTCTCATATGCGTACCACCGATGGTTACCGTCGCATGCTCGCAGTGTTTGATGAAATTCGATCGAGCAAGATGAACGATCACGACTATGGATTGTTCTCTGTTGAGGAGCTCGCTGAGGTTCTTAATGGACGGCGTCATCCGTCACATAATTGATTTAGTTAATTGATTTTCAAAGCCTCGCCATCGTGCGGGGCTTTTTCGTTTTAAGGGGCGAGCTGTTACCCTCGACATGGCCAATTAGCACTGCATGCAGAGGAATACGAATGCTCCGGAACAAAGGTTGGGCTGTAGAACTGATCAATATCATCGCCGAGGAACCTACTGGCGCCGGCATGAATCGCGCCGAGATTCGTCTGATGTTTTGCGCTAGCGATTCCGGCTCAGGACTCGGTAGTGAGTATGCGTGGGATACGGTCGACTACCATCTCCACCTTCTTGAAACGGCCGGGTTCGTCAAGCTCACTAAGGACGAAGAGCGTGCTTACGATTACTTTGAGATGACGTGGGCAGGCCATGATTATCTGGAGGCTAACGCCCCTTGGGAAATCCCTGCCGATTTTGTTGCTGGATGAGCAACGGTTAATCACAAGCCCAGCCATTCCGCTGGGCTTTTTCGTTTTCGGCTCCGCCACACTCATCGCTCTGAGTTGGGAGTGCTGCTGGAGCCGGACCTAATCGCCCCCCAGATCGGGGAGGACAGCGGATGCCTAACATGCCCGATAAGCCAGACACATGGGTTCTTGTACTCGCCTGGCTGAGTCAGCACGCCCCGGCCTTTTACGCCGCAGGCTTTGCGATATCGATCTCCGCGCTGCGGATCATCTACGGCGGCGGGACACGCAAGGCTGCGTTCTTCGAAAGCCTACTGTGTGGCTGCATCACGCTGTCGATGCTGTCCGGCCTTGAGCTGATCGGCATCCCGCAGTCAGCAGCCAGCCTGATCGGCGGCATGGTCGGGTTGCTGGGTGTGGATAAGGTCCGCGCCTTTGCCGACCGAGTCACCGGCTTCAAGCTTCCTGGGCGGAATACAGACTGATGGCCAGTTCCTCGCCCTGGCACCACCTCTACAAGACGAAGCGCTGGTATCGGTTGCGATGGCATCAGCTACAGGCTGAGCCGACCTGCCGCTTGTGTCGTGCGCTGGGTACGGTCGAGGCTGCCAACACTGTCGACCACGTCAAGCCGCACAAGGGTGATGAGGCTCTGTTCTTCGATGCCTCGAACCTGCAGAGCTTGTGCAAGCCATGCCATGACGGAGCCAAGCAGAGGCAGGAGCGGACCGGCATCCTGCCTGGTCATGACGTCTCGGGCATCCCGGTCGACCCGAATCATCATTGGAACCGCGATTGACCGAAACTATCGACGCGCCCCGTGTGGCACGTCAGTGCCCCTAGGGGGAGGTCAAATGATAGGGATTCTCGTCAAGTAGGACCGCCCTCGACTGACATCTGCATCCGTAACCCGGAAAACGCCGCCACAACACATGGCGGCAGTATTGAGAAAACCTATGACAGCCAAGCGCAACCGCTCCGATAGCGCGACATCGGCGGTTGCGGCTATGCGCGCTGCCGGTGTCGGCCCCATCAAAGCTCCGAAGTTTGTAAACCTGCGACCCGGCGACAAGCCATTTTGGGATTCCATTGTGCGCGCGCGTACGCGTGATAGCTGGACTGACTCTGATTTGGTACTGGCCGGTAACTTGGCGCGCTGCCTTTCTGACATTGAACGCCTGCAAAAGGAGATCGATGTGGAGGGCGACGTGCTGAAAAACGACCGTGGCACTCAAGTTATCAACCCAAAACACAGCTTGTTGGAGACGCTGAGTCGCCGTGCGGTGGCTTTGAGCCGAACCTTGCAAGTGCATGCCCAGGCCACGCAGGGTGATTCCCGCGACCAGGGCAAGAAAGCGACCAAGCAGCGCGAAGCTGAAAAGGTTCTTGAGAGTCAGGACGATGACGATCTGATCCCAAGAGCGATGCACTGATGGCTGGCAAGAGCCGCACTCGCGGCCAGCGAGCCATTGCATTCATCGAAAAGTACTGCCGGGTTCCAGAGGGTAAGCACGTTGGTAAGCCCTTACGACTGGATGGCTTTCAGAAGGACTTCATCCTCGCCATCTATGACAACCCGGTTGGGACCAGCACTGCTTACCTGAGTATTGCCCGGAAGAACGGCAAGACTGGTCTGATCGCAGGCATCTTGCTGGTTCACCTGGTTGGGCCGGAAGCCGTGCTCAACTCGCAGATCGTTTCGGGCGCAATGAGCCGCGAGCAGGCCGGGATTGTATTTAATCTGGCCGTGAAGATGATCAACCTGAACCCTGATCTTCAAGCGTTGGTTCACGTCAACCCGAGCGGCAAGAAACTCATCGGTACTCCGTTAAACGTGGAGTACCGCGCACTAGCTGCCGAGGGCAAAACGACCCACGGCCTGTCACCTATCCTCGCGATCCTCGACGAGGTGGGTCAGATACGTGGCCCGCAAAGCGATTTTGTAGACGCGATCACCACTGCCCAAGGCGCGCACGACGCGCCTCTGTTGATCGCGATCAGTACGCAGGCAGCACAAGATAGCGACATGTTCAGTCTTTGGTTGGATGACGCTGAGCGTTCTAAAGACCCGCACATCGTCAGCCATGTTTACAGCGCGCCGAAAGATTGCAGCCTGATTGACCCTGTCGCATGGCGGGCTGCAAACCCGGCGCTCGGCACGTTCCGTTCGCTTCCCGACCTGGAGAAGCAAGCCGAAAAAGCCAACCGCATGCCTGCGTCGGAGAACACGTTCCGAAATCTGTGCCTCAACCAGCGCGTATCTACGGTGTCCGTCTTCGTTTCGAAGGGGGTATGGGAATCGTGCGGCGATGAACCGGACAGCCCAGACGGACTTGATCTGTACGGCGGGCTTGATCTTTCGTTTCGCATTGACCTTACAGCCTTCGTCGTCATCGGTAAGCGGGACGGTAACTGGGGTGCATGGGCGTTCTTCTGGACGCCGGAAGTTGGGTTGATGGAGCGGGCCAAGCGTGATCGCGAGCCGTATGACGTGTGGGTAAGGGAAGGCCTGCTGATCACCACGCCGGGGGCGACTGTTGACTACGCATTTGTGGCTGTGGATATCGCCCGGATTTTGAACGAGCTGGGCGGAGACATTCAGTCGATCGCGTTCGACAGGTACCGGATTGATCTGTTCAGGCGTGATGCGGAAGCCCAGGGCGTGAACTTACCCCTCGTCGAGTACGGGCAAGGATTCAAAGACATGGCCCCCGCCATCGATGCACTGGAATCGGAATTGTTGAACGGACGATTACGCCACGGCATGTCCCCGCTGCTAACCATGTGCGCGGCCAACGCAGTGATCCAAAAGGACCCGGCCGGCGGGCGCAAGTTTGCCAAGGACAAAGCTACCGGTCGTATCGACGGCATCGTCGCGCTTGCGATGGCCTTCGGTGCAACGCTCGGCATTGCACCTGAAAACAACAAGGGCGATATCGACGACTACCTCCAAAACGGATACTCCGGACTTCTATAGGCTCAATATGGCGTCTCGCTGGTACAACCCAATGAGCTGGAGTTTCTTTGGCTTCAACGATCCCAAGACGGGTGAATATGTTGAGGTTCAAACAGACATCGGCGGACAAACGCGCTCGGGCGCAGTCATCACTCCCAAGAAGGCAATGGCAATTCCGATCGTCTGGTCTTGCATCAAGATCCTGAGCGAGACGGTATCCGGGTTGCCCTTGAAGCTCTATGAGGATCAGCCCACCGGCCGGGTTGTTGTGAAGGACAACAAGCGTGCGCTGCGCATCTTGGCGAAGCCAAACCCATACATGACGATGCTGAACTTTATCAAAGCCGCTGTGGTGAACATGGCCTTGCGCGGCAATGGCTACGCGCTGATCGAGCGCGCAGACAACGGTGAGTTCATTGGGCTAGTGCCGGTGGGTGCGGATGCAGTTGAGATCGACACTGACAATGATGGGGGCCTGTTCTACTGGGTGACACTGAAAGGCAAGCGCTTCCCTGTCTCCCCGGAGAACATGTTGCACTTCAAGTTGTTCAGCGCAGACGGTATCGCCGGGCTTTCCCCTGTGGAGTTTCACAAGGAAGCGATGGGTCTCGCCAAGGCAGCGCAGGATTGGTCGGCGCGCTTCATGCGCAAGGGAGGCTTCACGGGTGGCTACGTCATCTACGAAAACTTCCTCACATCCGAACAGCGCGACCAGGTACTGAACAAGTTTCCGAAGATCCGCGACGGGGACGTAGAGGATATCGGCAAGATGGGCCTGCTTGAAGGCGGCCCGACCATCGTTCCCGCCGGCATGACCCAGAAGGACAGTCAGTTCATCGAGTCCCAGCAGTTCCAGGAAGAGGCGCTAGCAGGTATCTGGGGCGTCCCGTTGTACCTGGCCAACCGTGCTGGGAAGACCTCAATAATGGGCTCGAACCTGGAGCAGCAAACCAGCGGCTTCATCACGTTCGGCCTGAGCCCTTACATCAAAGCAATCGAGGACGAGATCAACGACAAGCTGTTCGCAGGAACGGCGCTGTTCGTCGAGTTCGTTGTCGAGGGACTGCTGCGCGCTGATAGCGCGGGGCGGGCTACTTACTACAAGGGCGCCCTGGGCGGTTCCGGCGGCTCTGGCTGGATGACCATCAACGAGGTCCGCCGCAAAGAAAACCTTCCTCCGCTGGCTGGCGAAGAGTACGACCGGGTCACCCGGTGGGAGATGCAGACCAATGTCAAAGCTTGAAGTCCCATTTGAACTGAAAGCGGTGGATGACGCCGGTAACTTCGAAGGCTATGCAGCTGTGTTCAACAATGTCGACCTCGGCGACGACGTCATCCTGCCCGGCGCCTTCACCCGGGTTAAGACTACTCGTGGCGGGAAGTTGAAACTCGCTCTCTATCACGACCTGACGCGGCTTGTCGGTGCCGCTGATTACACCCAGGACGACCACGGTCTGTTTCTAAAAGGCCGTGTGAATTTGGCGGTTAGCTACGCCCGAGATGCTTACGAGCTGATGAAAGCCGAGATTCTCGACAGCATGTCGATCGGCTTCAACACCATCAAGGCGGACTTCGAGGAGCGTGCCGGCCGCCGAGTCCGGATCATCAAGGAGGCTGAACTCTGGGAGGCGTCATTCGTGCCGTTCGGCATGAACCCAGAGGCTCAAGTCCTCACAGTTAAATCTGACATTCGACTTTTCGAGAACGCTCTGCGCGAACGCATGGGGCTTTCCCAGAAGGAGGCGGCAGCAGTCGCCTCGCTCGGCTATCCAGCGCTACGCCGTGACGGCGGAAGCGAGGCCACGGCGATCGTGGAAGAGCTGAAAACACTCTCCAGCACTTTTGACCAATTCTTTAAGGTGTCGCCATGACCGATCCAATCCAAGAAGTAAAGAGCACGCTCGAAGCCCAACTGAAAGAGGGCTTCGGTGGTTTGCAGAAAAAATACGACGCGGTTGCCGACGAGCTCCAGAAGGGCAACACCGTCACCGAGGCGATGAAGGCTCAGATCGAAAACCAGAAGGGCGAGATCGAGCGCGTCATCGAGCAGGTCCAGAAGCTGGAAGAGAAAGGCGTCAAGCTGCGCAACCCCAACCCCGAGAAGAAGAGCTTCATCGACTTCGTCAAAGGCAACGATAAGTATCAAGCTCTGACCCAGAAAAACCAGCCATCTGCCGAAATTGAAATCACCAAATCCGACATGGCCAGCATGTCCGAGACGAAGGTCACCAGTGCTGGACTGGTTGCCCCTCAGTACGACCCGGTGATTCAAGGTGCGCCGCGGCAGAACCTACTGATCCGAGATCTCATTCCGACCACGCCGGTCACCGGGCAGGCATTCACCTACTTCCGTGAACTGCTGCATACCCTGGGTGCAGGCATGGTTGCCGAGGGCGCAGCCAAGCCAACCAGCAACGTGACCTTCGAGCAGGTCACCGACACCATCAAGAAGATCGCCGTCTGGATGCCGGTGACCGATGAAGCGCTCGACGATGTGCCTCAGCTCTACAGCTACATTCAGGAACTGCTGCGCTTTGACCTCGAACTGAAGCGCGAAGGCCAGTTGCTGAAAGGTGACGGCACCGGCAACAACCTGAACGGCATCATGACTCAGGCGACTGTGTTTGACCCGGCACTGAGCAAGGCAACAGACACCGCCATCGACACCGTGCGCCGCGCAATCTACCAAGCGCGCAAGCAGTCCAAGCTGCCTGCCGACGCTGTGGTGATGTCCGACCTGGACTGGATGAACATCGAGCTGCAGAAGGACGGCGAGAACCGCTACCTGTTCGCCAACCTGCAAGGTCTGGTTACTCCCGTTCTGTGGGGGCGCCCAATCGTTGCCTCCGACAGCATGGATGAAGGTGACGGCTCCACCACTGGCGGTGAATTCCTCACCGGTTCGTTCCAGCAGGGAGCACGGATCTATGACCGCATGGGCTTCACCATCAAGGTCGGCATGATCAATGACGACTTCATCAAGAACCAGCGCGCCATCCTGGTGGAAGAACGTCTCGGTCTGGCAGTTCGCAAGAAGTATGCCTTCGTCAAAGGCCGCTTCAACTTCACCGCTTAACGCATATTCCGCTCACGGGGCTTTCGGGCCCCAACCATTACCAGGTGAACAAGATGGAAATCAAAGTGCTGTGGGGCTTCGAAGGCGACCCCGAAAAGCTCAACACTCCGAATGGCCGCGTCTTGGCTGGTGCAACTCTCGATATCGACGATGAGCTGGCCCATACGCTGATCGGCAAGGGTTTGGCCGAGAAGGCCAAACCGACCAACAACAAAGCCGCCAAGCCCAACGAGAACAAGTAAATGATTGACCTGGCCCGCGTGAAACTTCATCTCAAGCTGGACGGTGACGAGGAAGACTCGCTGGTGACTGGCTACTTTGAAGCCGCCAAGGCACACGTTGCCATGCACTGCGATCGCGAGCTGGTAGAAGCCGTGCCGGCAGGCCCAGAGCAAATGGGCTTTACCCCGGACGTCGAGCAGGCGGTATTGCTGCTCGTCGGCCACTGGTACGCCAACCGAGAGGCTGTGGTGACCGGAACAATCTCAACAGCCGTGCCCTTGGCCGTTGACCGACTTCTCTGGCCCAGGAAGCGATTCTGATGAGAGCAGGCCCAATGCGTCACCGCTGCACGATGCAGAAGCAAGAGCGGGTCAAAAACGGAACTGGCGGCTTTGACGTCACCTGGCCAGAAATCGGCAAGCTGTGGGCAGAGATCACATTGCCAACAGGTCGGATTTCTCCCGTCGCTGAGCAGCTCACAGCAGTCGTGACCGCCGAGATACGTATCCGCCCGCGGGCTGATGCGGTAGCTGGCAATCGGCTGGTGCACACGGCGAAAGGCATATCCACCACCTACCTGATCGAAGCAGCATTGCTCAACAACGAGCGCAACATGCTTCGGTTGTTGTGTTCAAACGTACCCAACCCGTAGAGGTGAGCGATGAAAGTAGTTGCCCTGGGCAACCTGTCCGGAGCCATTGGCGACCGAGTGAAAGGTGAAGAATTTGTTGTCGATGCCAAGGTCGGTGTCGACCTCGTTAACCGCGGCCTGGTGCAGGCTGTAAATGATCCAGCCCCTGCTGTTGAAAAGGCCATCAAGGCCAAGGAGTAGGCCATGGCCGCTCGCCGTTCGCGCATGTCTGGTGACTTCAAGTTGCGGCGAACCCTGCGCAACATTCACGCAACGATGGATAACGAGCTTGTTCCGGCAATGCAGGAGTCCGCGGATCAGATCTTGGCCACCATGCGGCAACTGGTACCGCGGGACACGGGGGCCGCCGCTTCCGCATTGAAAGCGTTCGTGTCGAAAAGCGGCTTGGATGCTCAGATCGGCATTCGCGGGAAGAAGGACATGCGCCGTTTCTTCTACCTAAGGTTCCTCGAGTACGGGACCAAGGGCTACAGCGGAACGCTGTATCACCGGGCCGACGCAAGCGCGGTGTCCGGACAGCACACCACCAATCGAGATCGCTCGAAGCTCAAGGGTAAGGATCGCCTCGGGCGTCGAGACACCAAGAACAAAAGCGACGGCACGACCTTCTACGGCAAGTATCCGGATATTCCGGCTCGGCCAGCTCATCCGTGGCTGCGTCCGGCGATGGATGTAAACCGCGAATTCGTCCTGGCCAACATCCGCGCCGCCGTCGCCAGGACTTTGAGCAAGGCCAGTAAAGGAGGCGCTGATGGCTGATCCATCTGTTGCACTGCAGGAGGCGCTGTTCGCCCGTCTGGAGGCCGAGGTGTCCTGTCCAGTTTACGACGGTGCGCCGCTCGATACGCCAATGCCTTACATCTCGTTCGACCGGGAGATCTCTGCGAACACCCGTCCGATCTCTGGTCGCAAGCGCGAACAGCGCCTGATCTATCTGTCGGTTTGGTCTGACGCTCACGGCCAGGCCGAGGTGAAGCGTATCAACGGCGAGATTGTCGCAGCGCTGGACGAGCGCCGGCTGCCACTGGCTGTCGGCCGCGCTGTCTCGGTCAGAGTCGAGCAGGCGGACGCCCAGCGTGATGCTGATGGCGTCACCTATCAGGGATCGATCACGGTCCGCGTTATCACCACTCACTGAATCCAACACCCGGCCGCCCCGCGGCTTTATCCAATGCGCCTTTGGAGGAACCCCCATGGCCGAAGACAACCTCAGTACAGCCGCCGGCTGCCGATTCTCGATCGGCAGCAAGAACGGCGCAGACACCGAAGCAGCCTACAAGGCCGACACCTACGTTGAAGTGGGTGAGATCGAAGACCTCGGCGAGTTCGGCGACACCTTCAGCTCTGTGACCTTCACGTCCCTGGCGGACGGCCGGGTCCGCAAATACAAAGGCACCGCCGATGCTGGCGACCTCACCCTGGCTATCGGTCTCGACAACGGCGACCTGGGCCAGGCAAAGCTGAAGGTCGCGCACAAGGACCGCAGCAAGGGTGATTACAACATCAAGGTCACCCTGAACGACGGCGATCCGACAGCAACCCCGGTGTTGCTCCCGACCACGTTCTACATGCGCGGCAAGGTGATGAACAACACCGTAGCCGCGGGATCTGCTGACAACGTGATCCGCCGCAACGTTACCGTTGGCATCAACTCCGACATCATCGAAGTCCTCCCGACTCCTGCGGCGCCTTAACCTGCGGGGCTCCGGCCCCGATCCATAAAGGATCTGAACCATGAGCAAGACTCTTCACGGTACCGTCGAGATTAAGCTCGATGGCGAGATGTACACGCTACTTCCTACGCTTGGCGCGGTTCGGGCGATTGAGGCTTACTTCGGCGGCCTGCGCGGCGCCTCCCAGGCCATCAATGCTCTGAGCATCGATGGTTGCGCGGTGATCATCGCAGGCGGTGCAGGCTTGACCGGTAAGGCGGCCGAGGCAATCCCCGAGCAAGTTTGGCAGGCCGGCGTGCTGGAAGTGTCCGTGCAGCTCAATGCTTACCTGGTGGCGCTGTACAACCCAAAGGGCCCGAACGCGGGAAAGGCTCAGCCGGCGAAGGCGTAAGCGCTGTCGAGGATGGCAGTTACGTTGACCGGCTCTATGCGGTGGCCACCGGCTGGCTTGGATGGCCGCCCGATCTGGCCTGGCGTACACCGCTCCCTGAGTTGTTCCTGGCCATGGACGCCCGGATCGAGTGGGTCCAGATGACCAGCCCCTTCGGCAGCGGCAAGGCTGGTGGTGGGAAGAACAAGCCCAAGCCTTCGACTGTGGCGGCAAAGCTGCGCCAGGCGCTAACGGGGCACAAAGGCTGATGATTGGGGGGGGCGCGAACTAATTTGATAGGCTATCGGTTTGAACGGAGGCAAAACCGATGCAGATCCTTATAGTCCTGCTTCTTCTTGTCATTGCCATTGCGCTTGCTCCAGGTTTTTTCCTGGGGATTGCTGCGCTGGTAATGTCGGTGGGGGACGTTGTCCTGTTTTCCATGATCTCGGTATTGACGATTCTTGCACTTGTTTATGTTTGGGATAAAAGGTCGTCCAGCGTAGTCCGGCAACTGGCCAGGGAAGAGCGGCGAATTAGAAAGATCACCGACGCCGCCAACAGGGCAAACTCCAAGAAGGAGTAAATGTTCAATCATTAAAAACCCGCTTCGGCGGGTTTTTTATTGCCTGGAGAAAACCATGGCAGATACAGATGTTCAGGGGATGCTGGTCAGGATCGAAGCGACCACGGCACAGTTGCGCCAAGAAATGGCGCGTGCAGATTCCAGCGTTGCCCAAGCGTCGGGGAAAATCGACAAAAGCCTTGGTCGAATTGATGAGGCTTTTGATCGCGCTGGAGAGCAGGCGAGACATGCGTCTGACTTGATCAAAAATGCTCTTGCAACTGCCGTTGGTGCTGTTTCTGTTGGAAAAATCATTGAGGCCGCCGACTCGTATGGACAGATGTCGGACCGAATCGGCATGGCAACCGGGAGCGTCGGTGAGTACAACCTGGTGCAAGAGCGCCTGCTGGAAACCGCTAAGCGCACCTATCGTCCGCTGAGTGAGGCTCAGGAACTTTACATCCGTACAGCGGACAGCTTGAAGTCCATGGGTTACAACACCAAGCAGGCGCTGGATGTGATGGACAGCTTCAGCTTCCTTTTGGTGACCAACTCCGCATCGGCAGATAAAGCCAGCTCAGCCATCGATGCGTACTCGAAAGCGTTACAGACCGGCAAGGTTGAGGCCGATGGGTGGCAAGCAATCCTAGGGGCCATGCCGAGTATTGTTGAAACGCTTCGCGCCTCTACCGGCCGAAGCGCCGAAGAAATCCGAAGCCTTGGCGCCCAGGGCAAGTTGAGTCTTGACTTGCTGACTGACGGCCTACAGAAGTCGGCCGTAGCCAATGGCATCTTGGCTGACAGCATGAGCGTGGCGGTGCGCGATGCGATACAGAATCTGTCGAACGCATTCACCGTTTACATAGGCAGACTCAACGAAACTGCAGACTTTACGGGGGCTTTCGCCAGCGGAATCAGCGGTCTTTCAGATAACTTCGGATCTCTCGCAGAGATTGCAGGTGTAGCTGCCGTTGCCGCCCTCGGGGTTTATGCTCGTGGACTTATCGCTTCAACCGCTGCATCTGTACTTGCTACAAAGGCAGCAGTTGAAGACTCTCTGGCGCGTCGCGCTCAGGCGGCCTCAGTGCTGCTTGCCGCTCAGGCCGATCAGAAAAAAGCACAGACGGCTGTTTTTCTTGCTGAGAAGGAAGCGATTGCCGCGAAGGGGACCGCTGTACAGACGCAGATGTCGCTTCAGCTGGCAGAAGCGAGGATGGTTGAAACTCGCGCAACCAATGCCGTAGCAGTTGCTCAGACAGCTGTAATTGGTCCCGCGAGGACTGTTCTGGGGATACTGGGAGGCCCCGCAGGCATCGCTATGCTGGCTGTCGGCGCCGCAACTGCGTTCCTCACGTTGCGCGACAACACCAGTGTTCTTGAGGAAAAACTGGGTGATTTGAGCGACCCACTGGACAAGTTGATTGAGCGATTCAACAAACTCAATCGTGCCACTCAATCTGTCACATTGAGGGAGCTGAAGGCATCAATCGAGGATGCTGAAAAGGATCTGTCTACTGCCGCTGGCTCTATTGCTTTCGAGTTCCAGAGCGGACTGACAAACGCTGGCTTAGCTGGAGCATCCGGCTTTATGGGGGGCATTGCCCCGTTGCCAGCTGAGTTCCAGGCTGCAATGGATGTGATTTCCAAAGCGTCGGCGGATCAGACCTCCGGCATCGTCGTTGATTGGAAGGCGGTGGCTGATCAGGTGCGAACCGTTCCTGGCGTTACTGCTGAGCTGGCTGATGCTCTTGAGGAAAGTGGGGGGGTGGCTGCCAATAAGGCTGAAATTCTTCTCAGGCTAAAAGATACCCTGACTGAGCTCACCGGAGAGACTGACGCCAATACGCGCGCTGAGCGCGAGAATGCTGCAGCACGCGCTGGCGCAATTCAGGACGGCCAGAAGTATCTGGACCAGTTGTTAAAGCAACTGGCCGCGTCTCAGGACAAGACGAACCTCGATGCGGCAAACCGGTACATCAAGGAGAACACCCTACTCACCGAGGGGCAGATCGTCGCGATCAAGTCGGCGGCTGCGGCCAAGGATGCTCAGAAGGCTGCCGACGATGCCGCGGCAAAAGCCTCAAGGAAAAATTCCACTGAAGGACAGTCAACCGCCAAGCAACAGCTCAAGTCGTTCGAGTCGACCGAGGAGGGCTACAAACGCCAGATAGAGTTGATCAACACTACGGGCGATAAGCAGAAAGACGCCACTGAGGTGATGAAGCTGTCCTTCGAGCTGCAGGAAGGGAAGCTCGGCAAGCTGAGTGAGGCGCAAAAGAAAAAGCTCATGGGCATGGCCGCCGAGCTTGATGCGTTGAATAAGCTGAAGAAGGCCAACGAGGATGACCTGAAGCTGACCGCTTTCAGGAATGCTCAGGGTGTTGGCACTCAAACCATTAAGGATGGGTTTGACCAGGAGTTGAAAGGCGTCGGCATGGGCGACAAGTCCCGGGACCGTATGCGTGCTGATCTGGCGCTTCAGCAGAAGTATGCCGCCGATGTCGCAAGCCTCGACGAGCAGTACCAGGCGAAGAACATCAGCAAGGAGCTGTACGGCAGCCAGACCACGGTGCTCAAGGAGGCCTTGGCCGAACGGATCATTGCCCAAGAGCTGTACTACCAGGCCATTGATGAGCAGCAATCCAACTGGATGAACGGCGTCAACGAGGCATGGGCCAACTATGCGGATGCAGCGCGGAACTATTCGGCGCAGGCAGCGGACCTCACCAGCACTGCCCTTGGAAGCTCGACCAGCGAACTGGGTACGTTTTTTTCGGACGTGGCCACAGGCGCTGAAGATGCGGGAGATGCGCTGGGCAACATGATTGGCAACTTTGCTAAGTCGATGGTTAACGCGCTGGCCGACATGGCAGCGCAGTGGTTGATTTATCAAGGCGTGCAGATGCTGGTTGGCAAGGCCACTCAGGTCAGTGCAGCCGGAGTCATGGGGGCAAATGCTCAGGCAACTTCATTACAGGCTGGCCTGGCTGCATTTGCATCGACAGCTGCGATTCCGATCATTGGCCCGGCAGCGGCGCCGGCGGCCATGGCTACGGCACTCACCATCACCGGGCCTCTTGCTGCAGCTGTGGGCATGACCGCGATGGCTGGGGCTGGGTTCATGACCGGCGGGTATACCGGGCATGGTCGCCGAGATGAGATTGCTGGTCCTGTGCACCGTGGTGAGTATGTGTTCGACGCTGAAGCTACTGCGCGCATCGGTGTTGGCACGCTCGAAGCCATGAGCAACGGCAAGGCAGCGATCATTGGCGGCCCTGCCAGTTCCTCCGGCCCTGCTGCCGCACCCGGGGCGGCCGCTGCGCAGGCAGCGTCGCCGCTCAGTGTTCAGATACTCAATTACGGCAACGGCAAAGTGAGCACCCGCATGGATGGCGATCAACTCAAGGTGATCATTGCGGCGGTCGATGATCACCTTTCGGCAGGGTTCAGGTCGGGGCAGGGCAAGGTTGCCAAAACTTATGAGTCGACCTACGCGAATAAGAGGGCAGGCCGATGACTGCGCTTGAAACGCTGTATGCGTCGGGCGGAAAGAGTGACGTGGCCATTATCCCTACGCTGGAGCTTTCATGCCCAGCGTGGGCGGAATCGATCTACATCTGTCAGGGATTTGACGACATCACCGCAAAGACCGAGGCGGGGCTGACACGGAAGTTTGTTGCCGCCGGGATCGATGTGGCATTGCCGAAGCGTGACAACAGCGGCAACCAGGCACTGACATTCGCGATCGACAACGTCACCGGTATCGCTCAGCAGTTGATCGACCAGGCGTTGGACGCTCGGGCAAAGATCGGGATGGTGTTTCGCGTCTATGTTTCGAATGACCTCAATGCCCTGGCCGAGGCGCCGTATCGAATGACTGTGCTGGGCGGAACCATGGAAGGTTCCACTGTTCATCTTCAGGCCGGTTATTTCGACCTGATCAACCTGGCCTGGCCGCGCCGCAAGTACACCTTGGACTTCGCTCCCTGCCTTCGGTACATCTAATCAACCCCCCGCATCAATGATGCAGGGATGTCGTAAGGAGAGCTTATGATCAATGTCGTCGTTGAAAACAATAGCGGTATTGCCTTGTCATTTCAGGCCGTCGAAAGGATGAAGGGAGACAGTTATCGCCTTGAGATAATGGTCCTCCCCGCGGATGAACTCCAGCGACATACCAGGGATCAGCTTTTGCTCGAAGATCCATCCCCCAGCAAATTCGAACGTAACGAAGCCGACAGTCGGCTTCCCTAAGAGCTCGACGCTGACAGTCTGACCAATTGGGGTTTTTGCAATCAGGGCAGTAATTGCCTGTGCAATTTCAACTTCCTCTTTCATTTGTGTCGCTCCTTTTTTCGACACGCTACTACGCAAACCCTGTCCAGCGTTACTGGCTATTCGCCCAGTTCCGAGGCCAACCATGCTTGAAAAATATCTAAACGCTTCCTACGAGGACGGCGGGCGAAGCCATGCGCGCCTGGATTGTTGGGGCTTGGCGCGGCTCGTTCGGCATGAGGTCTACGGCTTGCCGCTACTCCCCAGCTGGGGCCACGTCCGCAACACCATGCCGAAGGAATTCACCCGGGCGGTGAATGAGGGGGCGGGCGCCATGGAGCGTTGCGAACCGGAGGTGGGGGCGATCGCTTGTGTGTGGCGTGGGCTCATTTGCTTCCACGTCGCAGTGATTGTCGAGGTGAACGGCCGGCTTTACGGAATGGAGATGAAGCCAACCGGCGCCACGATCAAGCCCCTGCGCAGATTCCAAGACCAATACATAAAAGTGAGTTACCACCGTGATCGAACTCTACCCGAGCAAGCTGGAGGGCGAGCCTCTCGAGCATCACAAGACTGATCGCGTGATGACCATCGAAGCCTGGTTGGTTGCCAATGTGCCGAGCTACCAGGTGCTCGAATCACCGCCAATCAGCATCGAGGTCAATGGGCTGTTCATTGATCCTGCGAGCTGGCCCAAGGTGGAGTTCAGCCCAGTAGACACTGTCCGGATCTATCCAGAACCCAAAGGCACTGGTATCGGTGAGATGGCTGTATGGGCCTTGGTGGCGGCCGTGGTGGTAGCTGGCGTGATAATGGCCACCCAGAAACCACTGGCGACGCTGAACACTGCGAGCAACCCCACCGGGAAAGGGCTGGGCCTGGCGAAAACCACCGCCAACCAGGTGAAGCTAGGCGACGTGATCCGAGAGTGCTCGGGCAAGAACGAAATCTTCCCCGACTATCTGACGCCGACTCGGCGGTACTTTGGCAGTGACCCCAAGGTTCAATGGATTGAGATGCTGTTGTGCATCGGCGTGGGTGAGTTCGATATACCGCCTGGCCAGGTGCGTATCGGGGGCACACCGATCGCTTCGCTGGGCAGCACGGCAAGCTACACCATCTATGGCCCTGGCGAATCAGTAGCGGCTGAACCTGCACGGCTGTGGTGGCATAACTCGGACGAAGTCGGTTCGACCTCGACCGGCAGCGCCGGCCTGACCCTGACCACCACCACGGACATCGACCAGCAGTTGACCGCCGAAACAGTGCAGTTCAGCGAGTTCTCAGTCTCAGTGCCGCCGTCGGCCGGGTGGTTCCCGTACGGATGGGACGCCGGCCTGATCACCCGCATCGAAGTTATGTACCCATACCTCTTCATTGCACCGGCGGACGGCTCGGCGACAGTGATCACCGGTGACCATGTACCGATGCTCAACCCATTCCTGGGCATGAAGATCGAAATCACGGGCGCCAATGCGGGTGAGTACGTGGTGGCCACCTATGACCCGTACGTGCCGGGTGTGCCGGCGGTCGCTGGGAGCGCTTCCTGGGTGACAGGTAACGCTGCTCCGGCTCGTTATGACTTCGATGTCACGCCGCTGACTTTCATCGTGAGCCGTGGGGCCAGCACCTTTACCGTGGATCTCGACGCAGCCGCGACGGATCTAGCAGGGCTGGTGGTGGCCGTGAATGCTGAGCTGATTGGGTCAGGCTTGGTCGCCAGCGCCTCGGGCGGATTCTTGCGGATCGCTGAATCAGCCTCGCCGTACAGCGGTACTGCGCTCTCTCTGGGCGGCTCGACGCCGACAGTGTTCGGTTCATCGCCAGTATTCGTCACGGGTGTGCAGACGGTTGCTGCAGCGGATGCGGTACCGGCCAAGATCACGCTTGCATACGATGGCGGTGCGCCGGTTATCGGCCTGCAACCCGGCACCCTTTGGTCCTGTATCGGTTATCGCGATATGCGGTACCGGATCAGCTCTGTCTCGGACGACGCGGTTGATGATGACGAAGCCACAGAGGACGTTGACGAAAGCCACGGTCCTTCGGCAATCACCGTCATCCGACTGACCGATACCGGCGCCGAGGATGAGGATTGGCTGGGCTTCGACGACCTTGAGACCAATACCGCCTCGATCGCGCTCGACGGCTCGACCACCGAGGGCGACTGGGCTGGGCCGTTCTACGCCTGCCCGGAGGGGGAGACCATCCGGCGGTTTGAGGTCGACTTTTTCTTCCCGCAAGGCTTGGTTCGTTACACGGAAAAGAACGGCAACAAGCGCTCCCACTGGGCTCGCGCCGAGGTTCAGTATCGCGATGCAGCTACGGCCGGCGCCTGGACCAGTGTTCCCTACCGTTTTGAAGCGATGAGCTCGGATCAGCAGGGATATACCCGGGCCATCACGGCTCCGACGTACATCCGTCCCGAAGTCCGGCTTCGACGTATCGGCGAGGAGTCGCCAGAAAACTTCAAGTTCAACCGAGTCCAGTGGTATGGCCTGCGCGGCCGTATCGACAAGGCCCCGACCAAGTACGAAGGCTGCACAGTCATGGCTTTGTATGTGCGTGGTGGCGACAAACTGTCTGCGCAATCACAGAGCCAGGTCTCCGTGGTAGCAACCCGCAAGCTTCCGGTGCTGGTTGATGGTGCCTGGAGCGTGCCGACGCCGACGCGTGACATCGTGCCGTGGGTCAACTACGTGCTGAAGTCTGTCGGCGGTACCGATGACGACATGGATGTCGAAGAGTTGGCGCGCTACGGCGCTATCTGGAGTGGTCGAGGCGATCACTTCGACTATCCAGTCGAAGAGAGCAGCACGGTCAAGGAGTGCCTCAATGATGCGCTGCTTGCTGGCTTCGCTGAGTTCACACTCGAGCGCGGCAGGGTAACTCCGGTGCGGGATGAGCCGAGGACCGTTTTTGAGCAGATGTATACCCCTCAAAATATGACCGGCTCCCTGAAGCGGAATTTTACAACACCCGCTCCGGACGATTACGACGGCGTCGAGGTGAAGTACATCGATGAGGTGACTCACGCTGAAGAGATCGTCGACTGCAGCCTGCCTGGCGATGCCAAGCAAACAGTGCAAACAGTCACTTTGAAGGGTGTTACTAACCGCGATAGAGCGTGGCGGATTGGTCGCCGCAAGCGCCGAGCACAGGTCTACCAGAATAAAAGCTACAGCTGGGGAACCGAATACTCAGCGCTTAACAGCCGCTACCTTAGTTACTGCGCCGCTGCCGATGACATCCCAGGTTATGGGCAGAGCTCAGTTCTGATGGGGCTGACATTTGGCAACGGGTTGGTCCTGCTGGAAAGTTCTGAACCCTTGGTTTGGAAGGCTGGCGTATCCCATGTGGTCGGCCTGCGGCGTCCGGATGGATCCGTTAGTGGGCCGTGGCCGGCTACTCGGGTGGATGACTTCCGCCTGACGATCCCATCGCTGGACTTTAGTCCTGAGCTGTCCTGGGAGATTGAGCCGCCTCACCTGTTGTTTGGTGAGTCCACACGCTGGTGCTATCCCGTGTTGGTCACATCAATCGATCCTGGTGATTACTCGGCGGAGATGGAGGCTGTGAATTACGACGTGCGCGTCTATACAGACGACAACAACTTCGCCCCCAACTAAGGACCGCGGAACATGCTTTCATTCCCGGATGATCTTCCGCTACCTGTGGGGGAGGGGTACGGCTTCAAGCCTGTTAGCCCAATAGTTCGAACGCCGATGGCCAGCGGCAGAGCAATGCAGCGCCGACGGTTTCTCAGCGTTCCAACGATTCTGCCAGTCAGCTGGCTGTTGACGTCAGAAGAAGCAAAGCTCTTCGAGGGATGGTGCAAGTGGGGAATTGGCTGGGCGGACTGGTTCCTCTGCCCGATCAAATCCCCGCTCGGACTGAAGCCTACACGCGCAAGATTTACCGATATCTATGAGGGGCCAGAGTTCGTTGCAGATGACTTGTGGCGCTACACGGCCACACTTGAGCTGTTTGAACTCCCAATCCTCAATGAAGCCGATCTAACTGACCTACTGGCAGGCATGGACATCGCTGTCATGAGTGCCGAACTACGCAGCCTTCTTGAGCGCTGGTACACCAAGTCCTGGCCAGGGGCGACATAGCCGCTCGATTCACAGATCACTTTTCAATTCTATAGCCCGCCACTGAGTGGGCTTTTTTTCGCCTGGAGTAAACATGAGCGGACCATCGGATCTCGCGCGACTGACGGTGACGATCGATACAGCGAACGAGCTGTTTTTGTCGGAAGTGCCGGAGATGATCGACGTCGGTGACGGCGTGATGCGCCCTACAAATGCCAAGGTGCTGGCGGATCTCTCGACGCAGATGAGCGGTGCGCTGATCTACACGACCACGGCATTGGGCCTGGCAGGAACGGCTTCTGGAGGGTATTTCAGCGTCATTTCCAGTCTCGGTGATGAGTACATCATCCTGTACAGAAACAGCGCTGGTGCGGCGGTGGAAGTTGATCGCTACCCCAATGCGGCTGCTATCAGAAACATGCAGAACCTGGTCCGGAGAACCGACGAGGCTGTGGACTACCTCAACATCACAGATGAAGAGGGCGGCATCCGGTTGGCTGCCAGTGCGGATCGGCTGCGTACTGAGTTTTTTGAGCTGCGTACAGGTACCGGCTTTGGACTCATCGATGACGAGGGTGGACTTCCAATCTATGCCGATGCCGAGAAAGCCTACTTGGGGCCGATGGAAGTCCGCTTCATGGATTATCCCGCGGTAGTGTGGGGTAACGAGGAAGGCGAGATCATCGGCGGCCTGCCGGGTGAGAGCTCAGTGATTACCAACCCACTTAACTCTGAACTGCTGTTCGCACCGATTGTGGCGGTTGCGGAAGATGGAAGCTCCAACATCTACCCGCAAGCCATACTGAGCAATCGAGAAGCCGCCCATTTGATTTCTGCTGGTCTTTTTAGCTTGACGCAACCGAAGGCCAGTTACGGGAGTGTGCTTGAGGTGTCAGATGAGTATGGGCCTGATGCTGTTCTGACTCTTCGCCTGAATGGGTCAACCGACGCCCGCGCCACCGCGCAACTCACTATCAAGACGGCACCTACACAGCCAACCCCAAAGCCTCTCAAAGTTCTCCTGTTTGCTGACAGCATCGGGAACAACCAGGGTGCGATGTATCTCAAGCAGTTCCTGGAGGTATCCGGCTATGCACCGACTTTCATCGGTACAGTCAACGGCTCGGTGGACGCCACGCGCTTCAATGCTGACGGCCCTCTTGGCGAGGCTCGCTCAGGTTGGGAGTACGGTGACTACATGTTCAGCAACTCCAATCGGGCCTTGATCGTAGAGCCTGGTGCTGAAGCCACCTATCTGGCCATGAGCAAGGAGAGCAAGCTGAACAGAAATCCTTTTCTGCGGGTTGCCGCTGTCGGTGATGACCCGGCGATCATTCAGAACGGGTATGTCTTCGATGTTGCGTTCTACCAGACACGCTTTGGGCTTGAGGTTCCCGACGTGGTTATCAACGCCATGGGCACCAACGATGCTACCTATCAGCCCTCCAGCACTATCTACAACACCTGCCTAGTCAACGACACGATCTTCAACCGCCAGATCGCATCAGCTTGGCCCAGTGCCAAGGTGATCCGCACGATCCCCGCCACCGGTATTGATCCTGTGCGCAGTCCACTCTGGACGACTAAGTACACACAGATCATTCGGGCTATGAAGGCCGCTGCCGCAGGTCATCCAAATGTCTGGGTCGCTCCCCTGTGGGCAATGATCAACCCGGATTTGGGTTTCCACCGAAACACGGCGCAGCCTGGGTCTGACGGGTTTGTAAAGGGCAATTGGACCGACCCCGTTCACCCGATCGGCTCAGGCCGGCAGGAATACTACAAAGCCATGGCTCCATTCGTGGCAGTCGCCGCACTCAACCTTTAAGGAATAACTATGGGAATTTTACTCGTTGCTGCCGGGGCTGTGGCTCCATGGAATTCGAAAGTGGCTCTGCCTGTAATGCGTGGCCTGGAGGCATACTTCACGTTCGATACCGATGCCGCGCGTTTCGGGTTCAACCGGGCGCCGGGAAAAGCCGATGCCCTGGTAACAGGTGCACCTCTGGCGTTCGCCACTCACGGGCGATTTAACGGTCAGACCAACTTCTTGACCACCAAGATCTCGGAAACCCCCAACCAGACCATCATCGTTGTAGGGAAGTCCGTCGCAACAGTACCTGTGGGAAGCACCCAGATTGATCAGCCTTACTACGTGGGCAACGCCTACGGTTCGTCCGTGAACCCACCCTATGTTGGCAAAACATCGACGGGCGTCAATCTCTATCATCCGGACAACGCTCGCCTGTCGGCTTCCGGGGCGCGCGATAACGGTTCGGGTGACCCGTCTTCTGCCGCGGCAAGCCTGGGAGCCACGCCAGCTACCTCCTGGGCCATCCGCGCCGCGCGGGTGACGGATACCGGCCCCAACGTAGCTATGGACCTGACGTCAAACACCAGCGCAGTGGGCACCAACACCAACGCGCGCATCCTGAACGACAAGACATACCGTATCGGGGCTGTTGCGCTCAATGCGAGTGCACTCGTAGACATCTCGAGTGTTGCGATCTACTCGGTAGCTCTAACGGACGCAGAAATACAGCTCATTGCAGGTGTAATGCGCAAGCGGATGTTGCGATTGGGAATCGTCGTATAGCATATCGCTACCACGCTGCTACTCTGGCTGTTCAGCCCTATGAACAGTCAGGTTTAAAATGGCCAGAACGACTATACCTCCAGCTGTAAAGTATGATCTTAGGAAAGAGGTAGGATTCGGTTGCCCAGTTAGGAACTGCGGTAATCCCTATCTTGAATATCATCACTTTGATCCGCCCGTTAGCGTTAGGCCTCACAACGAACCAAGAGGGATGATTGCGTTATGCCCCCATCATCATTCAATGGCAGATGGTGGCGCATTTACCGTCGAGCAGTTACACGAAATGAAATCCAACAAAGTATCTGCCGAGAGGGTTAAAGGTAACTTGGAGTGGTTGAGGAACGAGTTGTTGGTTTTTTCTGGGGGGAATATCTACCACCAGACGCATAAGGTTCTGAATGTCGACGGGATTGATGTGGTTTCTTTCAATCGCGATGAGCAAGGAAATCTCGCGCTTTGTGTGAATATGTTGAGCCTTTCCACCGAGGAAAGGATGGTCATTCGTGACAATTCTTGGGAGGAGATTGGATCGCCGAAGGACTTGCGAAGCCCGCCGCAAGGAAAGGAACTTGAGGTCTCGTATCATAACGGGGACCGGATATACATTAGGTTTAGTGTAGTAAATAGCGAGCAAGAAGCTTTTGATAAGTATGGAGTGCAAGGTCTTTTAAAGAAGGGTCGCGTTAAATATCCTGTAACGGTTCTGGAGTTGGAAGTTGATATTGCTGGGACTGATTTGAAAATCCTTTCTAAGTCCGGGGAGATTCCTGGCGGAAGTATCTCGGGTGGATTTACAAGCCATTCATACTGCGCACTCCGCATAAATAACTCCGGTTATAGATGGGGGCGCTGATAAGTACTTTTTACGAGCCCGCCGAGTGCGGGCTTTTTTTCGCCTGGAGAAAAGCAATGGCAAGACTTTCAGAGAGCAGGGCGGGGAGCCGTAATGCGCTCGCCTTCCTCGATATGCTGGCTTGGGCAGAGGGCACCGGCACTTCCCCGGCCACGGCCATGGATGGCTACGACGTGATCGTCACTGGCATCGATAGAAAGCCAGAGGTGTTCAAGGACTTCAGCGATCACCCCTTCGCCAATGGCCGCAAGTCCAAGGTCATCAACAGCAAGGGGCTGACCTCGAACGCCTCCGGCCGCTACCAGCAGATGCTCAAGGACTGGCCGCATTACCGGGCGCTGCTCAAGCTGCCGGACTTCAGCCCGATCAGCCAGGACCTGTTAGCCCTGCAGCACGTCCGCGAATGCCGGGCACTGCCGGACGTGCACGCCGGCCGGATCGAAACCGCAATCAAGAAGTGCCGGAAGATCTGGGCCAGCCTGCCCGGGGCCGGCTATGGCCAGCGCGAGCACCGGCTCGAGGACTTGATTAAGCAGTTCCGCCTGGCGGGCGGGACGCTGTCCTAGGGAGGTGGCAATGGAGTCATTCACCGCCCCTCTGGACATTCGTTATGACGCGCAAGCCAGCAAGGCCCTGGGTTCCGATCACTGGCGGGTAATCACGCCGTTCCGCTACTACCTGGGCAGCAAGTACAGCGAGCAGTGGGTCACTGTGCCGGCGGGCTATCTCACGGACGGGGCCAGCGTGCCGCAGTTGCTATGGAACCTGATTCCACCGTGGGGCAGCTACGGCCAGGCTGCCGTTGTGCACGACCTGCTGTGCGAGTACCTGGCGATCGTGGTCGCCGGCGAGCTGGTGAGCATCTCGCGTGAGCGCTGCGATGAGATCTTCTGCGAGTCCATGGGCGTGCTTGGAGTGCCAGAGTGGAAGCGCTGGGCGATCTATCAGGGGGTGAGCATGTACCGAAAGCTGGCTCGCATCGAAAAGCCTTCCACCACAGCGTTGAAGCGAAAGCTCGAAGCGACCTGGCAGCCACTGCCGAGGTAACTGTGAATTGATCGCGTAGTCGGCGTGCAGAACGTATGCAGAGGGGGGGGCTCTTCGGGGGAGGGGGGTGGTGATAGAAACTAAAAACCCGGCATCGAGGCCGGGTTTGGAATTGTATTCATGCGTCACAGTGCAGCTTTTGTTGATCCCATCTTTTCGCGAGCAATTCAAATTCTTGGAACAGCGTGTCGATCTGATTTTGTCGCCGAAGCTCCATGATAAAGGCCTTCATGGCTCTCCAATCGCGCATCACCTGGCTATACACCGCTCGCTTGTAGATGCTCTCATCTAGAGCGCCTTCCCGTATGCCTAGGGCGATAAACTCGTAATTGTTGATTATCGACAAGATGTGGCTGCGGGTTTCGTCCTGGGCCTTGTCACGGGTTGCCAATGAGGTGAAATCACCGCCATTGTTATGAATCGCCCCCACAGATTTTTTGGATTCGATCAGGTTTTGATCGGTTCTCTGGGTCAACAATAGGTCAATGGTGGCCCTTTGTTGGGATAGCTTTTCATTGTGGCTAATAGATCGGCGAGACAAACGTCCGTTGATGATAATTGTGACAACGGCGGCTCCCGCTCCTAACAGGATAACCGCCGTCTGCACCCAAAACCCTATGGTTTCACCGAGGTATAAGAGTGGCTGCTCTACGGCAACTGGATCCATTCAGTAATCTTCCCATCCATCCCTTGCGAAGTTTTTCATTGCGTTTTCCTCTCAGGTTGGTGCAATCCATGGCGCAATAGTGTCTTGAAAATCTTGCACCAGTGAGACGCTCGATTCGTGTGTCACGACACGATTAGCGCCAAACTGACAACGTGCTACGACACATGGTAGATGAAAGATTGGGGAATTGATCTGAGATATCAACCATTGAGCGTGTAAGAGAATGCTTACACGACGAGCGGTAAAGACGTGATCTTTGGGGCTGCACAGCACTGGTTTCGATTGTCAATTTATTCTAGCCCATAAAATGCAAAGCCCCGAAGGTTCGCAGCTTCGGGGCTTCTATTTTCGCCTCCATCCCTTAATGTCTGGCGAACGTGGCGCGAGACTACCAGTGGGAGAGGGATTTTTCACGACGGATTTTAAAGGTGATTGTGTTCGGAAGGCAGGACACCGAGAGAGGGTGTTGCTCGTACCAATGACCGTGTAAAGCAGGTTAAAATCGGGTATCCCTGAGTAAGGAAGTGCCTGGTTTCATTGGCCCTGAGTACTTTGCCTTACCCGTTTAGAATCGCGGTGTTAGCTCATACCAAAAACGTTACAGGTTTCGCTTGGGTGGTCTTTCCGTTCCGCTGTCTTCTAAGGTCAGCGGCGTTCGGCTTCTTCAGCTCCGCGGTCACGGGAATGTATGCCGGCCACTGAGCATCCAGAAAAGCCTCATACCTCTTCAGGCTATACATTATCGAGCCATCAACTTTTGACCATACGCTTCGCGGTATCACTTCCCTTGAGCGCTTTGCTTGCAGCGATCGCGCAGTTGTACCTATGAGTTCGGCCATCATTGATTCTGAGACCTTGTCCCAGTTTTCCGTGATGTCGATGAGTCCGCAGACAGTCGGATCTGCTGGCTGGTCGTCGGGGAATGTATCGCGTTCCACTTTGTCTAGCAGTGCTTGCTTGGGGACCTTAGGTCGACCATCTCCACCTAGAACAAACGGTATAGCATTGGTTCTAAGCCAGCGGACCTGTATAGCCGGTCGATAATGACCTGTAAGGTCGGCCACTTCTTCCTTCGTCAAGAACATCGCATTCTCCTGGCAAGCGCTCTGCCTAGTTGCGGTTGACCTCGGTCACTCATGTCCTTGGATAGTCGGTTAGGAGGCTGCTTAGTCGATCACTCCGGCGCCATCAGCACCGCCAGCGTCAGCTTGATGAACTCCTCGTTGCGGTCGATCGTGTCTAGGGCGCCGCGGACGTTATCGGCGACGTCTGCCGAGCCGCGAGCCTCTACCCAATTCGAAAGCTCCAAGATGGCGGCCTCTAGGGCGAGCTGGTTCTCATTGATCTTGAGCAGCAGGGAAGGCAGCAGGTCAGAATTTGGCATCGCGAATCCTCCGTGGAGTTTTCAGCGTAGCACTGGAAATTCGGGGGATCTCGGGTAGGAAGGTTCAGAAAAAAAAGCTCCGAAGGTTCGCGGCTCCGGGGCTTCTATTTTTCGCCTGCATCCCTTAATGCCTGGCGAACGTGGCGGCGAGAATACCAGCGTTGAATCGGTGACTCACTACTGCGATAAGTGGATTGTGTTCGGTCAGAAATCCTAACTATTGATCCTAACTAATCAGCGGAAGCAAAAGCGTCACAGCGGCTGACGATGCGATTTGAGCGGTTGTTTGGTACCCGGATACCAAATCGTTGACCTTGCCCAGGACATCGAAAAATCCTTTGACGAATTCTTTCCCCGAACCCGATTCCGCTTTGATTGACTCGCCATGTCTAAGTATTGATCCGATGGCGTTATCCACCGCGGCTTCTAGCGCCTCCCCTCCGTCGACAAGAAAACCCAGGAGTGCTGCACGTATCGCTTCAAGATGTTTGATGAAAAGCTTCTTGAGCTCCGGTGTAATCTCTGAGCCTAGGCATTCCTCTAGAAGCGTGTCTAGCTTCCTAATGAAGTCGTTGATCTGGGGGGAGCTTTCCGACGAGCTCGCAGGGTGGAATTGCGACATCGCATAAATACCAAATCCCAAGCCGAGCATGGTTGCTTCATCAAGATAAGACTTGTAAGCATCCCATTGTGCGAGAAGGTTTTGGTTCGCCAGTAAGGCATCAACTCGATCTAAAGGTACGAGAAACCTGGTCTTGTCCCCAGGAACGAATTTTTCGACAACGGTTCTGCAAAGGCTGACATCGTCCATCAGGGATCTGAGAGCATAAATCAAGCCGGGCAAGTCAGTAGGAGGGATCTTAAAAACCTTGGCCCAGACGTCAAGCGAGGCCTCGTGAGCAGGTAGGTTTCGAGCTGAGTCCAGCTGCTCATAGAGTCGCTCGAATGGGTTCTGTGCATCTTCCATGTTCTTCCCCGAAAAATTCTCTTGTGCAGAAGGAATAGGCTGTCATTAAGCTGGCATAACCGAGCCAAAACCACCCATTCAGGCACAAAAAAGGCACTTGCGATAAACGCTAAGTGCCTAATTTATAACGCTAATTTGGTGGAGCCGGGGGGATTTGAACCCCCGTCCGCCAGTACTCCGCTGTCGGTACTACATGCGTAGCCGTGTCTATTAAGTTAACCCTCAGCGACCCGACGGGCAGGGTGCTTTGGGCGAGTTGTGTAAGTTTTAGCCGCTTCGTCCACAACGTACTGCACGGCGATTCTGTTCTATATGACAATCACTTTGGGTTTACAGACATCCCCTGATGATTGCTGGACCCGAAGGTACCAGGAGGGAAGGGCTAAGGCTGCTTACGCAGCGAGAGCGTATTCCCCGTAGGTTTCGTCATTGGCAACTATAGGAAGTTGCAACAGTGGATTTACGAGTTCTGTTACCAACTCGGCATGCACCTAAAGTTTCGCAACCGGCGTCGAATCCTAAACGGCCCCGAGCCCACTACTCTGTGGATCAATTTGAGCAGCAAGCCTGCGCAGTGTACGCCAACGCGGGCGATAAGGCCAACCCGAAGGTTGGCCTTGTACGCGCATCAGCCCTTGTCAGGGGTTCGGGTCTGGATTTTGGTCAGGGTGCCGGTGGTGATCTCGATGCAATCCTTGGTGTTGCCGGCAGCCTTGGCTTCCTGTGCTTTCTTCAGCGCGGCCTTGGCGTTGTCCATGGCGTTTTCTGAGGTGGCGGGGGCGGTGTTGATGGCATCCTGGAGTTTCTGGATATTGCCATCGCACAGGTCTTCATCCGCAGCAAACACCGGCGAGGCCAACAGTGCAGCGGTGATGAACAATCCAGCAATTGCAGAGTGCTTCATGGGTATCTCCTTGTGCATGAGGGCTCGGTGCTGCCGGTCGATGGGGCTGCTGGCCGAGTGGGTAAGCTCTTGTGCAGGGCTTAGCTAGATGACTATAGACGCACGCAGGAATTCGGTTTTTTTTTGTGTTTTTGCTGAACCTGCAGGCGCGGGCGACCGCTTGCGGCTTGCTCGCGATGAGCTCGGGGCCGGTGTGTTGAATCAGTAAGCACCGGTTTTTTGTTGAGTTCATCGCGAGCGGGCTCGCTCCCACATACAGCTCATGCCTACATACAACCACCCCAGGTGCGCCCTATGCCGGGCGGGCCTGGGTCACTCGGTCTACCAGGTAGACCAGGCCGTGGTAGTCGATCCCGCCGTGTTGGCTGAGGCCGATTTCACAGGTGCGGCTGGTGGAGATGCCTTCGCTGCAATGCTGCACGGCGTCCTTGAGGGTGCGCAGTGAGTGGGCGTTCAGTTCGGGGGTGGTGAAGCCCTTGTCGCCGGCAAACCCGCAGCAGTGGATGCCTTCGGGAATTACCACGTTGTTGCTGCAGCGCCGGACCAGGTCGATCAGTGCCTGGCTTTCGCCCAGGTGCTGGGTGCTGCAGGTCACGTGCACGGCAATCGGGGCGTCCTGGGGGGTGAAGTCGAGGCGCTCCAGCAGGTGGCTGCGGATGAAGCGCACCGGGTCGTAGAGGTCCAGGCGCGTGTCGCCCAGGTCCTGCATCAGGCGCAGGGTGCAGGGGCTGGTGTCGCAGTAGATCGGATCGAGCCCGCCGCGGCTGGCGTGGAGCAGGGCGCCGAGCAGTTCCTGGCGTTTGTGTTCGGCTTGTTCGGCGTAGCCTTTGGAGGCGAACGGCTGGCCGCAGCAGAGGTTGTCCAGGTTGTCTGGAAACACCACTTGATAGCCGGCTTTTTCCAGCAGGCCGCGGGTTTTGTCGTACAGCGAGGTTTGTTCCTTGTCGCTGGCCGCCGGGCCCATGGCGCGTGAGACGCAGGCCGCCAGGTAGACCACCCGCGGGCGTGCATCGCTGACCGTCGGGCTGAAGCGGATCGCCCGCTCCGGCTGGGGCATGGCGTTGCTCCACTGCGGAATCTGCCCTTTCGACAGCTGGCTCAGGCGAGCGGAGAGTTTGCTCAGGCGCGGGGCGCCCAGCAGCATCCGCGCGCCGTTGGCCACGTGCAGGGTGAAACGCGCGCCTTGCAGGGCGGTGGCGAAATGTCCTTCCAGCCAGTTGGCGGTTTTCACATGGGTGGCGCTGCGGCTGCGCAGTTTTTTCACCAGCTCGCCGGTGTTGATGCCCACCGGGCAGCGTTGTGCGCACAGGCCGGTCGCCGCGCAGGTGTCGAGGCCTTGGTATTGGTAGGCTTCTTCCAGTTCGCGGGTGTCGATGCCGGCGCGTTTTTTCGCCTGGATGTCGCGCCAGATCACGATGCGTTGGCGCGGGCTCAGGGTCAGGCCTTTGGAGGGGCAGACCGGCTCGCAGAAGCCGCACTCGATGCATTTGTCGACGATCTCGTCGGCGGCCGGCAGGGGCTTGAGGTGCTTGAGGTGGATCTGCGGGTCGTCGCTGAGGATCACGTCCGGGTTGAGGATGGCGTTGGGGTCGAGCAGGCGCTTGAGCTGCCACATCAACTGGTAGGCATCGCTGCCCCACTCCAGCTCGACGAAGGGTGCCATGTTGCGTCCGGTGCCATGCTCGGCCTTGAGCGAGCCGCCGAATTCCACGGCGACCAGTTGCGCCACGTCGTCCATGAACGCCTGGTAGCGGGCGACTTCTTCCGGGCTGTTGAAGCCCTGGGTGAAGACGAAGTGCAGGTTGCCCTCCAGGGCGTGGCCGAACAGGATCGCTTCGTCGTAGTGGTGTTTGTCGAACAGTTCGATCAGGCGGTTGACGCCGATTGCCAGTTGCTCCACCGGGAAGGTCACGTCTTCGATGATCACCGTGGTCCCGGTTTTGCGCACCGCGCCGACGGCGGGGAAGGTGTCCTTGCGGATCGCCCAGAGCTTGGCGTTTTCCGCCGGGTCCTGGGTGAAGTCGACCTGCTTTTCCACTGGGAAGGGCGCCAGTGAGGCCATGATCTGCGCCAGTTGCTCCTCCAGCAGCGCCGAGGTGGCGGCGCGGGACTCGATCAGCAAGGCGCAGGCCTGGTTCGACAGTTGTTGGACGAACGCCGACATCCCAGGTTTGTCCTGCACCGAGCGCAGGCTGCGGCGGTCCAGCAGTTCCACCGCCGAGACGGGCTGGCTTTTGAGCACGGTGACGGCAGTGCAGCAGGTTTCCACGTCGGGGAAGACGATCAGCGCCGAGGCTTTGTGCGGATGGTCGATCACGGTGTCGTAGGTCACCGCGCTGATGAAGCCCAGGGTGCCTTCGGAGCCCACCAGCAGGTGGCTCAAGATATCCACAGGCTCGTCGTAGTCCACCAGGGCATTGAGTGACAGGCCGGTGGTGTTTTTCAGACGGTATTTATGGCGAATTTTCGCCGCCAGGCTGGCATTGGCCCGGGTCTCGCGGCCCAGGGTTGCCAGGCGTTCCAGCAATTCTGCGTGACTGACACGAAAAGCCGCGACGCTGGCGGGGTCCTCGCTGTCCAGGCGACTGCCGTCGGCCAGCACCAGGCGAATCCCGGCCAGGGTGTGGTAGGTGTTCTGGGCGGTGCCGCAGCACATGCCGCTGGCGTTGTTGGCGACGATGCCGCCAATCTTGCAGGCGTTGATCGAGGCCGGGTCCGGGCCGATCTTGCGTCCGAAAGGGGCGAGCCAGGCGTTGGCCTGAGCGCCGATGACCCCCGGTTGCAGGCGGATCTGGGTGCCCTGGCCACGAATCTCGCGGCCGTTCCAGTTGTCCCCCAGTACGATCAGTACCGAGTTGCTGATGGCCTGGCCGGACAGGCTGGTGCCGGCCGCGCGGAAGGTCACGGGGACGCGGTCGCGCTGGGCCAGTTGCAGCAGGCGGACCACTTCGTCTTCGGACTCGACGCGGATCACCAGTTGCGGGATCAGCCGGTAGAAGCTGGCGTCGGTGCCAAAGGCCAGCGTCGACAGCGGGTCGTCGAAGCGTCGCTCGTGGGGAATCAGTTGCTGCACATCGCGCAGGAAAGCCGTCGGTAGGGTCATTGGTCCTCCAGGATCAGTACCACCAGGTCTTTCGGACCGTGGGCGCCGTACGCCAGGACTTGCTCGATATCGGCGGTCTTCGATGGGCCGGACACCAGCAGCGCGTTGGTCGGCATGCCTTGGGCCCAGTTGAACTCGCGTTGTACCTGATAGAAGTTGTCGCGGATTTCGCTGGCCTTGAGCAGGGCGAAATGCACCGGCGGCACCAGGCTCATCAAGCGCGGTTCTTCGCGGGTCGGCCAGAGGATCAGGCTACCGGTGGCGGCGATGGCGCCGAGGGTCGTGGTCAGGCTGGCCGGGGTGTCGTTGAACAACTCGGCTTTCCATTGCTCTACCGGCCGGTCGTAGGCTTTGAGCGTCGGCAACCCGGGATGTTGCGCCCAGTGCTGGGTGACGCGTTGCCCGTGGGCGGTGGTCGGGGCGATCAACAGGCTGGGCAATTGGCGCTCAGCCAGCAGTTGCGCGAGCAATGCCGGCCAGCCGTCCGCCGAGGTCAGGTGGATTTCGGTGTGCACCGCTTCCATCAGCTTGCGCAGTTGTGGGATGCGTTGCTCGGCGGTGTAGGTGTAGGGCTCGGTCACCAGCGCTTCATCGAAGTGGTCGGGCACGGGTGTGGTGCCCGTCAGGCTATGGCGCAGCTTGGCGAGAATGTTCTGTTTGGCACTCATCAGCGATCCCCCTGTTTGCCCAGATGCTCGCGGGCCATGTCGTGCAGTGAGCGGGCGGCCGGTTTTGGCGCGCTGTGGTTTTGCGTCCAGGGGCCAAGGTTGTTCGGCGTGAGGGCGCGCAGGCGGGTGGCGAAGAAGCCGAACAGCCGATACAGGGTCGGCGAGCTGTTGAGTCTGGCCCAGGCGTTCCAGATGAAACGCTCTTTACGCGAGTACTTGCTGCCCTGGCCGCGCATGACTTGATGCGGGCTGTCGGGCGCCTTGACGTTTTCTTCGCGCAGGCGGCGCAGCAGGGCCGGGATCGGGATTTTCACCGGGCACACTTCACCGCAGGCACCACACAGGGAGGACGCGCTCGGGTGGTCGGGGACTTTCGCCAGGCCGACCATGTGCGGGGTGATGATTTTGCCGATCGGCCCAGGGTAGACCTCGCCATAGGCGTGGCCACCGATGCGGGTGTAGACCGGGCAGTGGTTCATGCAGGCGCCGCAGCGGATGCAGTTGAGGGTCTGGCGCAGTTCGCTGTCGGCGAAGGCCTGGCTGCGGCCGTTGTCCAGCAGCACCAGGTGCACTTCTTGCGGGCCATCGAGCTCGTGGGCCTGGCGCGGGCCGGAGATCATGTTGACGTAGGTGGTGATCGGCTGGCCAAGGGCCGAGCGGGTCAGCAGCGACAGCAGCGGGACCACGTCGCGCAGGTTCTCGACGACTTTCTCGATCCCGGTGACGGCGATATGCACCGGTGGGACGGTGGTCGACATGCGGCCGTTGCCTTCGTTTTCCACCAGCAGCAGGGTACCGGTTTCCGCCACGGCGAAGTTGACGCCGGAGACGCCGATGTCGGCTTCGAAGAATTTCTGGCGCAAGACTTTGCGCCCGATCTGAATGAGTTGGTCAACGTCCTTGGTGTACTCCACGCCAAGTTTGTCGTGGAACAAGGACGCGACCTGACCGGCATTCTTGTGGATCGCCGGCATAATAATGTGTGAAGGCTTCTCGTGGTCGAGCTGGACGATGAACTCGCCCATGTCCGATTCCAGGCATTCAATGCCCTGTTCAGCGAGGACATGGTTCATCTCCATCTCTTCGCTGACCATCGATTTGCCCTTGATCACTTGCCGCGCCTCGTGAGCGTGGATGATCTTGAGGACGATGCCATTGGCCTCGTCCACCGTTTCCGCCCAGTGCACGGTCACACCGTTGCGGGTCAGGTTCTGTTCAAGTTGCTCGAGCAGGTCGGGCAACTTGGATAACGCACGGGCGCGGACCGCATTGCCCAGCGCGCGCAAATGTTCTCTTTCGTGGGCATCGCTGAAGGACGCTGCCCGTTTTGTCATCAGTGAATCCATCGCAGTGCGAAAGTTGTTTCGCAGTTGCTTGTCGTCCAGAGCCTGGTGGGCCCGGGCGCGAAAATCTTCTTCGACGCTGACCGTCGGAATAATCGTGGAAGTGCTCATCGGGTACCTCCGGTTCGCTGCCAGAGGAAGCTGGCCAGGTGTTGGCCGCGCAATGCTGCCTGCTGTTTCTCCAGCGAGCCGTTGATGTTCATCAAGCAACCGCAGTCGGCACTGAGTACCTGGTGCGCGCCGGATTCCTTCAACGAGCGGGTCTTGTCCGCCACCATCGCGCCGGAAATGTCTGGCATACGGACGCTGAACGTCCCGCCAAAGCCACAACATTCGCTTTCGTGATCGTGATTGACCCGTTCCACGTTGCTCAGTTGCGCCAACAACTCGCGCCCGTGCAGGTGGGTGTTCATCTCGCGGCGTGCCGAACACGACGTGTGCAGGGCCACCTTGACCGGTGCGCCGCTGTCCTTGAGTTGCACTTTGCAGACAAACAGCAGGAACTCGGCCATTTCATAGGTCCGGGCGGCGAGCGCCTGGACTTGCTTCAATGTCTCCGGCTCGTCCTTGAACAAGTCGGCGTAGTGTTCGCGCAGCATGCCGGCGCAGGAACCCGACGGCACCACCACCGGATAGTCCCCGGCAAACAACGCCAGTTGCGAGCGTGCCACGGTCCGTGCCTGCTCGGTGTAACCCGAGGTGTAGGCCGGTTGTCCACAGCAGCTTTGGCCTTGCGGGTACTCCACGCGAATGCCTTCGCGCTCCAGCAGGTGAATCGCGTCCATCCCGGCCTCGGGATAAAACAGGTCGACCACGCAGGTGCCGAACAGGTAGACCCGTGGCGGTTTTACGCTGGGGTACTGGCGCGGTTCTGGCAGTGGCGGGGCAACACGTGTCGCGTTCGGTACGGCGTTGTAGAAAAGCTCGCTCATCAGGCGTGTCTCTCGGCCGGTTATCCGTCCGCTGCGGTTGCTGACTGTAAAGCGACAAGCTTTCAGCAACCTTGCAGACCGGGTTGTGAGTTGCAGACGCCGCAGGCGGGCTACGGCGTCGGTTCTTTCGCTGTTTCTTAGTGCACCAGCATGCCAGTGAGCCAATAGGCCTGGGCCAGTGTGATCAGGCCGACAATGGTTGCAAAGAATAGGCTGTGCTTGAGGGTGAAGCGGAACAGGTCCGATTCCTTGCCCACCAGGCCGGTCGCAGCGCAGGCCACGGCGATCGATTGTGGCGAGATCATTTTGCCGGTTACGCCGCCGCTGGTGTTGGCGGCCACCAGCAGGGTGTCGCTGACACCGATCTGGTGCGCGGTGGTCGCTTGCAGCGAACTGAACAGGGCATTGGAGGAGGTGTCCGAACCGGTCAGGAACACGCCCAGCCAGCCGAGGAACGGTGAGAAGAACGGGAACGCTGCGCCGGTGCCGGCCAGGACCAAGGCCATGGTCGACGACATGCCCGAGTAGTTGGTGACGAAGGCGAAGGCCAGCACCATGCCGATCGAAAGGATCGGCCAGCGCAGTTCGTAGAAGGTCTCTTTCAAAGTGGTCAGACCAGTTTTGAAATTGATCTTCAATACCCACATGGAGATCAGTGCGGAGAAGAAAATCGCCGTGCCGGTGGCCGAAATCGGGTCCAGCTTGAACACCGCAGGAATGGCCGTCGGGTTGGTGACGATCGGGGCAACCTTGATCACCATCTGGTCCAGGTGCGGGATGGCGAAGTTGAACACCCAGCTGTACATCGAGCCGCCGGCGGCAAACATCGCCTTGAAGGGCTTGAGGGTCCAGATGGTCACCAGTACGGTGAGGATCAGGAACGGCGACCAGGCCTTGATGATTTCACCCAGGCTGTAGGGCGAGACCACGCTGGTGCGTTTCTGCCCGAAACCACCGACGCTGGCGGTGACCACGGCGTCCGAAGTGACACCGGCGATCTGCGCGCCGGCGGCACGTTTAGGCTGCCAGACCTTGAGGAACAGGGTCAGGGAAATCAGGCTGGCCAGGGCCGAGGTGATGTCCGGCAGTTCCGGGCCGATGAAGTTGGAGGTGAAGTACTGGGTGATGGCGAAGCTGAGGCCGGCCACCAGGGCAGCGGGCCAGGTTTCCCGCACGCCGCGCATGCCGTCCATCATGAACACCAGCCAGAACGGCACGAACAGCGACAGCAGCGGCAGTTGGCGGCCGGTCATGGCGCCGATCTTGAAGGCGTCGATGCCCGTGACCTGACCGGCGACGATGATCGGGATGCCCAGCGCGCCAAACGCCACGGGGGCGGTGTTGGCAATCAGGCACAGGCCGGCGGCGTACAGCGGGTTGAAACCGAGGCCCACCAGCAGGGCGGCGGTAATGGCCACCGGTGCACCGAAGCCTGCCGCGCCTTCGAGGAAGGCGCCGAAGCAGAAGCCGATCAGCAGCACTTGCAGGCGCTGGTCATCGGTAATCGACAGCACCGAGCTGCGGATCACTTCGAACTGGCCACTCTTGACCGTCAGTTTGTAGAGGAACACGGCGGCCACGATGATCCAGGCAATCGGCCACAGTCCGTAGGCAAAGCCATAACCGGCGGCGGCGAACGTCATGTCGACCGGCATCTGGAAGGCAAAGATTGCCACCAGGATCGACAACGCCAGGGTGATGCTGCCGGCGACATGTCCTTTGAGGCGGAACACGGCCAGGGCCAGGAAGAAAAATATGATGGGGATAACGGCCGCGAGCGCGGACAAGCCGAGACTGCCGAGCGGGCTGTAGAGCTGTTGCCAGGTTTGCATATGGGGTGGCCCCTAATTGTTGTTGGTCAGGCACTGATAAGCGTTCTTGGATAATTGGTAAGACCAATTTACAATCGCTGTGGGCTAGGTTAAAAGCCTTGTGGGTGGTGTGTCAATTTGCCGCCCTAAAACTTTTGTCGAATGAGCGGTGCAGGGGCCATCTGATCCGCTTGATCAAATGTGCTCTGGTAGGTGCTGGCGCGGCGTCAATAGGCCAGAATAGAGAGCCCGGCGAGCCGTCGGGATGGTGGAGAATGAGTTATGGGGTTTGATCAGGTTCGTCAGCGCCGTTTGTCTGACGATATTGTCGAGCAGCTCGAGGGGATGATTCTCGAGGGCACGCTGAAGTCCGGTGAGCGGCTGCCGGCAGAGCGCGCCTTGGCCGAGCAGTTTGGGGTGTCGCGGCCTTCGCTGCGCGAGGCGATCCAGAAATTGACGGCCAAGGGCTTGCTGGTCAGTCGCCAGGGCGGCGGTAATTATGTGGTCGAATCCCTGGGCTCGACCTTCAGCGATCCCCTGCTGCACCTGTTGGAGAGCAACCCCGAAGCCCAGCGTGACTTGCTGGAATTTCGCCATACCCTGGAAGCTTCATGCGCCTACTACGCGGCGTTGCGGGCGACCGAGGTCGATCGTCAGCGATTGACGGCGGCGTTCGATGAGCTGCAGGACTGCTACACCCGCCACGATGAAGTGAGCCGGGCGGAGGAGGGGGCGGCGGATGCCAGGTTTCACCTGGCGATTGCCGAGGCCAGCCACAATGCGGTGTTGCTGCACACCATTCGTGGGCTGTTCGATCTGCTCAAGCGCAACGTGGTGACCAACATCGGCGGCATGTACCAGCAACGCACGGAAACCCGCGACATGCTGATCACTCAGCACCGGGAGCTGTATCTGGCGATAATCGAGGGGCACGCCGAGCAGGCGCGGGAGGTTTCCAGCCGCCATATCCTGTATGTGCAGGAAGTGCTGGAAGAGGTACGTCAGCAGGTGCAGCGCGAGGCTCGGGCGGAGCGGCGCAAGGGGATGTAGTCATGATCGTTCCCACGCAGGGCGTGGGAACGATCATGTCAAGGCGAAGAGTTAGTCTTCCTTGCCCTTGTTGCGCACCGCACGTTGCAGTTCGCGGCCGGCATCACGTTCGCGCTCGGTATCGCGCTTGTCGTATTCCTTCTTGCCCTTGCCCAGAGCGATCTCGCACTTGACCATGTGCTTGCTCCAGTACCAGGACAGGCATACGCACGCATAGCCTTTTTGCTGCACGGCAGCCGCCAGCTTTTCCAGCTCGCGTCGGTTGAGCAGCAATTTGCGAGTGCGCACCGGGTCGGCAATGACGTGGGTGCTGGCGGTCATCAGGGGCGTGATGTGGCTGCCGAGCAGCCAGGCTTCGCCATCCTTGAGCAGCACATAACTGTCTACCAGTTGCAGCTTGCTCGCCCGCAGACTTTTTACTTCCCAGCCGGCCAGGACCAGACCAGCCTCGAACCGATGTTCGATGAAGTAATCGTGTCGCGCCTTTTTGTTCTGCGCGATGGTCCCTGTTGGGTGTTTCTTCTGTTTAGCCATAGGGGCGGCATTATAGGCAGTTGCGCGCGAGTCGGCTACGGGGATCCTGCGTGCTTGAGCGCATTGAGTGAATCCCGGACAATGCGCCCTCTTTTTTAGCGGTTGGGCGTAGAGTCGATGTCGTCAGACAAGGTTTCAGTCCACGGTAGTTGGGCGAGCCGTTGGGTATTCATACTCGCTGCAACCGGCTCGGCCGTGGGCCTGGGGAGCATCTGGAAATTCCCCTACATGGTCGGCGTCTATGGCGGCGGTGCGTTTGTCCTGGTGTTCCTGGCGTGTATCGCGTTGATCGGCCTGCCGGTGATGCTGGCGGAAACCCTGATCGGCCGCCGGGCCCGGCAAAGTCCGGCGAATGCCTTGAAGGTGCTGGCGCTGGAGGCGGGGCATTCGGCGAAATGGTCCTGGGGGGCATTTGCCGGGATGATCACGGCGTTGCTGATCCTGTCTTTCTACAGTGTGGTCGGTGGCTGGTCCCTGGATTACATCATCAGTATGGGCCGTGGGGATTTCCAGGGTGTGGCGGCCGATCAGGTCGGTGCCTACTTTGAGGGGGTGATTGCCAACCCGTGGCGCCTGACACTCTGGCATAGCCTGTTCATGTTGCTGTCGGCGGCCGTCATCGCCAAGGGCGTGGTGGCGGGGCTGGAGCGCAGCCTGCGAGTCATGATGCCGCTGCTGTTCGTGATGCTCCTGGTGTTGCTGGGCTACAGCATGACCACCGGGCATTTCATGGAAGGCGTGCATTTCATGTTCGACTTCGATTCGGCGAAAGTCCTTGGCGGCCTGTTGCCCGCCATGGGGCATGCGTTCTTTTCCCTGAGCGTGGGCGTTGGCTCGATCATGATCTACGGTGCTTATCTGCCCAAGGATTCGTCGATCTCCGGCACCGTGGTCGGGGTTGCCCTGCTGGACACCTTTGTTTCGCTGCTGGCCGGCCTGGCGTTGTTTCCGATTGTGTTTGCCGGCGGTTTGAATCCGAGTGAGGGCCCGGGGCTGATGTTTGTCAGCCTGCCGTTTGCCTTTGGTAATGTGGCGTTCGGCCAGGTGATGGGGGTGGTGTTTTTTGTCCTGGTGGCCATTGCTGCCTGGAGTTCGGCGATCTCGCTGCTCGAACCCATGGTCGCGTACTTGGTTGAGCGGACGAAAATCCGCCGTGGCTGGGTGACGTTCTGGCTGGCCTTCAGTTGCTGGTTTGTTGGCCTGGGGACGGTGTTTTCCTTCAATATCTGGAAGCAGGCCAAGTTTTTTGTGAACGACGGCGCCGGGTTCCACCTCTACCAATGGGGTGCGCACAGCGGCCTGGATTTCTTTGGTGTGATCGATTTCTTCACCTCGCGGATCATGTTGCCGCTCGGTGGATTGTGTTTTGTGGTGTTTGCGGGTTGGGTCATGAATCGGGGAGCGGTGCGCGACGAATTGTCGATCCGCAACCCGGCGCTGTTTGCCCTGACCTTGTTTTTGATGCGCTATGTGGCGCCCATCGGCATTCTTGTAGTGTTTGCCGCCCAGCTGTGGAAGTGACGCTGACATGACGACCCATATTCAACGTTCGGCCCTGTTGCCGTATCCGGCGCAAGCGCTTTATGACTTGGTCAATGACGTGGCGCGTTATCCGGAGTTCCTACCCTGGTGTTCCGAGTCCAAGGTGATGGAAAGCTCCGCCGAGCATATGCGCGCCAGCGTCGGGGTGGCCAAGGGTGGGCTGAGCCAGCACTTTGTCACGCGTAATACGCTGGTGCCGGGGCATTCGATCGAGATGAACCTTGAGGAAGGGCCTTTCACCCAGTTGCATGGCGTCTGGGTGTTCAAGCCCTTGGGCGAGAAGGCCTGCAAGATCAGCCTGGACCTGACGTTCGACTACGCCGGGCCGATTGTGCGGGCGACGCTGGGGCCGCTGTTCAATCAGGCCGCCAATACCTTGGTCGACGCGTTCTGTCAGCGGGCCAAGCAACTGCATGGCTGAGTCGGTGATGGACGTCGAGGTGGTGTATGCCGCCGTTGATCGCCAGGTCTTGCTGGCGATTCAGGTGCCTTCGGGGTGCAGCGTGCGTGCGGCGCTGGGGTTGTCGGGGATAGCTGGGGAGTTTCCGGAGCTGGATCTGGCGAGCTGCGCTGTGGGTATTTTTGGCAAGGTGGTGGTCGATCCTGAGCACTGCCTGGTTCGGGCCGGGGATCGTATTGAGATTTATCGGCCGTTGTTGGCTGATCCCAAGGAGGTTCGTCGGTTGCGGGCGGCCAAGGCGGCGCGGGCTAAGGCGTCTTGATGTTGTAGGTATGCGTTGCTGCGGTCACGGTGACCCAGCCCCTCCTGTAGCAACTGCCGAGGCTGCGTTCGAGGACGCAGTCCTCGCCGGGGAGATCAGGATCAACAGCGGCAAGCGGGCTAATGCTCGGCCTGTTGTGTGGTGGTGATGGCGGATTTTAGGCAATAAAAAAGCCCGGCATGCCGGGCTTTTTCTTGTGTCGCATAATGTTACTGCGTGGTGTCCAGCGGCTCTGGTGTTGGCACTGGGACGGTTTCTACGCCGTCGACGTCCTTCTGGATCTGGTCCAGTAGTGAGCCCGGCTTGACCGGTTTTTCGGGTTTTGGTTGTTCGACGTTTTCCACCGGGGTGGTCACGCTGGTGCCGCTGTCCTTGCCCATCAGGGCTTCGTCACGGCTCACGCCAGGCATGAAGTCGCCCGACAAGCTGACGAGTTGGTCGTCAGGATTGAAGATGACGCTGATGCGTTCCTGTTGGCGTTCACCGCCACCAGGCTGCAGGCTGTACAGGTAATCCCAGCGATTGGCATGGAACGTGTCGGTCAGCAGAGGGTTGCCCATGATAAACCGTACTTGCCGACGGGTCATTCCCGGGCGTAACTGGTCTATCATGTCCTGCGTGACGACATTGCCCTGCTGGATGTCGATTTTGTAAACCCCGGGGAATGAACAACCGGCGAGTGCGAGCAGTCCCACGAAGGTGAAACTGGTTAGCAAGAGCTTGGTGTTTTGCATCGGTGGGCGACTTCCACTATCTTGGCTGGGACAACGTAAACGCCGATCATACCCGCATTAAGAGAAGCTGCGAAGCAGCATCGCGAGAAAGCTGACCATGGTTGAAAATAGCGAACTACGCAAAGCCGGCCTTAAAGTGACCCTGCCACGGGTCAAAATTCTGCAAATGCTCGATTCCGCCGAGCAGCGTCACATGAGTGCCGAGGATGTCTACAAGGCACTGATGGAAGCTGGCGAGGATGTCGGTCTGGCCACGGTTTACCGTGTACTGACTCAATTCGAAGCGGCTGGTCTTGTGGTCCGTCACAACTTCGACGGCGGCCACGCGGTCTTCGAATTGGCTGACGGCGGTCACCACGACCATATGGTCAATGTGGATTCCGGTGAAGTGATCGAATTCTTCGACGAAGAAATCGAAAAGCTTCAGAAGGCGATCGTCGAGAAGCACGGTTTCGAGTTGGTGGATCACAACTTGGTGCTGTACGTACGTACTAAAAAGTAAGCATGTCGCGCGGACTCAGGTCCGCGAAACGAACGAAGGCGACCCAAGGGTCGCCTTCGTGCTATCTGGCCGATTCAACTCTTGGCCGTGACCACCATTTTTTTCGCGTGAGCCAGGGATTCCTTGGTCAGGTCGATGCCCCCCAGCATTCGTGCCACTTCTTCTATTCGCTCGTTCTTGCTCAGCTTGGATACCGCGGTGCGTGTGGCCTGGTCGCCGCGGACCTTGTGTACAAACAGGTGTTGATGCCCCTGGGAGGCCACCTGCGGCAAGTGCGTGACCGTCAGCACCTGACCGCGCTCGCCAAGGCGGCGCAGCAGTTGGCCGACAATTTCCGCAGTAGGGCCGCCAATGCCCACGTCCACTTCGTCGAACACCAGGGTCGGTATACGTGAGGTTTGCGCGGTGATCACCTGGATCGCCAGGCTGATACGCGACAGCTCGCCACCCGAGGCGACTTTTGCCAGTGCCTTGAGCGGTTGTCCGGGGTTGGCGCTGACCAGCAGCTCCACCTGTTCCAGGCCGTTAGGCAGCAGCTCGGCGCTGGTGTTGGCGCGCAATTCGATGCTGAAACGGCCGCCTGGCATGCCCAGGCGCTGGATTTCCTGCTCGACCGCGTGGGCCAGGTTGGAGGAGGCCTGGTGGCGCAAGTCACTCAGCTCCCGGGCTTTTTCTTGATAGTGGCGGGCAAATGCCCCCAATTCTTCGCTGAGGCGCTCGATGGATTCATCGTTGGCATTCAGGGTTTCGAGCTCGTCCAGCAGCCGTTGCTGGAGGTCGGCGACCTCAGTGGGCTGGATCCGGTGTTTGCGTGCCAGGGTATAGATGGTGTCCAGGCGCTCTTCGAGTTGTTGCAGGCGTGCCGGGTCGGCGTCGAAGTTGTCGAGGAAACGGTTCAGTTCGCCGACCGCTTCTTCGACCTGGATCTGGGCGCTGGTGAGCAGGTTGGTGGCTTCGCCCAGGGCGTTGACCGTGTTGTTGACGCTGGACAGGCGATTGAGGCTGGCGGTCAGGGCGTTCAGCACATTGCCGGAATCACTTTCGCTGCATTGCTCGACCACCTGTCGGCAAATACCCAGCAGGGTTTCCGCGTTGGTCAGGTTTTTATGCTCTTGCTCAAGCTGCTCCAGTTCGTTGTCGCCGAGCCCGAGGTTTTCCAGCTCTTCGAGCTGATAGCTGAGCAACTGGTGGCGAGCACGTTGTTCGTCGCCGGAGTTGGACAGGCGCTCAAGCTCCTGGCGGGTCTGGCGCCAGCGTTGGGCGGCCAGTTGGACCTGGCGGGCCAGGTCGGTGGCGCCGGCGTATTCGTCCAGCAGGCGGCGGTGGGTGTCGGTTTTGAGCAGTGACTGGTGTTCGTGCTGGCTGTGGATGTCGATCAGCAGTTCGCCGAGGGCCTTGAGGTCACCAAGGGGGCAGGGCGTGCCATTGATATAGCCGCGCGAGCGACCCTCGGCGGTGATGACCCGGCGCAGGATGCACGGGCCATCGTTGTCCAGGTCACGCTCGGCCAGCCAGGTGCGGGCTTCGGGGATGTCGACCAGGTCGAAGGTGGCGAGGATGTCGGCCTTTTCCGCGCCCGGGCGTACCACGCCGCTGTCGGCGCGATCGCCCAGGGTCAGGCCCAGGGCGTCGAGCATGATCGACTTGCCGGCGCCGGTTTCCCCTGTGATCACGCTCATCCCGCGATCAAGCTCGAGATCGAGATGTTCAACGATGGCGTAGTTGTGTACGGACAGGTGCACCAGCATAAAGGCCGCTCCCAGGCTTAAGGTCTGGTTATTTATACAGTAGTTTATTTGCCCCTGACAATGCCCTCGTTTAGCTCGATTTGCTTGGTGTCGCTGTTTTTTTAAAACCAGGCACCAGACCAATTCAGTGGTTTTTGTAGGGGTAATGCGCTTCTGTACGGAGCAGGCCCTTGAACCTGCAAATTGCGACCCCATATACCGGAGCAGAAGCGCGAGTCGAGTTCGCGCACGATTTTGAAAGGAGAAATCTATGGCTGACGAACAGACGCTGGATACGCAAAATCTAGACGCCAATCAGGCTCCCCAAGCATCGGGTGAAGACCTGGTGGCTCGTGTACAAGTGCTCGAAGAGCAACTGGCTGGCGCTCAGGATCAGGCTTTGCGTGTTGCGGCTGATCTGCAGAACGTCCGCCGTCGCGCCGAGCAGGATGTAGAGAAGGCTCACAAGTTCGCACTGGAAAAATTCGCTGGCGACCTGCTGCCGATCATCGACAGCCTGGAGCGCGGCCTGGAGTTGTCCAACCCGGACGACGAAAGCATCCGCCCGATGCGTGAAGGGATCGAGCTGACCCTGAAAATGTTCCAGGACACCCTGAAGCGTTATCAGTTGGAAGCGATCGATCCGGAAGGTGAGCCGTTCAACGCTGAGCACCATCAGGCGATGGCCATGCAGGAAAGCGCCGACATGGAACCCAACAGCGTATTGAAGGTGTTTCAGAAGGGCTACGTGCTTAACGGTCGCCTGCTGCGCCCGGCCATGGTTGTGGTCAGCAAGGCCCCGGCGCCGGTTTCGCCCTCGATTGACGAGCAGGCTTGAAATCCGCCGCAAGGCCCCCATTTATAAGTCAAGCGTTTAAGTGCTACCGCAGTTAGCCACCACTGCTGCGGCAACCAAATCCAAAGTTTCGGGAGAGTTAACATGGGCAAAATTATCGGTATCGACCTGGGGACTACCAACTCCTGCGTCTCCATCCTTGAAAACGGCAACGTAAAAGTTATCGAGAACGCCGAAGGCGCGCGTACCACGCCGTCGATCGTGGCCTACGCCAACGATGGCGAAATCCTGGTTGGCCAGTCGGCCAAGCGTCAGGCAGTGACCAATCCGCATAACACCCTGTACGCGGTGAAGCGTTTGATCGGTCGTCGCTTCGAAGAAGAAGTGGTTCAGAAAGACATCCAGATGGTCCCTTACAAGATCGTCAAGGCAGACAATGCCGACGCCTGGGTTGAAGTGAACGGCCAGAAAATGTCGCCGCCACAGATCTCGGCTGAAATCCTCAAGAAAATGAAGAAAACTGCCGAAGACTACCTCGGCGAAGCAGTGACTGAAGCGGTCATCACCGTTCCTGCTTACTTCAACGACAGTCAGCGTCAGGCGACCAAAGACGCCGGCCGTATTGCTGGTCTGGACGTAAAACGCATCATCAACGAACCCACCGCAGCTGCGCTGGCGTACGGTATGGACAAGGCCAAGGGCGATCACACGGTGATCGTTTATGACCTGGGTGGCGGTACTTTCGACGTTTCGGTGATCGAAATTGCCGAAGTCGATGGCGAGCACCAGTTCGAAGTACTGGCCACCAACGGTGATACGTTCCTGGGCGGTGAAGACTTTGACATTCGTCTGATCGACTACCTCGTTGACGAATTCAAGAAAGAAAGCGGCATGAACCTCAAGGGTGACCCGCTGGCCATGCAGCGCCTGAAAGAAGCCGCTGAGAAAGCCAAGATCGAGCTGTCTTCGAGCCTGCAGACCGACGTCAACCTGCCGTACATCACTGCAGACGCGACTGGTCCTAAGCACTTGAACGTGAAAATCTCCCGCGCCAAGCTGGAAGCGCTGGTAGAAGACCTGGTTCAACGCACCATCGAGCCTTGCCGCATTGCGCTGAAAGACTCGGGTATCGACGTTGGCGCGATCAACGACGTGATCCTGGTCGGCGGTCAGACCCGTATGCCTCTGGTGCAGAAGGCTGTTACCGATTTCTTCGGTAAAGAAGCCCGTAAAGACGTGAACCCGGACGAAGCGGTTGCCATGGGTGCTGCTATCCAGGGCGCGGTACTGGCCGGTGACGTGAAAGACGTTCTGCTGCTCGACGTCAGCCCGCTGACCCTGGGTATCGAAACCATGGGTGGCGTGATGACCGCGCTGATTGAGAAAAACACCACGATTCCTACCAAGAAATCGCAAGTGTTCTCGACTGCTGACGACAATCAGGGCGCCGTGACCATTCACGTGCTGCAAGGCGAGCGTAAGCAAGCTGCCCAGAACAAGTCCCTGGGCAAGTTCGACCTGGCCGAGATTCCGCCAGCACCACGTGGCGTGCCACAAATTGAAGTGACCTTCGACATCGACGCCAACGGCATCCTGCACGTAGGCGCCAAGGACAAGGCCACCGGCAAGACTCAGTCGATCGTGATCAAGGCCAACTCCGGTCTGTCCGAGGAAGAAATTCAGCAGATGATTCGTGATGCTGAAACCAACGCTGACGAAGACCGCAAGTTCGAAGAGCTGGCGTCCGCCCGTAACCAGGGTGACGCGCTGGTGCATTCGACTCGCAAGATGGTCGCAGACGCTGGCGACAAAGTGACTGCCGAAGAGAAGGCTGCCATCGAAGCTGCAGTGGTTGCCCTGGAAGCCGCCGTCAAAGGCGACGACAAGGCTGCCATCGAAGCCAAGGTTGAAGAGTTGTCGAAAGTCTCCGCGCCAGTGGCGCAGAAGATGTACGCCGAACAGGCTCAGCCTGCTGAAGGCGCAGCACCGCAAGGTGAATCGGCGCAAAAGGCTGACGACGTTGTCGATGCTGAGTTTGAAGAAGTCAAAGACCACAAGTAAGTTGTTGGTCGGCCGGTTGACTGCCTTTGTGCGGTGACTGGTAGGATGTCGCCGCGCGGGAGCTTGCTCCCGCGTTGGCGTGTCTGGAGTACACGAATTTTTACCCCATGCGACAACGTTCGCCTGTGGGTGGTATGGCCGGGAATGCTCCTGCTTTTCGAGCCGCAAGTACCGTATCGAATCAAAGACCAGGATCGTTGAATTGACGTGAGTTGGGTCCGGGCCTGTATTGGGGCTCAACGAGTTTGGCAAGGCTCAGGAGGGGTTTGCCGGACGTCCTTAAGAGTGCAAAGACTTATGGCAAAGCGTGACTATTACGAAGTGTTGGGTGTCGAGCGTGGCACGAGCGAAGCGGACCTGAAGAAGGCCTATCGTCGCTTGGCGATGAAGCACCACCCGGACCGTAATCCTGACGACAAAGCGTCGGAAGAAATGTTCAAAGAGGCCAACGAGGCCTACGAAGTGCTGTCCGATTCCAGCAAGCGCGCGGCGTACGACCAGTATGGTCATGCGGGTGTCGACCCAAGCATGGGCGGCGGCGGAGCTGGTTTTGGCGGGCAGAACTTCTCTGACATCTTTGGTGATGTGTTCAGTGATTTCTTTGGTGGTGGTCGTGGCGGTTCCCGTGGCGGCGCGCAGCGCGGCAGCGACCTGCGCTACACCCTGGAGCTGAATCTGGAAGAAGCGGTGCGCGGCACGACCGTGAATATCCGGGTTCCGACCCTGGTCAACTGCCAGCCGTGCGATGGCTCGGGCGCCAAGAAGGGCTCCTCGCCCGTGACCTGCCCAACCTGCGGCGGTATCGGCCAGGTGCGCATGCAGCAAGGTTTCTTCTCGGTGCAGCAAACCTGCCCGCGCTGCCACGGCCAGGGCAAGATCATTTCCGACCCGTGCAACTCCTGCAACGGCGAAGGGCGTGTCGAAGAGTACAAGACCCTGTCGGTGAAAGTGCCGGCGGGTGTGGACACCGGCGACCGCATCCGCCTGTCGGGTGAGGGTGAGGCAGGGACCCAGGGTGGGCCGACTGGTGACCTGTACGTGGTGATCAATGTGCGTGAGCACTCGATTTTCCAGCGCGACGGCAAGCACCTGTTCTGCGAAGTGCCGATCAGCTTTGTCGATGCTGCCCTGGGTGGCGAGCTGGAGATTCCGACCCTCGATGGTCGGGTCAAGCTGAAGATCCCTGAGGGTACGCAGACCGGTAAGCAGTTCCGGGTGCGTGGCAAAGGCGTGGCGCCTGTGCGTGGCGGTGGTGCCGGTGACCTGATGTGCCGTGTGGCGGTCGAGACGCCGGTCAACCTGAGTCGTCGTCAGCGTGAATTGCTGGAAGAGTTCCGCAGCTCCTTGGCGGATGACAACAGCCACTCGCCGAAAACCACTGGCTGGTTCGAAGGTGTGAAGCGTTTCTTCGGCGACCTGTAAGGAATCTGGTATGCGACGTATAGCTGTGATGGGCGCTGCTGGGCGCATGGGCAAGATTCTGGTGGAGGCGGTGCAGCAACGCGCACCGCTCACCGGCCTGACGGCGGCCATCGTGCGCCCTGGCAGCACGTTGATTGGCGTGGATGCCGGTGAGCTGGCGTCGCTGGGTCGAATCGGGGTGCCCCTGGTGGGCAACCTGGATGCCGTGGCTGAAGAGTTCGATGTGTTGATCGACTTCACGCTGCCGGAAGTCATGCTCAAGAACCTGGCGTTCTGCCGCAAGGCAGGCAAGGCCATGGTCATCGGAACAACCGGCCTGGACGCCGCGCAGAAGCAGGTGTTGGCCGAGGCGGGCAAGGACATTCCGATCGTCTTTGCAGCCAACTTCAGCGTTGGGGTCAACCTGTCGCTCAAGCTGCTGGACATGGCGGCGCGGGTGTTGGGTGACGATGCCGATATCGAGATCATCGAGGCCCATCACCGGCACAAGATCGATGCGCCATCCGGTACGGCCCTGCGTATGGGTGAGGTGATTGCCGATGCGCTGGGGCGCGACTTGCAGAAGGTCGCGGTGTACGGGCGTGAAGGCCATACCGGGGCCCGTGAGCGCGACACCATCGGCTTTGCCACTGTTCGCGGTGGTGATGTGGTGGGTGATCACACGGTGCTGTTCGCCTGCGAGGGCGAGCGCCTGGAAGTGACCCACAAGGCTTCCAGTCGCATGACCTTTGCCAAGGGGGCGGTGCGTGCTGCGCTATGGCTCGATGGTCGCGAGCCAGGTCTGTATGACATGCAAGACGTGCTCGATCTGCGGTAAGATGCGCCCGAAATCGGGTTCGAACCCTGCGTTCGAGCCCGTTTTTCCCCGCCAAGCGACGCCCTGTCGCATTCTCTAGTCTTTCAGGCTCATTGGCGGTAGACCAAAAAAGCCTTTTTCTGTAAGCTACAGCTTTAGTGTGTCCACTAAAAGCGCGCAGAATAATTCAGTGAAGAAGCGGGGTGACGTGTCCATACGTCACTCCGCTTTTTTACAACCTGCGATCGCCCCTTCAGGCTTTATTTACGGGAGGTCTTCTTGACTAAGCCAGCCATACTCGCCCTTGCTGATGGCAGCATTTTTCGCGGCGAAGCCATTGGAGCCGACGGTCAAACCGTTGGTGAGGTGGTGTTTAACACCGCCATGACCGGCTATCAGGAAATCCTTACCGATCCTTCCTACGCCCAACAGATCGTTACCCTGACTTACCCGCACATCGGCAACACTGGCACCACGCCAGAAGATGCTGAGTCCGACCGCGTTTGGTCTGCCGGGCTGGTCATTCGTGACCTGCCGCTGGTTGCGAGCAACTGGCGTAACACCATGTCCCTGTCCGATTACCTGAAAGCCAACAATGTAGTGGCTATCGCTGGTATCGACACTCGCCGCCTGACACGCATCCTGCGTGAGAAAGGCGCGCAGAACGGTTGCATCATGGCTGGTGACAACATCTCTGAAGAAGCTGCTCTGGCAGCGGCTCGCGGTTTCCCGGGCCTGAAGGGTATGGACCTGGCGAAAGTCGTCAGCACCAAAGAGCAATATGAATGGCGCTCGACTGTCTGGGACTTGAAAACCGACAGCCATGCGACCATCGAGGCCAGCGAACTGCCCCATCACGTGGTGGCCTACGACTACGGCGTCAAGCTGAACATCCTGCGCATGCTGGTCGAGCGCGGCTGCCGTGTGACGGTGGTGCCGGCGCAAACCCCGGCGGCCGACGTCCTGGCTCTCAAGCCAGACGGCGTGTTCCTGTCCAACGGCCCGGGTGACCCGGAGCCTTGCGACTACGCGATCCAGGCAATCAAGGAAGTCCTTGAAACCGAGATCCCGGTGTTCGGTATCTGCCTCGGTCACCAACTGCTGGCCCTGGCCTCCGGCGCCAAGACCCTGAAAATGGGCCACGGCCACCACGGTGCCAACCACCCGGTTCAGGACCTGGACAGCGGTGTGGTGATGATCACCAGTCAGAACCACGGTTTTGCCGTGGACGAAGCGACCCTGCCGGCCAACGTGCGTGCGATCCACAAATCGCTGTTCGACGGCACCCTGCAAGGTATCGAGCGTACCGACAAGAGCGCCTTCAGCTTCCAGGGTCACCCTGAAGCCAGCCCTGGCCCGAACGACGTAGCGCCACTGTTCGATCGCTTCATCAACGAGATGGCCAAGCGTCGCTGATCGCTGGCCTGGATGCAGCAAAGCCTGAGGGTGGTCACCGCTGCGGTGACCCCCTCAAGGCTTCACAGATTGAACAAGACGGCTTGCCGACTGACCTGCGGATTTGAGTGACAAACCCATGCCAAAACGTACAGACATTAAAAGCATCCTGATTCTCGGCGCTGGCCCGATCGTTATCGGCCAGGCCTGCGAATTCGACTACTCCGGCGCCCAGGCCTGCAAGGCCCTGCGCGAAGAGGGTTACCGCGTCATCCTGGTGAACTCCAACCCAGCCACCATCATGACCGACCCGGCCATGGCCGACGCCACCTACATCGAACCGATCAAGTGGCAGACCGTTGCCAAGATCATCGAGAAAGAGCGTCCCGACGCGCTGCTGCCGACCATGGGCGGCCAGACCGCGCTGAACTGCGCCCTGGACCTGGAGCGCGAAGGCGTTCTGGAAAAATTCGGTGTGGAAATGATCGGCGCCAACGCCGACACCATCGACAAGGCTGAAGACCGTTCGCGTTTCGACAAGGCGATGAAATCCATCGGCCTGGACTGCCCGCGTTCCGGTATCGCCCACAGCATGGAAGAGGCCAATGCGGTCCTCGAGAAGCTGGGCTTCCCGTGCATTATCCGTCCGTCCTTCACCATGGGCGGCACCGGTGGTGGTATCGCTTACAACCGTGAAGAGTTCGAAGAGATCTGCGCCCGTGGCCTGGACCTGTCGCCGACCAAGGAACTGCTGATCGACGAATCCCTGATCGGCTGGAAAGAGTACGAAATGGAGGTTGTCCGCGATAAGAAGGACAACTGCATCATCGTCTGCTCGATCGAAAACTTCGACCCGATGGGCGTGCACACCGGTGACTCGATCACTGTTGCGCCAGCACAGACCCTGACGGACAAGGAATACCAGATCCTGCGTAACGCCTCCCTGGCGGTACTTCGCGAGATCGGCGTGGAAACCGGTGGTTCCAACGTGCAGTTCGGCATCTGCCCGGACACAGGCCGCATGGTTGTCATCGAGATGAACCCGCGTGTGTCCCGTTCCTCGGCACTGGCTTCCAAGGCTACCGGCTTCCCGATCGCCAAGGTCGCGGCCAAGCTGGCGGTGGGCTACACCCTCGATGAGCTGTCGAACGACATCACCGGCGGCAAGACCCCGGCGTCCTTCGAACCGTCCATCGATTACGTCGTGACCAAGCTGCCACGCTTCGCCTTCGAGAAATTCGCCAAGGCTGACGCGCGCCTGACCACGCAGATGAAGTCGGTTGGTGAAGTCATGGCCATCGGCCGGACCTTCCAGGAATCCCTACAGAAAGCCCTGCGCGGCCTGGAAGTCGGCGTCTGCGGCCTGGATGAGAAAGTTGACCTGAGCAACCCGGAAAGCATGAGCGTACTCAAGCGCGAGCTGACCGTGCCGGGTGCCGAGCGTATCTGGTACGTGGCGGACGCAATGCGCGCCGGCATGAGTGTTGACGACATCTTCAGCATGACCATGATCGATCGTTGGTTCCTGGTGCAGATGGAAGATCTGATCAAGGACGAAGAGAAGGTCAAGACCCTGGGTCTGACCAGCATCGACCGCGACCTGATGTTCCGTCTCAAGCGCAAAGGCTTCTCCGATATGCGCCTGGCCAAGCTGCTGGGTGTGACCGAGAAGGCCCTGCGCCGTCACCGCCACAAGCTCGAGGTGTACCCGGTCTACAAGCGCGTCGACACCTGCGCGGCCGAGTTCGCCACCGACACCGCCTACCTGTACTCGACCTACGAGGAGGAGTGCGAGGCTGCGCCATCGGGTCGCGACAAGATCATGATTCTGGGCGGCGGTCCAAACCGTATCGGCCAGGGCATCGAGTTCGACTACTGCTGCGTTCACGCGGCACTGGCGCTGCGCGACGACGGGTACGAGACCATCATGGTCAACTGCAACCCGGAAACCGTTTCCACTGACTACGACACTTCCGATCGCCTGTACTTCGAGCCAGTGACCCTGGAAGATGTGCTGGAAATCGTCCGCGTCGAGAAGCCAAAAGGTGTGATCGTCCAGTACGGCGGCCAGACCCCGCTGAAACTGGCGCGCGCCCTTGAAGAGGCCGGCGTACCGATCATCGGCACCAGCCCTGACGCCATCGACCGCGCCGAAGACCGTGAGCGCTTCCAGCAGATGGTCGAGCGCCTGAATCTGCGTCAGCCGCCTAACGCCACCGTGCGCAGCGAAGACGAAGCCATTCGCGCCGCCGGCAAGATCGGTTACCCGCTGGTGGTGCGTCCGTCCTATGTGCTGGGCGGCCGTGCGATGGAAATCGTCTACGAAGAAGAAGAGCTCAAGCGCTACCTGCGTGACGCGGTGAAAGTGTCCAACGACAGCCCGGTACTGCTCGACCACTTCCTCAACTGCGCCATCGAAATGGACGTGGATGCGGTCTGCGACGGCACCGACGTGGTGATCGGCGCGATCATGCAGCACATCGAGCAGGCCGGCGTTCACTCCGGTGACTCTGCGTGCTCGCTGCCGCCGTACTCGCTGCCGGCACACATCCAGGACGAGATGCGCGAACAGGTCAAAAAAATGGCCCTGGAACTGGGCGTGGTTGGCTTGATGAACGTACAGTTGGCGCTGCAGGGCGACGACATCTACGTGATCGAAGTCAATCCGCGTGCTTCGCGTACCGTGCCGTTCGTGTCCAAGTGCATCGGTGTTTCCCTGGCCATGATCGCGGCTCGCGTGATGGCCGGTAAGACCCTGAAGGAAATCGGCTTCACCAAGGAAATCATTCCTAACTTCTACAGCGTGAAAGAGGCGGTGTTCCCATTCGCCAAATTCCCTGGCGTTGACCCAATCCTTGGCCCAGAGATGAAGTCCACGGGTGAAGTGATGGGTGTGGGTGACACCTTCGGTGAAGCGTTCGCCAAGGCCCAGATGGGCGCCAGCGAAGTACTGCCGACCGGCGGTACCGCGTTCATCAGCGTGCGTGACGACGACAAGCCGCTGGTTGCAGGCGTGGCGCGTGATCTGATCAACTTGGGCTTCGAAGTGGTTGCCACTGCCGGGACTGCCAAGCTGATCGAGGCCGCAGGCCTGAAAGTACGTCGTGTGAACAAGGTGACCGAAGGTCGTCCGCACGTGGTCGACATGATCAAAAATGACGAAGTCACGCTGATCATCAACACCACTGAAGGTCGTCAGTCGATCGCTGACTCCTATTCCATTCGTCGTAATGCCTTGCAGCACAAGATCTACTGCACCACCACCATTGCTGCTGGCGAAGCCATCTGCGAAGCGTTGAAGTTCGGTCCCGAGAAGACCGTGCGCCGCTTGCAGGATCTACACGCAGGATTGAAGGCATGATCAAATACCCAATGACCGTCCAGGGCGCGCGCGCCCTGGAAGAAGAGCACGCTCACCTGACCAAGGTCGTACGTCCAAAGCTTAGCCAGGACATCGGTACGGCCCGTGAGTTGGGTGACTTGAAGGAAAATGCTGAGTACCACGCTGCCCGCGAGCAGCAGGGTATGGTCGAGGCGCGGATTCGTGACATTGAAGGCCGGATTCAGAACCAGGTCATCATCGATGTCACGAGCATCCCGCACACCGGCAAAGTGATTTTCGGCACTACCGTGGAAATCGCCAACGTCGAGACGGATGAGCGCGTTACTTACCACATCGTGGGTGAGGACGAGGCTGACTTCAAACTCGGCAAGATTTCCGTCGGTTCGCCCTTGGCCCGCGCCTTGATTGCCAAGGAAGAGGGTGATGTGGTGGCGGTCAAGACGCCTGGTGGCGTGATCGAGTATGAGATTGTCGAAGTCCGCCATATCTGAAGGCTGGCGCCCGCTGCGTGCGGGCGCAATGCTTTGGCAGCTGACCCAGATGTTGTGGGTTGGCGGCCTGTGGCTGCTGCATATAGGTCTGCAGCCGGTGTTGGGCAAGATTGGCCTGGCGCCGCTGCTGATCGATGAAGTCGCCAGTGCATTTGAAGTGCTGGTGGTGGGTTTTTCCGCCGCATGCGTGATTTTTCAGGCTTTGGTGCTGGTACAGGCCAAGGGCCTTGCCAGTCTATGGCGGGATTTTCGCGGGCAGGTGCTGTTGATGGCGCTGTATGCGTGTGCGATGTTTGTCGCAGTGCGTGTTGGCTGGCCGGATGCGCAGCGCTGGCAGGTGTTCAGTTATCTGGTGCTAGGATTTTCCGGGCTGGTTCTGGTGGTGCAGCCGGTGCCGGGGTGGAGTGGCAGGGTGCGCGAAGCACACCCTTGACCCTTTTCATCACTTGAAGCGATGAACGTTCGACAGCTGCTTGTTGACGCTGAAGTTCTTGCGGTAAACCAGTGCCATCTTGCCGATGACCTGTACCAGATCCGCTTTGCCGACCTTGCACAGTTCTGCAATGTGCGCCAGGCGCGACTCGCGATCGAGGATGTTTAGCTTGATTTTGATCAGCTCGTGATCCGCCAAAGCGCGTTCCAGTTCGGCTAACACACCTTCAGTCAAACCGTTGTCAGCCACAGTCAAAACTGGTTTCAGATGGTGGCCAATGGATTTGTACTGTTTCTTCTGCTCTTGAGTGAGCGGCATAATCTGACCCTTTCGTCTGGATTCTGTAAAATGGCGGCCATTTTACCCGAGGGTTCGTGGATCCGCCCAATTAATCACGACCCTTATTATCGAGGTGCCCAATGGCGCGTTCCAAGACAAGCCTTGGTTGGCTGAAAAGACATGTCAATGATCCCTATGTGAAGCAGGCGCAGAAGGATGGCTACCGCTCCCGTGCGAGTTACAAGCTTCTGGAGGTCCAGGAGAAATACAAGCTGATCCGTCCCGGCATGACTGTTGTCGACCTGGGGGCAGCGCCCGGTGGCTGGTCGCAGGTCACTAGTCGGCTGATTGGTGGTCAGGGGCGTCTGATCGCCTCGGATATCCTGGAAATGGACAGCATTCCGGACGTGACTTTTATCCAGGGTGACTTCACCCAGGACGCAGTGCTCGCTCAGATTCTTGAAGCTGTGGGTAATTCGCCGGTGGACCTTGTGATTTCCGATATGGCCCCCAATATGAGTGGTACGCCTGAAGTTGACATGCCAAAAGCCATGTTTCTTTGCGAGCTGGCGCTTGATTTGGCGGCTCGGATACTCAAGCCCGGTGGCAATTTCGTGATCAAGGTTTTTCAGGGTGAAGGGTTTGATGCTTACGTGAAGGACGCTCGTCGGAAATTCGACAAGGTCCAGATGATCAAGCCGGACTCTTCCCGTGGCAGTTCCCGCGAGCAATACATGCTGGCTTGGGGCTACCGTGGCCGGAGTGAGTAAGGCGCGATTTTTTGCGGGGTGATAGGTTTTTAATATTTCGTCTCACAAGCATTAGCGAATATTGTGTAGAAAGTGTTTCACAAAGGGTTACAGACGGCGCCTGCCAGAGCTGTAGGTAATGTAGTAAGTTAGGCCGGTGAATATCATGCGAAGCGCGCGCCAGTTGCGGAGCTTGCTTCAGAGGGTAGTTAATTGAACGATATGGCAAAGAATCTTATCCTGTGGTTGATCATCGCGGCTGTCCTGGTGACGGTGATGAACAACTTCTCCAGCCCTAACGAGCCGCAGACCCTCAACTATTCCGACTTCATCCAGCAGGTCAAGGATGGCAAGGTCGAGCGCGTAGCTGTGGATGGCTATGTCATCACTGGCAAGCGCACTGATGGCGACAGCTTCAAGACCATTCGTCCGGCTATTCAGGACAACGGTCTGATCGGCGACCTCGTGGACAACCATGTGGCAGTTGAAGGCAAGCAGCCTGAACAGCAAAGCATCTGGACCCAGCTGCTGGTTGCCAGCTTCCCGATCCTGGTGATCATCGCCGTGTTCATGTTCTTCATGCGTCAGATGCAGGGCGGTGCAGGCGGCAAGGGCGGGCCGATGAGCTTCGGCAAGAGCAAGGCACGCCTGCTCTCCGAAGATCAGGTGAAAACCACCCTGGCCGACGTCGCAGGGTGCGATGAAGCCAAGGAAGAAGTTGGCGAACTGGTTGAGTTCCTGCGTGATCCGGGCAAGTTCCAGCGCCTGGGTGGCCGTATTCCCCGTGGCGTACTGATGGTTGGCCCGCCAGGTACCGGTAAGACCCTGCTGGCCAAGGCCATTGCCGGCGAAGCCAAGGTGCCGTTCTTCACTATCTCCGGTTCCGACTTCGTCGAAATGTTCGTCGGTGTGGGCGCCAGCCGTGTTCGCGATATGTTCGAGCAGGCGAAAAAACACGCACCTTGCATCATCTTCATCGATGAAATCGACGCTGTCGGTCGCCATCGTGGTGCCGGCATGGGTGGTGGTCACGACGAGCGTGAGCAGACCCTCAACCAGTTGCTGGTGGAGATGGACGGCTTCGAGATGAATGACGGCATCATCGTCATTGCCGCGACCAACCGTCCGGACGTACTCGACCCGGCGTTGCTGCGTCCGGGCCGTTTTGACCGCCAGGTAGTGGTCGGCCTGCCAGACATCCGTGGTCGCGAGCAGATCCTCAAGGTTCACATGCGTAAAGTGCCGATGGGTGACGACGTTGCTCCGGCGGTGATCGCTCGTGGTACCCCGGGCTTCTCCGGTGCCGACCTGGCCAACCTGGTGAATGAGGCATCGCTGTTCGCTGCCCGTACCGGCAAGCGCATCGTCGAGATGAAGGAATTCGAACTGGCCAAGGACAAGATCATGATGGGCGCCGAGCGCAAATCCATGGTCATGTCCGAGAAAGAAAAGCAGAACACCGCTTATCACGAAGCGGGTCACGCGATCGTCGGTCGTGTCGTGCCTGAGCACGATCCGGTCTACAAGGTCTCGATCATTCCTCGTGGTCGTGCGCTGGGTGTGACCATGTTCCTGCCGGAAGAAGATCGCTACAGCCTGTCCAAACGTGCGCTGATCAGCCAGATCTGTTCGCTGTATGGCGGCCGTATCGCCGAAGAGATGACTCTGGGCTTCGACGGCGTCACCACCGGTGCCTCGAACGATATTATGCGTGCCAGCCAGATTGCCCGGAATATGGTGACCAAGTGGGGCCTGTCGGAAAAGCTTGGTCCCCTGATGTACGCCGAAGAAGAGGGTGAAGTATTCCTCGGTCGTGGCGGCGGCGGTCAACACGCCAGTTTCTCGGGCGAGACGGCGAAGCTGATCGACTCCGAAGTGCGCAGCATCATTGACCAGTGCTACGGCACCGCGAAGCAGATCCTGACGGACAACCGCGACAAGCTCGACGCGATGGCTGATGCGCTGATGAAGTACGAAACCATCGATGCTGATCAGATCGACGACATCATGGCCGGTCGCACGCCGCGTGAGCCGCGTGACTGGTCCGGTGGTACCGGCACTTCCGGTACGCCTCCTGTGGTTCAGGATGAGCGTCCGCAAACCCCTATCGGCGGCCCGGCTGCTGACGTCTAAGGTTTGAAATGACTCTTGCACAGTCCTCGACCCGGTTGCCTTGCGGCAACCGGGTTCTTGATTTGGCCCATACGCATGTCATGGGCATTCTGAATGTCACTCCTGATTCTTTCTCCGACGGCGGTCGTTTCAGTCAGCTTGATGCTGCGCTGAGGCATGCTGAGGCAATGGTGTCCGCGGGCGCTACCTTGATTGATGTCGGTGGTGAGTCGACCCGGCCGGGTGCGCGGGCGGTCTCACCGCTGGAGGAGCTCGAGCGGGTAGCGCCGATTGTCGAGCGAATACACTGTGAACTAGATGTGATTATTTCGGTCGATACCTCCACGCCTGCGGTCATGCGTGAAACGGCGCGCCTGGGTGCGGGACTGATCAATGATGTTCGCTCGCTGCGGCGAGACGGTGCGCTGGATGCTGCTGCGGCTACCGGTCTGCCGGTGTGCCTGATGCATATGCTGGGTGAGCCGGGGGATATGCAGGACAATCCTCACTATGCTGATGTAACGCGGGAAGTCGCAGACTTTCTCGCCGAGCGCATGGCGCAGTGTGCTGCGGTCGGTATCCCTGCCGAGCGGATCATTCTGGATCCCGGATTTGGATTCGCGAAAAACCTGCAGCACAATTTGAGCCTGTTCAAGCATATGGAGGCCCTGCGTGCGTTGGGGTGCCCACTGCTGGTTGGGGTGTCGCGCAAAAGCATGATTGGGCAAGCGCTTAATCGCCCGGTGGGCGAACGACTGCATGGCGGCCTCGCGTTGGCGGCGCTGGCGATGGTCAAGGGCGCGCGAATCCTGCGCGTGCATGACGTCGCTGAAACTGTGGACGTAGTGCGAATGATCGCAGCGGTAGAATCAGCCGAATAAGAATGTTGGAGTACTTATGACTAAAAAATATTTTGGCACCGACGGTATTCGTGGTCGGGTCGGTACCTACCCGATTACTCCTGATTTCATGCTTAAGCTCGGCTGGGCTGCGGGTATGGCGTTCCGGAAAATGGGTGCCTGCAAAGTCCTGGTCGGCAAGGACACGCGTATCTCCGGATACATGTTCGAATCGGCTCTCGAGGCCGGGCTGACGTCCGCCGGGGCTGATGTAATGCTGCTGGGGCCGATGCCTACGCCCGCCATCGCCTACCTGACGCGTACCTTTCATGCCGAAGCCGGCATTGTGATCAGCGCCTCGCACAATCCCCATGACGATAACGGCATCAAGTTTTTCTCCGGGCAGGGTACCAAGCTGCCGGACGAAATCGAGCTGATGATCGAAGAGCTGCTCGATACCCCGATGACTGTGGTCGAGTCGAGCAAGATCGGCAAAGTGTCGCGTATCAATGATGCGTCCGGTCGCTACATTGAGTTCTGCAAAAGCAGTGTGCCCACCGGCACTAGCTTTTCCGGGCTGAAAGTTGTCATCGATTGCGCCCACGGCGCGGTGTACAAGGTTGCGCCGAGTGTCTTTCGCGAGCTCGGCGCCGAAGTGGTGGTGCTCTCTGCACAGCCCAATGGCCTGAACATCAATGACAACTGCGGCTCGACCCATATGGGACAGCTGCAGGCTGCGGTCCTGGCTGAGCATGCTGACCTGGGTATTGCCTTCGATGGCGATGGCGATCGGGTGCTGATGGTTGATCACACGGGGGCGATCGTCGACGGTGATGAGCTGTTGTTCATCATTGCCCGTGATCTGCACGAGCGTGACATCCTGCAGGGCGGGGTAGTGGGCACACTGATGAGTAACCTGGGGTTGGAACTGGCCCTGGAAGAGCTGAAAATCCCGTTTGTACGGGCCAATGTCGGTGACCGCTACGTGATTGCCGACCTGTTGGAGCGCGGCTGGAAGGTCGGGGGTGAAAACTCCGGGCATATCGTTTGCTTCAATCACACCACCACCGGTGATGCAATCATTGCTGCGTTGCAGGTGCTGATGGCCTTGAAGGATCGCGACGAAGGGCTCGCCCAGGCGCGCCAGGCGCTGCGTAAGTGCCCTCAGGTCTTGATCAATGTGCGTTTTGCAGGAGGGGTAAATCCTGTGGGGCACGCGGCTGTCAAGGAGGCCAGCGCTCGCGTAACCAAGGCAATGGTTGGGCGTGGCCGGGTCTTGCTGCGCAAGTCTGGTACCGAGCCGCTGGTGCGTGTCATGGTCGAAGGCGAGGATGAAACCCTGGTTCGTGGATACGCTGAAGAGCTGGCAAAACTGGTTGCTGAAGTTTCTGCCTGAATTCGGCTTGCCAGCAATGATGTGGTTGGGTAACATCTGCGCCCACTTTGACCGACGAGGTACAGCATGCGTCGCCCTATGGTAGCTGGTAACTGGAAGATGCACGGTACCCGCGCCAGCGTCGCTGAGCTGATCGAAGGCCTTGGTCATCTGGCCTTGCCAAGCGGTGTTGACGTCGCGGTATTCCCACCTTGCTTGTTTATCAGCCGAGTGGTTGATGGCTTGGAAGGAAAGTCGATTTTGGTCGGTGCGCAGAATTCTGCGGTGGAATCCATGCAAGGTGCGCTGACTGGTGAGGTTTCGCCGAGTCAGCTAGTGGATGCAGGGTGTTCCCTGGTGCTTGTAGGGCACTCCGAGCGCCGCCAGATAATGGGCGAGCAGGACGTGGTGCTGATTCGCAAGTTCGCAGCGGCACAGGCATGTGGCTTGACTCCGGTGTTGTGTGTAGGGGAAACCCTCGAGCAGCGTGAAGCCGGAAAAACTCTTGAGGTTGTCGGGCGTCAGCTGGACAGCATCATCGAGGAGCTGGGTGTTGGTGTCTTTGCCAAGGCAGTCATTGCTTACGAGCCGGTCTGGGCTATTGGCACCGGGCTGACTGCTTCGCCGCAACAGGCGCAGGATGTGCATGCAGCCATTCGCGCGCAGTTGGCGGCAAAAAATTCTGAAGTCGCACAAGGTGTGCGGCTTCTATACGGCGGCAGCGTGAAGGCGGCCAATGCGGTCGAACTGTTCGGCATGCCGGATATCGATGGGGGGCTCATTGGTGGGGCTTCCCTGAATGCAGATGAGTTCGGTGCGATTATTCGCGCCGCGGGAAACTGAAAAAATGCTGGAAACAGTCGTAGTCGTTTTTCATCTGCTGGGTGCGTTGGGCGTAGTTGCTCTGGTATTGCTGCAGCAGGGTAAAGGTGCGGACGCTGGCGCGTCTTTCGGAGCAGGTGCTTCAAATACTGTGTTCGGAAGCCAAGGTTCCTCTACCTTTCTTAGTAAGTTTACTGCTATACTTGCCGCAGGTTTCTTCATAACCAGCTTAGGGTTGGGTTACTTTGCTAAAGAGAAAGCTCAACAGCTGACTCAAGTAGGTTTGCCAAACCCGGCGGTTCTCGAAGTGCCAGTGCAAAAGCCGGCTTCTGATGATGTACCGGTGCTTGAAGAGCAAAAGTCGGCAACCAATGCGACTGACGTACCTCCAGCTCAAGAGCAAAAGTAAGAAGGGTTTCAAACGTAGTATTGCCGAGGTGGTGGAATTGGTAGACACGCAACCTTGAGGTGGTTGTGCCCATAGGGTGTAGGGGTTCGAGTCCCCTTCTCGGTACCAATTATCAGGAGAGCCCGCTGTTGCGGGCTTTCTTGTAGGTGGAAGGTTACATTGACCCTGTCAGGGATCGGTCGTATACTTCCGCCCCAGCTTTGTCGCGGGGTGGAGCAGTCTGGTAGCTCGTCGGGCTCATAACCCGAAGGTCGTCGGTTCAAATCCGGCCCCCGCAACCAGTTTCAGGAGCCCCTTTTAAGGGGCTTTTTGTTAGCTGGACACTTTCAGCGCCGCTATTCGACGGCGTTTCAGGGATGGGCGTTTCGCCCATTTTTTTATTTTGCAAAGCATGCACATACATGCACGAGGGGGTTCAGGTGTCGAGCAAGCTAGAACAGTTGCAGGCCTTGCTGGCCCCGGTGGTCGTGGCCCTAGGCTATGAATGCTGGGGTATTGAGTTTTCGGCTCAAGGTCGCCACTCAATGTTGCGCGTTTATATCGATAAAGAGGGCGGCGTGCTGGTGGACGATTGCGCCATCGTCAGCCGTCAGATCAGCGGTGTGCTGGATGTTGAAGATCCGATCGCCGTTGAGTACACCCTTGAAGTTTCCTCGCCTGGCATGGAACGCCCGCTGTTCACTATTGAGCAGTTTGCAAAATTTGCCGGTGAACAAGTGAAGATCAAGCTGCGCTCGCCTTTTGAAGGTCGACGCAACTTTCAGGGCCTTCTGCGCGGCGTAGAAGAGCAGGACGTCGTGGTGCAGGTTGAAGACCATGAGTTCCTGTTGCCGATCGATATGATCGACAAGGCCAACATTATTCCCAGTTTTGACTGAGACGTGCCAGAAACTGCGGATCCCGCGGATCCAATGGCTTGCGAAAGGCGAGGCGTACGATGAGCAAAGAAGTACTGCTGGTTGTTGAGTCGGTATCCAATGAAAAGGGCGTACCGGCTAACGTAATTTTTGAAGCGCTGGAGCTGGCTCTGGCCACTGCTACCAAGAAGCGGTTCGAGGACGAAGTCGATCTGCGTGTGGAAATCAATCGCCACACCGGTGCTTACGAGACTTTCCGTCGCTGGACGGTCGTCGAAGAAGCAGACCTGGACGACCCGGCCATCGAAACCTGGCCGAGCAAGGTTGCGCAAACGCATCCGGGCGCCCAGGTTGGCGATGTCGTCGAAGAGAAGATCGAGTCGATCGAGTTCGGCCGTATCGCGGCACAGACTGCCAAGCAAGTCATTGTGCAGAAAGTTCGCGAAGCAGAACGCGCACAAGTGGTTGATGCCTATCGCGAGCGTCTGGGGGAAATCATCTCCGGCACCGTGAAAAAAGTCACCCGCGACAACGTGATCGTCGACCTGGGCAACAACGCCGAGGCGTTGCTGGCCCGTGAAGACATCATTTCTCGCGAAACCTTCCGGGTGGGCGTGCGTCTGCGTGCGCTGCTCAAGGAAATCCGCACTGAAAACCGCGGCCCACAGCTGATCCTGTCGCGTACCGCGCCGGAAATGCTGATCGAGTTGTTCCGCATTGAAGTGCCGGAAATCGCTGAAGGTCTGATCGAAGTAATGGCGGCCTCCCGTGACCCGGGCTCGCGTGCCAAGATCGCGGTCCGCTCGAAAGACAAACGCATCGACCCGCAGGGCGCTTGCATTGGTATGCGCGGTTCGCGCGTCCAGGCAGTGTCCGGTGAGTTGGGCGGTGAGCGTGTGGATATCGTTCTGTGGGACGACAACCCGGCGCAGTTCGTGATCAACGCCATGTCCCCGGCTGAGGTTGCGGCAATTATCGTTGACGAAGATGCCCATGCCATGGACATCGCCGTTGGCGCAGACAATCTGGCTCAGGCCATCGGTCGCGGTGGTCAGAACGTGCGTCTGGCTAGCCAGTTGACTGGCTGGACCCTGAACGTGATGACCGAATCGGACATCCAGGCTAAGCAGCAAGCAGAAACCGGCGACATCCTGCGCAACTTCATCGACGAGCTGGAAGTCGACGAAGACCTGGCACAGGTGCTGGTAGATGAAGGCTTCACCAGCCTGGAAGAGATTGCCTACGTACCGTTGGAAGAAATGCTCAACATCGACGGCTTTGACGAAGACACCGTCAACGAGCTTCGCGCTCGGGCCAAGGATCGTTTGTTGACTAAAGCCATCGCTACTGAGGAAAAGCTGGCAGACGCCCATCCGGCCGAAGACCTGCTCTCGCTTGAGGGTATGGACAAGGATTTGGCGATGGAACTGGCGGTGCGCGGCGTAATTACCCGCGAAGACCTGGCCGAGCAGTCTATTGACGACCTGCTCGACATCGACGGCATTGACGATGATCGTGCCGGCAAGTTGATCATGGCCGCCCGAGCCCATTGGTTCGAGTAATAGGCGCGGCCTGAGGAGAGAAGTGCATGACGCAAGTCACGGTGAAACAACTGGCCGATGAGGTCAAAACACCGGTAGAGCGCCTGCTGCAGCAGATGCGTGAGGCAGGTCTGCCGCACACCGCCGCCGAGGAACATGTGACCGATAGTGAGAAGCAATCTTTGCTGACACACTTGAAAAGCAGCCACAAGGCGAAAGTGGAAGAACCGCGCAAGATCACGTTGCAGCGTAAAACCACCAGCACCCTGCGTGTTGCTGGCAGCAAAAGCATCAGCGTTGAAGTACGCAAGAAGAAAGTCTTCGTACAGCGCAGCCCGGAAGAAATCGAAGCCGAGCGCAAACGCGAACTGGAAGAACGTCGCGCAGTAGAAAATGCTGCACGTCAGAAGGCTGAAGAAGAAGCCAAGCGTCGCGCCGAAGAAGAAGCGCGTCGCCAGCCTGCTGCTGCGCAAACCGCTACTTCCGGCGCTGTTGCAGCGCCTGCTGCGGCTGCCGAGCCAGTGCGTGAGAGCGCACCGGTGGCTGCCGCTCCAGCACCGTCTGCTGACGTTCGCAACAAGCAGAACGAACAGCGCCGTCCGGACAAACCACGTGCAGACGATAACAATCGTCGTGGCAGTGGCGATGGTGAGCGCAAAAACGCTCCGCATCGTGCTTCGGTCAAGGAAAAAGCGCCTGCTCCACGTGTTGCGCCACGTACTACCGACGAAGAAAGCGACAGCTTCCGTCGTGGTGGTCGCGGCAAGACCAAGCTGAAAAAACGCAACGCCCACGGTTTCCAGAGCCCAACCGGCCCTGTCGTGCGTGAAGTGAAGATCGGCGAGACCATCACTGTGGGCGATCTCGCCCAGCAGATGTCGGTCAAGGCTGCTGAAATCATCAAGTTCATGTTCAAACTGGGTACTCCAGCGACCATCAACCAAGTGCTTGATCAGGAAACTGCTCAACTGGTAGCCGAAGAACTGGGCCACAAAGTGACCCTGGTCAGCGACACCGCCCTGGAAGACTCCCTGGCCGAGTCCCTGAAGTTTGAAGGTGAGACCTTCTCCCGTGCGCCAGTCGTGACCGTAATGGGCCACGTTGACCACGGTAAGACCTCGCTGCTCGACTACATCCGTCGTGCCAAGGTAGCTGCAGGCGAAGCCGGCGGTATCACCCAGCACATCGGTGCTTACCACGTTGAAACCGAACGCGGCATGGTCACCTTCCTTGACACCCCTGGTCACGCCGCGTTTACCGCCATGCGTGCCCGTGGTGCCAAGGCGACCGACATCGTGATCCTGGTAGTTGCAGCGGACGACGGCGTGATGCCGCAGACCATTGAAGCTGTCCAGCACGCCAAGGCCGCTGGTGTTCCTCTGGTCGTTGCAGTGAACAAAATCGACAAGCCGGGCGCCGATCTCGACCGCATCCGTAGCGAACTGTCGGTTCACGGCGTGACGTCGGAAGAGTGGGGCGGTGATACGCCATTCGTTTCGGTTTCGGCGAAAGTCGGTACCGGTGTAGACGAACTGCTCGAAGCCGTCCTGCTGCAAGCCGAAGTTCTCGAACTGAAAGCAACCCCATCGGCCCCAGGTCGTGGTGTTGTGGTTGAATCGCGTCTGGACAAAGGTCGTGGCCCGGTGGCAACCGTTCTGGTTCAAGACGGTACCCTGCGCCAAGGCGACATGGTTCTGGTTGGTTCGAACTATGGCCGTGTACGTGCCATGCTCGACGAGAACGGCAAGCCAATCAAGGAAGCCGGTCCTTCCATCCCTGTCGAGATCCTCGGCCTGGACGGTACCCCGGACGCTGGCGACGAGATGAGCGTGGTTGCCGACGAGAAGAAAGCCCGTGAAGTGGCTCTGTTCCGTCAAGGCAAGTTCCGTGAAGTCAAACTGGCTCGTGCTCACGCAGGCAAGCTGGAAAACATCTTCGAGAACATGGGCCAGGAAGAGAAGAAGACGCTTAACATCGTCCTCAAATCTGACGTTCGTGGTTCGTTGGAAGCGTTGAACGGTGCCTTGAACGGCCTGGGTAACGACGAAGTGCAAGTGCGTGTAGTCGGTGGTGGTGTCGGTGGTATCACCGAGTCCGACGCCAACCTGGCACTGGCCTCCAACGCTGTCCTGTTCGGCTTCAACGTGCGTGCCGATGCTGGCGCGCGCAAGATCGTCGAGCAGGAAGGTCTGGATATGCGTTACTACAACGTGATCTACGACATCATCGAAGACGTCAAGAAAGCCCTGACCGGTATGCTCGGCAGCGATGTTCGCGAGAACATCCTGGGTATCGCCGAAGTGCGTGACGTGTTCCGTTCGCCGAAGTTTGGCGCGATCGCCGGTTGCATGGTTATCGAAGGTGTTGTGCACCGTAACCGTCCGATCCGTGTACTGCGTGAAGACATCGTTATCTTCGAAGGCGAGCTGGAATCCCTGCGCCGCTTCAAGGATGACGCTTCCGAAGTACGTGCCGGCATGGAATGCGGTATCGGCGTGAAGAGCTACAACGACGTCAAGGTCGGTGACAAGATCGAAGTCTTCGAGAAGGTGCAGGTTGCTCGCAGCCTCTAATTCGCGCACTTCAGGAGCCGTGACGGGTCGTTGCATGCAAATGCGCAGCTCGTTACCAGGACTCTAAACGCAACGCCCGGTCTGGCTTTTGTCAGGCCGGGCGTTTGCCGCTTTCAGACCTCACGGGTTTCACCGTGGGGCAGTAACAGGTAACAAGACATGGCAAAAGAATATAGCCGTACCCAACGCATCGGCGATCAGATGCAGCGCGAGCTTGCACAACTGATCCGTCGTGAAGTCAAAGACCCGCGCGTCGGCCTGGTCACCATTACCGCAGTGGAAGTCAGCCGTGACGTCGGTCACGCCAAGATCTTCATCACCGTGATGGGGCAGGACAGCGCCGAAGAAATTGCACAAAGCATCAAGGTGCTCAACTCCGCCGCCGGTTTCCTGCGCATGCAGCTGGCTCGTGAGATGAAGCTGCGCAGCGTTCCCCAGCTGCACTTCCACTATGACGAAAGTGTCGTACGTGGTGCCCATCTGTCGGCATTGATCGAGCGCGCCGTGGCTGAAGACAATCAGCACCCGGTCGCGGCAGAAACCGAAGACACCAAGGAGTAATCGGTGGCTCAGGTCAAACGTATCCGTCGTAATGTCAGCGGCATCATCCTGCTCGACAAGCCGTTGGGGTTCACCTCCAACGCGGCCTTGCAGAAGGTGCGCTGGTTGCTCAATGCCGAAAAGGCTGGCCACACCGGCAGTCTCGACCCGTTGGCCACTGGCGTGTTGCCGCTGTGCTTCGGCGAGGCGACCAAGTTCTCGCAATACCTGCTTGATTCCGACAAGGGTTATGAAACCCTGGCGCAATTGGGCAAGACCACCACCACGGCGGATGCCGAGGGTGAAGTTTTGCAGGAACGCCCGGTGACCGTTGGTCGCACCGATATCGAAGCGGTATTGCCCGGTTTTCGCGGGAAAATCAGTCAGATACCGCCGATGTACTCGGCCCTCAAACGCGATGGCCAGCCGTTGTACAAGCTGGCACGAGCAGGCGAAGTGGTGGAGCGCGAACCGCGATCTGTTACTATTGCGCGCTTGGAATTGCTGGCCTTTGAAGGTGACACTGCCCGCTTTGCCGTAGATTGCAGCAAAGGCACCTATATCCGTACCCTGGTGGAGGATATTGGTGAACAGCTCGGCTGTGGCGCTTACGTGGCAGAACTGCGACGTACCCAGGCCGGTCCATTCAGCCTGGCCCAGACGGTCACGCTGGAAGAGTTGGAAGCGGTACATGCCGAAGGCGGCAACGAAGCGGTCGACCGTTTCCTGATGCCATCGGACAGTGGCTTGCTGGATTGGCCGCTGTTGCAGTTCTCGGAGCACAGCTCGTTCTACTGGCTCAACGGCCAGCCAGTACGCGCCCCGGATGCACCGAAGTTCGGTATGGTACGGGTACAGGATCACAATGGTCGCTTCATCGGTATCGGTGAAGTGAGCGAAGACGGGCGCATCGCGCCACGTCGACTGATTCGGTCAGAATGACCGAACGAGGGTGGCTGTTAACAGGCACGGTCACTACTCATTTTTAGATACAGGGATTTGTCCCTGGCCTGTTGAAACTGTTTTTCTGAAACAGTTTCCTGATAAAAGGATTGCCTCATGGCTCTCGACGTTCAAGAAAAAGCTCAAATCGTAGCTGACTACCAGCAAGCTGTTGGTGACACTGGTTCGCCAGAAGTGCAAGTTGCACTGCTGACCCACAACATCAACAAGCTGCAAGGTCACTTCAAGGCCAACGGTAAAGATCACCACTCCCGTCGTGGTCTGATCCGCATGGTAAACCAGCGTCGTAAGCTGCTGGACTACCTGAAAGGCAAGGATCTGGGTCGTTATCAGACTCTGATCGGTCGCCTGGGTCTGCGTCGCTAATAAGCGATTGCGCTAGAGGTTGGTTGTCTGTCGTGCGCCAGTGGGTTCCCCGCTGGCGCATGGCAGGCTCCCAGCCTCAAGTTTTATCTGGATACCTGCTTTACCTGAGTAGCACCTGGACAATTGAGTCGGGCCGATTCCCGACGTTGCCCAAGAATTTCGCAAGAAACCAGTTCCCCCAAGAGCCACAAAGAAGGTAGGACACCGTGAACCCGGTAATCAAAAAATTCCAGTTCGGTCAGTCGACCGTTACCCTCGAGACCGGCCGTATCGCCCGTCAGGCCTCCGGCGCAGTATTGGTCACCGTTGACGACGACGTCAGCGTATTGGTGACCGTGGTTGGCGCCAAGCAAGCCGATCCAGGCAAAGGCTTCTTCCCTCTGTCTGTTCACTACCAGGAAAAGACTTACGCTGCCGGTAAGATCCCTGGCGGTTTCTTCAAGCGTGAAGGCCGTCCTTCCGAGAAAGAAACCCTGACTTCCCGACTGATCGACCGTCCGATCCGTCCGCTGTTCCCAGAAGGCTTCATGAACGAAGTGCAGGTTGTCTGCACCGTCGTTTCCACCAGCAAGAAAACCGATCCGGACATCGCTGCGATGATCGGTACCTCGGCGGCCCTGGCCATCTCCGGCATTCCTTTCGATGGCCCGATCGGCGCTGCCCGCGTTGCGTTCCACGAAAGCACCGGCTACCTGCTGAACCCGACTTACGAACAACAGAAAGCGTCGAGCCTGGACATGGTCGTTGCCGGTACTTCGGAAGCGGTACTGATGGTTGAATCGGAAGCCAAAGAGCTGACCGAAGACCAGATGCTGGGCGCGGTACTGTTTGCCCACGACGAGTTCCAGGTGGTGATCAACGCCGTCAAGGAACTGGCCGCCGAAGCCGCCAAACCGACCTGGACCTGGGCTCCACAGCCTGAAGCCACCGCACTGCTGGGCGCTATCCGTGCCGAGTTCGGTGAAGCCATCTCCCAGGCCTACACCATCACCATCAAGGCCGACCGTTACGCTCGCCTGGGTGAACTGAAAGACCAGGTCGTCGCCAAGCTGTCCGGTGAAGAAGGCCAACCGACTTCCGCTGAAGTCAAAGCCGCCTTCGGCGAAATCGAATACCGCACCGTTCGCGAAAACATCGTCAACGGCAAGCCGCGTATCGACGGCCGCGACACCAAGACCGTACGTCCGCTGAACATCGAAGTCGGCGTTCTGCCAAAGACTCACGGTTCGGCACTGTTCACCCGTGGCGAAACCCAGGCCCTGGTCGTTGCAACGCTGGGCACCGCCCGTGACGCACAACTGCTGGACACCCTGGAAGGCGAGAAAAAAGACCCGTTCATGCTGCACTACAACTTCCCTCCGTTCTCGGTAGGTGAGTGTGGTCGCATGGGTGGCGCTGGTCGTCGCGAAATCGGTCACGGTCGCCTGGCCCGTCGTTCGATCGCCGCCATGCTGCCTGCTGCCGACGTGTTCCCGTACACCATCCGTGTTGTGTCGGAAATCACCGAATCCAACGGTTCGAGCTCCATGGCTTCCGTTTGCGGCGCTTCCCTGGCCCTGATGGACGCTGGTGTGCCAATGAAGGCACCGGTTGCCGGTATCGCCATGGGTCTGGTTAAAGAAGGCGAGAAGTTCGCCGTTCTGACCGACATCCTGGGTGACGAAGACCACCTGGGCGACATGGACTTCAAAGTAGCCGGTACCGCCAAAGGTGTTACTGCGCTGCAGATGGACATCAAGATCAAGGGCATCACCGAAGAAATCATGGAAATCGCTCTGGGCCAAGCCCTGGAAGCGCGCCTGAACATCCTCGGTCAGATGAACCAGATCATTGGTCAGTCCCGCACCGAACTGTCGGAAAATGCTCCGACCATGATCGCGATGAAAATCGACACCGACAAAATCCGTGATGTCATCGGTAAAGGCGGCGCGACCATTCGTGCGATCTGTGAAGAAACCAAGGCTTCGATCGACATCGAAGACGACGGTTCGATCAAGATCTTCGGCGAAACCAAGGAAGCGGCTGAAGCTGCTCGTCAGCGCGTCCTGGGCATCACCGCAGAAGCCGAGATCGGCAAGATCTACGTGGGCAAGGTTGAGCGCATCGTCGACTTCGGCGCATTCGTCAACATCCTGCCAGGCAAGGACGGTCTGGTTCACATCTCGATGCTGAGCGACGCTCGCGTAGAGAAAGTGACCGACATCCTCAAAGAAGGCCAGGAAGTGGAAGTACTGGTGCTGGACGTGGACAACCGCGGCCGTATCAAGCTGTCCATCAAAGACGTCGCAGCAGCCAAGGCTTCGGGCGTTTAATCACTCCCTGCGCCTGACCGCTTCAACGCTCTGAGAAATGCCCCGCAGTGAACGCTGCGGGGTATTTTTTTGCCTGCAAGAAATTGACACCGCTGGGGAAGTTGCCTGACCCCAAAGTCAGTGCTAGGTTTAGCCCACCGCCCGTGTAGCTCAGTCGGTAGAGCAGCGCACTCGTAACGCGAAGGTCGCAGGTTCGATTCCTGTCTCGGGCACCAGGCAGTACCTGTTTTCCAATGATCCCGAATGGTTCTGAAGGCCAGATACACCAGGCAACACGCGGTTTATTTGCGTCAGAGAGATCCTTGATGATCCAGACCCATCTTCCATTCCTCAGATCAAAGAGAACGCCATGACCGTTAACGCATTGACCCAAGAAGCCAGGCACGAGCAAGCGCTGCAGTCCTACCTGCTGGATTCGCCCCAGTTGGCTGAAGAGATCAAGGACTTGCCCGCTGACGATCAGAAAGACCAGATCCAGTGGGCTTTCGAAGACGAGGCAGAATCCCAGGGCTTGCAGCCGTGGGAACTGACGCTCAAGTACACCTCAACCCCTGAAGAGTTCGAGGCCGCGCGCCTGGTGCTGCACAAGGAAGCGGCTGAGGTGCTGGGTGTCGAGTGGCAGGAGTACTGCGAGATGAACAATCTGGTGGTTTAACCCCGCACCTGCGTAGGAGCACGGAATGCCGTGCTCCTACGGCTTCAGAGGCTCAGACGCATCGACAGGTCGATCGCCTTCACATCCTTGGTCATTGCACCGATCGAAATATAGTCAACGCCGGTCTCGGCGATTGGCAGCAGCGTGCTTTCGTTGATCCCACCGCTGGCCTCCAGTTTCGCTTGGCCGCCGTTCAGGCGTACCGCTTCGCGCATATCATCCAGGCTCAGCTCGTCGAGCATGATGATGTCGGCACCGGCCGCCAGCGCCTCCTTGAGCTCTGCCAGGCTTTCCACTTCCACCTCCACCGGTTTGCCCGGGGCGATCTTGTGTGCGGCGGCAATGGCCTGGGCGATGCCGCCACTGGCAGCAATATGGTTTTCCTTGATCAGGAAGGCGTCGTACAGGCCGATACGGTGGTTATGGCAGCCACCACAGGTCACCGCATACTTTTGCGCCAGGCGCAGCCCAGGCAGCGTCTTGCGGGTGTCCAGCAGCTTGACCTGGGTCTGGGCAACGAAGTCGGCCAGGTACTGGGCGCGGGTGGCAACCCCCGACAGCAGTTGCAGGAAGTTCAGTGCACTGCGCTCACCGGTCAGCAACGAGCGGGCCGGGCCTTCGAGGTGGAACAACGGTTGATTGGGGTTCACCCGCTCACCGTCACGTACCTGCCAGTGCACCGCGACGCGCGGATCCAGTTGCCGAAACACGGCATCGACCCAGGCGGTGCCGCTGATGACGGCCGCGTCACGGGTAATGATGGTGGCTTTGGCCAGGCGCTCGGCCGGAATCAGTTGTGCAGTGATGTCGCCGCTACCGATGTCTTCCAGCAGCGCACGGCGCACATTGGCTTCGATTTCGGCGGTCAGATCGGCGAGGCGTAGATTCGGCATAACGGGCTCCACAAACAAAGTGTCACGATTATAGGGCCATGCCGGGAGTGAACCCAAGATCACAAATGCCTGGCCGAGGCATTACGCCACAGGCAGCGACTCAATCGCGGCAAGTGATCGCACCTGTGGGGTGATCGCGGCATACTGACGCCTGTCAAAGCCGTAGCTGAAGGAACCTGTATGCAGCTGGACCCCGCGAGTGGTTGGTTTGACGGTGTGCGTCATTGCCCCTCACCCAACTTCAATGCGCGCCCCTCGGGCGAAATTTCCCTGCTGGTGATCCACAACATCAGCCTGCCGCCGGCGCAGTTCGCCACGGGCAAGGTGCAGGCGTTTTTCCAGAACCGCCTGGATGTCACCGAACATCCCTATTTTGAAGGGATCGCCCACCTGCGCGTGTCGGCGCATTTCCTGATCGAACGTGACGGCAGCGTCACCCAGTTTGTCTCTTGTCTTGAGCGGGCCTGGCATGCCGGTGTTTCGCTGTTCGAGGGGCGTGAAGGTTGTAATGATTTTTCCCTGGGCATCGAGCTGGAGGGCACCGATGATCTGCCGTTCACCGACGCCCAGTACCAGGCGCTGACAGCCTTGACTCTGCAGTTGCAGGGCGCGTTTGCGGCGATCACCACTGAGCGTATCCAGGGCCACAGCGACATCGCGCCTGGACGCAAGACTGACCCGGGGCCGGCGTTCGACTGGACGCGTTACCGCGCCGCCCTGGCACAAGGGGAAGGACAATGAGTTTTGTGGTGTTACTGCTGGCCGTATGGATCGAGAAGTTCTCGGCACTGCGCCACCGGGTGCAACGCGACAGCGGTTGGCTGCGCGAATTGACCAAGCTTGAAAGCCATCCGCGGTTGAGCCGCCAACCCTGGCTGGTGCTGGTCCTGCTGGTGCTGTTGCCGGTGGCCTTGCTCGGCTTGTTGCTGCTGGTCCTGGATCCGGTGGCCTACGGTCTGCTGGCCTTGCCCGTGCATTTGCTGGTGGTGATCTACAGCCTGGGCCGGGGCGACGTGCTCGGTGAACTGGGGCCGTTTCGTGATGCCTGGCGCCGCGAAGACCTGCAAGCGGCCGCCCATGTCGCCCAGCGTGACCTGGGTATTGGCGCTGACAGCGGCGAACAATTACTGCAACAGGTGCAAGCCCGTTTACTGTGGCAGGCCTATCAGAGCTTTTTTGCGGTGATTTTCTGGTACTTCCTGCTGGGTCCGGTCGCGGCCTTGAGTTATCGCTTGCTGGCCTTGGCGGCCGAGCACAGCCAGCAGCCGGCGGTGGCCGAGCGTGCGGCGCAGTTGCGCCATGCTTTCGACTGGTTGCCGGTACGCCTGCTGGCGGCGAGTTTTGCCCTGGTGGGCAACTTTGTCGCGGTCAGCCGGGTGATGCTCCATGAATTGTTGAACTGGAACATCAGCGCCGCGCAACTGATCGAAAAAACCGGCAAGGTTGCGGGTGAAATCCCGGCCCCCGTGGCGGGCCCCGAGGGCATCAACAGCCTGGATCAATTGTGGGAATTGCTGCTGCGTGCGGCCGTGGTCTGGTACGCCGGCTTTGCCCTCTGGACCGTTCTGATCTAATTCGACCCCGCAGGCTGTGTCCGACCGCGAAGCGGTCGCCAACCCAGTCTGCGGCTCGTTAACCTTAAGTTACAAAAACTCCTGCCGATTTAAGCTATACAGAAGCAGCGCGCCGTAGTGGCTATCTGCTTTCTCTGCGTGCCTGCCTATAAAAATAAGAAATGAAAGGGGGACTTCTTGTGAAGAGTTTGCTCTATCCCGCCGTGGCCCTGATGAATCGCCTGAGCTTCGGTATGAAGTTCAGCCTGATCAGTGTGCTGTTCCTGCTGCCAATGCTGGTGACCAACTTCTATCTGGTGCGCGATTCTTATCGCGAGTTCCAGGGTACCCGCATTGAATTGCAGAGTCTCGACCTGCTGGGCAGTGGCCTGGCGCTGCGGCGCGACCTGGAGACCCTGAACAACCTGGTGCAAATCAACTCGACCCTGGGTCAATCCGGCAAGGCGGGCGACATCGAGGCCACCATCAGCGCCCTGGAGCAAAAGGTGCTGACCCGATTGCAGGACCTGAGCGCCATGAGCGACGACCCGCAGCAGGTCAGTCTGTTCGACGCCAAGCGCGATGAAATGCTTGCCGCGCTCAAGGCCCAGCAGACGGAAAAGTCCCTGCAGAGCAAAAGCGCGATGATCGCCAAGTTGCTGGGCAACGCGCAGATCTTTGGCCAGATCATCAGCAGCCAGGCGGGCCTGAGCCGGGACAATCAAAGTGATATCCGCCAACTGAGCGAACTGCTGACCACCGTTACCCCGCGCATCACCCAGATCCTTGGCGACGGCCGGGCCATGGGGGCATTTTCCCTGGGGCAGGGGTTCCTCAATTCGGCATCCTCCACCCGCTTCGATGAACTGTTGGCCCAGATGGAAAAGCTCCAGGCCGAGTACGCCCTCAAGCTGCAGGATGCCCTGGGCGCCAGCCAGGCCGCGCGTCAGGTGCTGGAGCCGGCAGCCACTGCCAGCCAGGCCACGCTCAAGCAGGCCAGCGAGCTGTTCGAAGAGCAAGTGGTGATGGCCGATACTCTCGATGCGCCCTGGCAGGGCTTCTACGATCAGGTCAGCGCCCTGATGCAACAGACCTATCAACTCAACGACGCGACCCTGAGCTTTCTCGGTGTCCAGTTGCAGCAACGCCTGGAGCAGAACCGCACGCACATGATCCTGCAGGCCGTGGCCCTGTCGGCGGTGTTCGTGCTGATTTTCTACCTCTACGGCGGCTTCTACGTTTCCACGCGCACCACCCTCAAGCGCCTCGGTGCGGTGATGGACAAAGTCGCCGCAGGCGACATGACGGTCACCTTCACCGCCCACAGTCGTGACGAGCTGGGGGAGTTGGGCAAGGTGTTCAACGGCACCGTGGCGAAGATTCACGACCTGATCGAACTGGTGGGGCAAACGGTCAACGAAGTCGAGCGCCAGGCCGGCCAGGTGGAGACGGTGTCGGCCCGCAGCAATCAGGCCGTGGCCGGGCAGCGCTCGCAGATCGAGCAGGTGGCCACCGCGATGAACCAGATGTCGGCCACCGCCCAGGAAGTCGCGCGCAGTGCCGCGACGGCGGTGAACAGCGCCCAAAGCGTCAACGACGAAACCATCAGCGGCCGTGGTCTGGTGGAGTCCCAGCAGGGCAGCATTGCGCAACTGGCTCATGAAATCGACACGTCGGTGCTGGTGATCAACCAGTTGGCCAGCGACAGCCAGTCCATCAGCCGGGTGCTGGAAGTGATCAAGAGCATCGCCGAGCAGACCAACCTGCTGGCCCTCAACGCCGCCATCGAGGCCGCCCGTGCCGGTGAGCAGGGGCGCGGGTTCGCGGTGGTGGCCGATGAAGTGCGCACCCTGGCCAAGCGTACCCAGCAATCGACCGAAGAAATCGAGCAGATGATCGCCAGGCTACACAGTGGCGTGGGCGCAGCGGTCAAGGCCATGGGGATCAGTCACCAGATGGCCAGCGGCACCGTCGGGCAGTCGGACAAGGTGCAGAAGGCCTTGGCCAACATCCTCGGGGCGGTGGGCATGATTGTTGATCAGAACCAGCAGATTGCCGCGGCGGTCGAGCAGCAGACGGCGGTGGCCCACGATATCGACCGCAACATCGTCGAAATCAACCGCGCCGGCGAGCGCACTGCCGAAGGGGCGCACCAGACCGAAGATGCCAGCCGTGCATTGTCGGCCCAGGTGGTGCAGTTGAAGCACTTGATCAGTGCCTTTCGGGTGTAAGGCTCAGAACAAAGACCGACTTGGTGTCGGCCTGATTCCGAATGCTCCGTAGTACAAGTGCCTGTTGCCTGTGGCTTCAGTCAGAAATCACTGCGCGCCTGGGATTTAAGTCTTCAATGAGTGGGCGTTCGCGCGTTTACTAGCACCCGCGAATGTGCCACTGCCTCGAGGAACACGCTCATGACAGCTGCCCCCCTAGGAATTACCGGGCAATGCGCCCACTGTCAGTTCACCCTGGTGCTCAAGCCCTGGCAACTGAATGCCATGGCCATCAACGAGACGTTTACCTGTCATCACTGCCAGAAACGCCTGCAGCTCAGTTGTCCGACCCAGCTCAAGCGCCTCAAGGCCCTGGACTCACTGGCCATGCTGCGCGCGAGCTTGCGGCTGATGATCGCCAGCGCCTGGCTGGTGGCATTGATGATGGAGTGGCTGGGGCTGTTGACAGGAATCGAGCAGTTGAATGTGTCGTTACTGGCACTGCTCATCTACTTCGTGGCGATGCGCTATGCGCGGCAGCGACAACACCTGAATCTGGTACTGCAGGCCGCCAAGGCGCACGCCTGAGCGGTTACCAATTGAACAGTTGGCAGGCATTGGCGGTGCTGGCCGCAGCCAGTTGTTCGGGGCTGATGGCCATGATCCCGGCCAGCGCCGTGCAAATCGCCGGCAGGTGAGCCGGGCTATTGCGTTGGCCGGGGTACATGGCGGGCGCCATGTCCGGCGAATCGGTTTCCAGTACCACTGAGTCCAGCGGCAGGCCGGCGATCACCTTGTGCATGCGCAGGGCTTGTGGCCAGGTGGCGGCCCCGCCCAGGCCGAGCTTGAAGCCGAGCTTCAGGTATTCGCGGGCTTCTTCCTGGCTGCCGGCAAAAGCGTGGATGATCCCGCCGCGAGGCAGCTTGAAGCGCTTCAAGGTGGCGATGACGGCGGCATGGCTGCGGCGCACGTGCAGCAGCGCCGGAAGGGCAAAATCCCTGGCCAGTTGCAGCTGTGCTTCAAACAGCATTTGTTGGCGCGGGCGGTCCAGGCTTGGCAGAAAAAAATCCAGGCCAAACTCGCCCACCGCACACAACTGCCGATGACCGGCCAGGCGGGTCAGCCAGTCCGCCAGTTCGGTGAGGTCGGCAGGGCGATGCTGATCGAGATAGACCGGGTGCAAGCCGAACGCGGCGTGCAGGTCCGGATCACTTTGCACCAGGTCCCAGACCCGCTGCCAGTTGGCCTGATACACCCCCAGCACCACCATGCGCTTGACCCCCAGCGCGCGGCTTTGCGCCAGCAGCGCCTGGCGGTCGGCGTCGAAGTCGGCAAAGTCCAGATGGGTGTGGCTGTCGATCAGCTCCACGGCTCAGTCCTGGTGAATGCGCTGCTTGAAGGTCCGTGCGATGGCCTGGACGCCGGGCTGGTAGTGGGCCTCTTCGATGGCCGCGAGGGCCAGTTGCAGGGCCTTTTCGGCAATCAACTGATGCTGCTGCGCCATGGCATTGACCGGCAGGGGCAGGAAATCCAGCAACTGGGTGTCACCAAAGGTGCCCAGGCGCAGTGGGCGGTTTTTCAGCGGGAAGTCATGCAGGGCATCAAACACACCTTGCAGCAGGACGTAGGAAGTGGTCACCAGTGCATCCGGCAAATGCCCGAGGCGTTGCAGCAACTCCTCCATCAACTGCCGACCGCCGTCGCGGCTGAACGACTCGCTGTGCTCGATCAGCACCTGGCCCTGGAAGTCGACCAGAGCTTGCTTGAACCCGGCGGCACGCTCCTGGCTGATGCTCAGTTCGGGCCGTGCGCCGATCAGCACGATCTGCCGGGGCGCCGGTGTCAACAGGCTGCGAGTGAGCTGCAGGCTGGCTTCGCGATCATCACTGATCACTGAACAGAAATGCTCTGGCTCCATGATTCGGTCGATGGCAATGATCGGTAATCCCTTGGCCTGCAACTGGCGATAGCTGTCGTCGCTGGCCGGCAGGCAACTGGCGACAAACAGCGCATCACAGCGGCGCGCGCGAAACAGCTGGAGCAACTGGCGCTCGCTGTCCGGCGCATCGTCGGAGCTGGCAATCAACAACTGGTAGCCACGGGCACGCGCCCCTTGCTCCAGGAGCTTGGCAATACGGGCATAACTGGGGTTTTCCAGGTCCGGCAGAATGAAACCCAGGGTCCGGGTATGCCGACTGCGCAACCCGGCCGCCTGCGGATTGGGGGTGAAGCCATGCTGTTCGACCACCGCGCGTACGCGCTCGACGGTGGCACTGCTGATGCGCTGCTGTTCGGCCTTGCCATTGATGACGTAGCTGGCGGTGGTCACGGACACACCGGCGAGCTGGGCGATATCACTGAGTTTCAACTCGGGAGTTCCTTGTTTTTTCGAGCATGCCCCGACATTTTCGCCAATCCTACCTGAATAAGGCAGCCGACCAATGTCGCACGCAACTGACCGGTTGGACTTCAAGCCTGAGAGATTATCGAGTAACGTGCCATTTAATCTAGATTAAACGTTTCAGCAGGCGTATTTTCTGCACTATTGGCAATTTTTGTCCGGACTGCCGCGTAACCGCCAAACAATGCCCTGAAAAAGTGCACGGATAAAAGCCTAAGCTGATTCATTCAAAACAATACCTGGTGCCCCAAGGCACCAAAAAGGAGAACGCATGCTCGAGCTCACCATAGAGCAGATATCCATGGCCCAAAGCGCTGCGGATAAAGGCGCTGCTTTGCACCTGCTGGCCGACAAACTGGTCGCCGATGGCCTGGTGGCCGAGGGTTACCTCAGCGGGTTGCAGGCGCGGGAAGCCCAGGGCTCGACCTTTCTTGGTCAAGGTATTGCCATCCCCCACGGCACCCCGGATACCCGCGAACTGGTGCACACCACCGGCGTGCGCCTGTTGCAGTTCCCCGATGGCGTGGACTGGGGCGACGGGCAAATCGTGTACCTGGCGATCGGTATCGCGGCCAAATCCGACGAGCATCTGCGCCTGCTGCAATTGCTCACCCGCGCCCTCGGTGAAACCGATCTGGGCCAGGCCCTGCGCCGTGCCAGCACGGCCGAAGCCTTGCTCAAACTGCTGCAGGGGGCGCCGCAGGAGCTGGCGCTGGATGCGCAAATGATCGGCCTGGGCGTGTCCGCCGACGATTTTGAAGAACTGGTCTGGCGCGGCGCACGCTTGTTGCGCCAGGCCGACTGTGTGAGCAACGGCTTCTCGGCGGTCTTGCAACAGGTCGAGGCGTTGCCGCTGGGCGACGGGCTGTGGTGGTTGCACAGCGAGCAGACGGTCAAGCGTCCGGGCCTGGCATTCGTCACCCCGGACAAGCCGATTCGTTACCTTGGCCAGCCGCTGAGCGGACTGTTCTGCCTGGCCAGCCTCGGGGAGGCCCACCAGGCCTTGCTGGAACGCCTGTGTGCCTTGCTGATTGAAGGGCGCGGCCACGAACTGGGCCGCGCCACCAGCCGGCGCGCGGTGCTGGAAGTGCTGGGCGGCGAGCTGCCGGCCGATTGGCCGAGCGCCCGGATCGCCCTGGCCAACGCCCACGGCCTGCATGCCCGCCCGGCGAAGATCCTGGCGCAACTGGCGAAAAGTTTTGACGGCGAGATTCGCGTGCGCATCGTCGACGGCCAGGACAGTGCCGTCTCCGTGAAAAGCCTGAGCAAGTTGCTCAGCCTGGGCGCCCGCCGTGGCCAGGTGCTGGAGCTGATCGCCGAGCCGAGCATTGCCAGCGACGCACTGCCGGCCTTGCTGGCGGCGATCGAAGAGGGCCTGGGTGAAGAAGTCGAACCCTTGCCTGCCATCAGCGCACAGCCGCCCGTCATCGCCGACATCGCCACGGTGCTGGTCGCGCCGGCTTCCGGCAGCCTGATCCAGGCGATTGCCGCAGCCCCGGGGATTGCTATCGGGCCTGCCCACATCCAGGTCCAGCAAATCATCGATTACCCCTTGCGCGGTGAGTCCACGGCGATTGAACGCGAGCGTCTGCACGCCGCGCTGGCCGAAGTGCGCCGCGACATCGAAGGCTTGATCCAGCGCAGCAAGGCCAAGGCCATTCGCGAGATTTTCATCACCCACCAGGAAATGCTCGACGACCCGGAACTGTCGGACGAAGTCGATACGCGCCTGAAACAGGGCGAAAGCGCCGAAGCGGCCTGGATGGCCGTGATCGAGGCCGCAGCCCGCCAGCAGGAGTCGTTGCAGGATGCCTTGCTTGCCGAGCGGGCCGCGGACTTGCGTGACATCGGCCGCCGGGTACTGGCGCAACTGTGTGGCATCCCGACCCCCAGCGAGCCGGAGCAACCTTACATCCTGGTGATGGATGAAGTCGGCCCCTCGGATGTGGCACGCCTGGACCCGGCCCGCGTAGCCGGCATCCTCACCGCCCGCGGTGGCGCCACCGCCCACAGCGCCATCGTCGCCCGTGCGCTGGGGATCCCGGCGCTGGTCGGCGCCGGCGCGGCCGTGTTGCTGTTGGCCCCCGGCACACCGCTGCTGCTCGATGGCCAGCGCGGGCGCTTGCATGTCGACGCCGATGCCGCGACCTTGCAACGCGCCAGCCAGGAACGCGACACCCGTGAGCAACGCCTCAAGGCTGCCGCCGAACAACGCCACCAACCGGCCCTGACCCGCGATGGGCATGCCGTTGAAGTGTTTGCCAACATTGGCGAAAGCGCCGGGGTGGCGAGCGCAGTGGAGCAGGGCGCCGAAGGCATCGGCTTGCTGCGCACCGAACTGATTTTCATGGCCCATCCCCAAGCCCCGGATGAAGCCACCCAGGAAGCCGAATACCGGCGGGTGCTCGATGGCCTGGGCGGACGCCCGCTGGTGGTGCGCACCCTCGATGTGGGCGGTGACAAGCCGTTGCCTTACTGGCCGATCGCCAAGGAAGAAAACCCTTTCCTCGGTGTGCGCGGCATTCGCCTGACCCTGCAGCGTCCGCAGATCATGGAAGGGCAACTGCGCGCCTTGTTGCGCGCCGCCGACAACCGCCCGCTGCGGATCATGTTCCCCATGGTCGGCAGCGTCGACGAGTGGCGGCAGGCGCGGGACATGACCGAGCGCCTGCGCCTGGAAATCCCGGTGGCCGACCTGCAACTGGGAATCATGATCGAGGTCCCGTCGGCTGCCTTGCTGGCGCCGGTCCTGGCCCGGGAAGTCGACTTCTTCAGCGTCGGCACCAACGACCTCACCCAATACACCCTGGCCATCGACCGCGGTCACCCGACCTTGTCGGCCCAGGCCGATGGCCTGCACCCGGCGGTCCTGCAATTGATCGACATCACCGTGCGCGCGGCCCATGCCCATGGCAAATGGGTGGGCGTGTGCGGCGAGCTGGCGGCGGACCCGCTGGCGGTGCCGGTGCTGGTGGGGCTGGGAGTGGACGAGTTGAGCGTTGGCGCACGCAGCATCGCCGAGGTCAAGGCGCGGGTGCGTGAACTGAGCCTGGCGCAGGTACAACAATTGGCCCAACAGGCATTGGCCGTGGGCAGCGCACAGGATGTGCGCCAATTAGTGGAGGCGCTGTAATGGCACGTATTTTAACCCTGACCCTCAATCCGGCCCTGGACCTCACGGTGCAGTTGCCGCTGTTGGCGCCCGGTCAGGTCAATCGCAGCACCGCCATGCACACCCATGCTGCCGGTAAAGGGGTGAACGTGGCGCAGGTGCTGGCCGACCTGGGGCATCAAGTGACCGTCAGCGGATTCCTTGGCGAGGACAACCTACAGGCGTTCGAGGCGTTGTTCGCCCATCGGGGGTTTGTCGATGCCTTTGTCCGCGTCCCGGGGGAAACCCGCAGCAACATCAAACTGGCCGAAGACGACGGGCGCATCACCGACCTCAATGGGCCTGGCCCGCAGATCAGTGCGGCGGCGCAGCAGGCCCTGCTCGATCGCCTGGAGCAAATCGCCCCCGGGCATGCTGCGGTGGTCGTCGCCGGCAGCCTGCCCCGAGGCGTCAGCGCCCAGTGGTTGCAGGCGTTGTTGCGACGCTTGAAGGACAAGGGCCTGAAGGTCGCCCTGGACACCAGTGGTGAAGCCCTGCGCGCAGGGCTGGCGGCGAGTCCCTGGTTGATCAAGCCCAACACCGAAGAACTGGCCGAGGTGCTCGATTGCGACGTGCTGTCGCTGACGGCCCAGGCCGAGGCGGCGAGTCGCTTGCATGCACAAGGCATCGAGCACGTGGTGATTTCCCACGGCGCCGACGGGGTCAACTGGTTCAGTGTCGGCTCGGCGATGCATGCCACGCCGCCCAGGGTCAGCGTGGCCAGCACGGTGGGGGCCGGCGATTCTTTGCTCGCGGGCATGCTGCACGGCCTGCTCAGTGCCGACACCCCGGAGCAGACGCTGCGTACCGCCACCGCGATTGCCGCGCAGGCGGTGACCCAGATCGGTTTTGGCATCCACGACACGGCGCAGTTGGCGCAGCTCGAACAGGCGGTGCGTGTTCGCCTCCTGACAGAACAATAAGAGGGTTGGTCATGAAGTTAGCCATTGTTACTGCCTGCCCCAATGGCATGGTCACCAGTGTGCTGTGCGCCCGGCTGCTGGACGCTGCAGCGCAGCGCCAGGGCTGGAGCACCAGTGTCGAAGTGCACGATGAGGCGCATCCGGAGCGTCAGCTGTCGGCGGCGGTCATCGATGATGCCGAATGGGTGTTGCTGGTCAGCACCGGTGCGGTGGACCTGACGCGGTTCGTCGGTAAACGCCTGTTCCAGAGCACGCCCTCCCAGGCCCTGCAGGATGTCGATGCGGTGCTGCGCCGGGGCGCCGAAGAGGCGCAGGTCTACAGCGCGCCGCTGGCCATTGCCGGGCCGGTCAGCGCCAGTCCGTCCGCGCCGCGCCTGGTGGCGGTCACTGCCTGCCCGACGGGTGTGGCCCACACCTTCATGGCGGCCGAGGCCCTGCAACAGGCGGCCAAACGCCTGGGCTACGAGCTGCAAGTGGAAACCCAGGGCTCGGTGGGCGCGCGCAATCCGTTGAGCGCCCAGGCGATCAGTGAGGCCGACGTGGTGCTCCTGGCGGCGGATATTGAAGTGCCGACCGAGCGTTTTGCCGGCAAGAAAATCTACCGCTGTGGTACCGGCATCGCCCTCAAGCAAGCCGAAGCGACCCTGAACAAAGCGCTGGCCGAAGGTAAGCTCGAAAGTGCCGCGGCTGCGGGTGGGCCGGTCAAGTCTGAGAAGAGCGGCGTCTACAAACACCTGTTGACCGGTGTGTCCTTCATGCTGCCGATGGTGGTGGCAGGCGGCCTGATGATCGCCTTGTCTTTCGTGTTCGGCATCGAGGCGTTCAAGGAGCAGGGCAGCCTGGCGGCGGCCTTGATGCAGATCGGCGGCGAAACCGCCTTCAAGTTGATGGTGCCGCTGTTGGCGGGTTACATCGCCTACTCGATTGCCGACCGCCCGGGCCTGGCGCCGGGGATGATTGGCGGCTTGCTGGCGAGCACCCTGGGTGCCGGTTTCATCGGCGGGATCATTGCCGGTTTCATCGCAGGCTATGCCGCGCAGGCAATCAATCGATATGCACGCTTGCCGCAAAGCCTGGAAGCGTTGAAACCGATCCTGATCATTCCGCTGCTGGCGAGCCTGTTCACCGGGCTGGTGATGATCTACGTGGTGGGCAAACCCGTGGCCGGGATGCTCACCGGCCTCACCCACTTCCTCGATAGCATGGGCACTACCAACGCGATCCTACTGGGGGTGCTGCTGGGCGGGATGATGTGCGTTGACCTCGGCGGGCCGATCAACAAGGCGGCTTATGCGTTCTCGGTGGGGCTGCTGGCCTCGCAGAGTTATGCACCGATGGCCGCCACCATGGCCGCCGGCATGGTGCCGCCGATCGGCCTGGGTATTGCCACCTTCATCGCCCGGCGCAAGTTCGCGCAACCCGAGCGCGAGGCGGGTAAAGCGGCGCTGGTGCTGGGGCTGTGCTTCATCTCCGAAGGGGCGATCCCGTTCGCCGCCAAGGACCCGCTGCGGGTGATCCCGGCCAGCATCGCCGGGGGCGCCTTGACCGGTGCGCTGTCGATGTACTTCGGCTGCAAACTGATGGCGCCCCACGGCGGGCTGTTCGTGATGCTGATCCCCAACGCGATCAATCATGCGCTGTTGTACTTGCTGGCGATTGTTGCTGGCAGCCTATTGACCGCGGTGGTCTATGCGCTGCTCAAGCGTCCGGAAACCACCGAACTGGCGCTGGAGCCGGCCAAAGCCTGATGCTCCAGATCCGTAGCAGCTGCCGAGCCCGCGAGGCTGCGTTCGAGGACGCAGTCCTCGCCGGGTCGGCGGGCGGGCTTGGCGTCTGCTTCGCAGCCGAACGCAGCCTCGCGGGCTCGGCAGCTGCTACGAGCTCGCGATAGACGTCAACAACGCACGCTGCCTGGATCAACGCAGTGTGCTTGAAGCCCTCGCGAGCAGGCTCGCGGCTACAACAGGAACTGGCGATGTCCTCAATAGACGTCGCGGCGATAACGCCCTTGCTCGATCAACCGCTGCACCACCTCGGCGCCCAGCTCCTCGTTGAGCACCTGGTCCACCCCCAACGCCATCCCTTGCAGGCTGCCGCAGATGTAGATCACGGCGCCGTCGGCCAGCCATTGCTTGAGCACGCTGGCGTGTTCGCGCAGGCGATCCTGGACGTAGATTTTCTCGGCCTGGTCCCGTGAGAAGGCCAGGTCCAGGCGTTCCAGATCACCCTCGATCAACGCGCTTTCCAGCTCGTCGCGGCACAGGTAGTCATGGGCGCGATTGCGCTCGCCAAAGAGCAGCCAGTTGCGGGTCTGGCCGTCGGCGATGCGTGCCTTGAGCAAGCTGCGCAGGCCGGCCAGGCCGGTGCCGTTGCCCAGCAGGATCATCGGTACCGGGGAGGCCGGCAGATGGAAGCCGCTGTTGCGCCGCACCCGCAGGCTGATCGCCGAGCCGACGGGCGCGTGTTCGGTCAGCCAGCCCGAGCCGATGCCCAGGCTGCCGTCGGCGTGACGTTCCTGGCGCACGATCAATTCCAGTACGCCGTCGGCGGCAATCGAGGCAATGGAATACTCACGCATCGCCAGGGGCACCAAGGCGTCCACCAGGGCCTGGGCATGCAAGCCCACCAGGTGGGCGCGATTGTCCGGCAACTGACGGCTGGCCAAGGCCTGTTCGAGGGGCTCCAGCAGGCCATCGAGTTGCACCGCCGTTTCGCCCGGGATACCCAGCCCTTCAAGGAAGTGTTCGACCGCCCACGGGCAGTTGCGGGGCAGCACTTCCACCAGGTCGCCGGCCAGCCAACTGCTGGTGTCGGGTGCGGTCAGGCCGAGCAAATACACTTCGCCACCGCTGCTGTCAGGGTTCAACAGCTCACGTTTGCTCAAGGTCCAATGGTTATAGCTGGGGGCTTGCCAGGTGGTGACCGGGGCCTGTCCGGTCAGTTGGCCTAGCTGTTGCTGCCAATGACTCAAGGCGTAGGGGTCGGCGCTATCGACCTCGACCGGGGCAAACAGGGTGGTGCCGCCGTGCTCGGCCAGCCAGCCATGCAAGCGCCGGGCGAAGCCACAGAAGTGCTGGTATTGCCGGTCGCCCAGGCCCAGCACCGCGTAGTGGAGGCTGGACAGGCTCGCTGCCCGCCCCAGTACCTTGCGCTCGAAACCGCGGGCACTGTCCGGCGCTTCACCGTCGCCAAAGGTACTGACCACGAACAGCGCATGGCGCGAGTCGCGCAAGTCCTGTTCGCTGACGGCGGCCAACGGCTGGACCTTGACCGGCAAGCCGGCCGCCTGCAGTTGGCTGGCGGTCTGCCAGGCCAGTTGCTCGGCAAAGCCGCTCTGGCTGGCAAACCCGATCAGCCAGGCCGGGGCATCGCCGGTGGCTGGCGCGAGGTCATTGCGCGCCTGCTGGACCTGGCGTTTCTTGCGCCGCCGATCGAGGTACAGCAGCCAGCCGGTGATGAAGAACAGCGGCATCAGCAGGGACGTGACCATCAGCACGATGCGCCCGGCGAGCCCGAAGTAACTGCCGACGTGCAGCGCGTAGATGCTGGTCAGCAATTGTGCCTTGAGGCTCTTGTCGCTGTAGCGGTCATGGTGCTTGATGACCCCGGTGGCCGGGTCGAGGCTGATCTGGTTCAGCGCGCGGTCATGGGGCGAGGTCTTGAGCAGGTAGAACACCGTGGCTTGTTGGCCGGCCACCGGTGGCAGGCGCACGTTGTAGGCGCTCAGGTCCGGGCCGGCCACGCTGTAGATGCTGCTCCAGACCGCGTTGTAGTCGACCACCAGCGCCGGGCCGGCCGGTGGCGGCGCACCGCGCTTGGGGCGTACACGTTCCTGTTGCGGCCCGTCGGAGAGCAGTTGGGTCACGCCCTTGTTGTACCACTCATAGGACCAGGTCAGCCCGGTCAGCGCGGCCAGCAGGTACGCCAGCAGGCACCAGGTGCCGGCCACCGAGTGCAGGTCCCAGTTGAAGGCACGGCCTTTTTTGCGCCAGTCCAGGGTCAGCCAGGCGCGCCAGCTGCGCCACTGGCGTGGCCAGCGCAGGTACAGGCCGGACAGGCAGAAGAACACCAGGATCAGGGTGCAGGCACCGGTGATTTGTCGGCCGACGTCGCCCATGGCCAGAAAGCGGTGCAGTTGCAGCATCAGGCCAAAAAAGTCCTGGCCCACCACATCGCCCATGAACTCGCCGGTGTAGGGATTGACGTAGCGCATCTGCCCGCGTCGTTCGCCCGGCGGTGGCGTGAAGGACAGGCGGGCGGCATAAGCGCTGTCGATGTCGACCCAAAGCATCGAGACCTTTTTGCCCTCGGTGGCTTCGGCCCTGGCCACCAGGTCCGCGGGCGGCAACACCCCGGCGGGAAGTTTTTCCACCTGCAGCACCTGGGGGTTGAGCGCGCGCAGGATCTCGTCCTGAAACGACACCGTCGCCCCGGTAAAGCCCATTACAGCCAGGACCAGCCCCGCGCTGATGCCGAAGAACCAGTGCAGCTGGAACAGGGTTTTCTTCAACACGTCGACCGCCTTGTTCGTTTAAAGATGTATTTTCACGGCGCGCATTATGCCGTGTGTGATCGGTAAGCCAGGTGCTTTACGCACAAAAGCCCCGCTCATCGGGATGAACGGGGCCTTGGGCTGCACGCTTTGTTTAGAAGTGGACGTTGGCGTTCAGCAGGGCGGTCCGACCCGCCGCCACATGGGCGTAGTGCGTCTGGAAGACCTGGTCGAAATAGCGCTTGTCAGTCAGGTTCTGAACATTGAGTTGCAGGTCGATGTTCTTGGTCAGGCGATAGCTGGCCATTGCGTCATAGCGCCAGTAGGACGGGATCTCCACCGAATTAGCGACGTTGCCGAACTGCGAATCAACAAAGGTGGCGCCAGCACCAACGGTCAACTTGTCAGGCACCAGATCATAAGTCGACCACAGGGTGAAGTTGTTCCGTGGAGTGCTCGGCATGTGGTTACCTTCATCGGCGGCGAGGGTGGTTTTGACCACTTCGCTTTCCATGTAGGTGTATCCGCCGAATACTTTCCAATTACGAGTCAGGTTGCCGCTGTAGCCCAACTCCACACCATTGACTCGTTGCTCACCGTCCAGCACTTGAGTGGTGGCGCCATCCGGATCGTCAATGCGCGCATTGGTTTTCTCAGTACGGAACAGTGCGGCAGTCAACGACAGGTCGTCACCAAAGAAGTCCCATTTGGTGCCGATTTCATAGTTGCGGTTCTTTTCCGGATCCAGGTCGCTGTTGGCTGCAGTGAGTTCCAGGCCGCCATTGCCGCTGGTTTCGCCAGCCGGGTTGCTGGACGTGGAGTAGGCGGCGTAGATGCTTCCATTTGGCAGCGGGTTGTAGACCACGCCGATCTGGTAGTTCAACAGGTCGCTGGTGTTCTCGCGAGAGAAGGCGCCGGCAGGTGTGCTACGGCCAGCGTTGGCGTAGCCACTGGATTCTGTCTGGTAGTTGTCGTAACGCAAGCCCAGGTTCAGGGACCATTGCTCGTTGAATTTCAACGTATCGAACACATAGGCCGCTGCGGTTTTGGTGTCCGTATCGGTAAAGGCGGCGCTGTCGGTGATCGTGCCGATCCAGGTATCCCCAGGCGTTGGCTTGTACAGGCTGGTGCAGTCGCCAGAGTTGAACAGGGCAGGGTTACATTTAGTGCCGCTGGCGCTCGAGGTCAGAGCGTAAGGGCGGTTGTGGGTGTCTTGATAGGAAAACTCAAGGCCGGTAACCAGGCTGTGCTCAATGCTGCCGGTATTGAATTTGGCGCTCAGGTCGGTTTGGTTGATCCAGCCACTGGACGTCGAGTTACGGCTCTTGGTGCCACGGTACACGCTGCCGTTGACCACGTTGCCCTTGCTGTCGTCAGGGTTGGTAACGATGTAGTCCAGGGTCGAGCGCGACATGCGGAAACTGTTCGACACGGTCAGGTCGTCATTCAGATCGTGCTCGATCTTGATGGTGCCGCTGTCGTTGCTGGTCTGGCGGTAGTCACGACCGGTGAGGCCGTAGAAGTTATCGCGATCGACATGCACAGGTTTATCGACGTTGTACTTGCTGCGGTTGGGGCTCGAGACCAACGGAATGCCGTAGTCGGGCATATCGTCGGTTTCGACGTGGTAGTAGCCGACGGTCAACCGTGTATCAGTGCCCAGGCCAAAGGCGAAGGATGGCGCTACACCCCAGCGGCTCACGTCCACCGCACCACGGCCGGCGACGTTCGCTTCATGCTTCATCAGGTTCAGGCGGAACGCCGAACTGTCCGTCATTTGCTGGTTCAGATCGAGGGTGGTGCGCTTGGTCTGGTCCGAACCCCACGTGAAACCACCATTGTAGGAATTGCCCAGTTTGGCGGTCTTGCTCACCAGGTTCAGGCTGCCACCGGTAGAGCCGGCACCAGTGAAGGCTGACCCCGGCCCCTTGCTGACCTCGATCGATTCAACGTTGAAAATTTCGCGGCTCTGGGAAGCCGGGTCGCGCATGCCGTCGACGAACACGTCGCTCTCGGCGTTGAAGCCACGAATGATCGGGCGGTCACCGGCGGGGTTACCGCCTTCGCCTGCGCCAAAAGTGATACCGGGCGTGGTGCGCAGTGCATCCACAAGGCTGGTGGCAGCGGTATCGCGAATCACTTGTTGTGGAATCACTGTGACGCTTTTTGGCGTCTCGCGCAGGGGCGCTGTGTATTTCTTGGAGGCCGAAGTGTCGGTCTTGTAAGAGGTGTCATCTTGTTCACCGGTCACGCTGGTAGCGTCCAGTGCAATCGCATTGCCGGAGGTTTTCGCGTCAGTCTTTTCTGCGGCGAAAACCATGTGGCCGGCGGAGCTGGCGGTGATCGCCACGCCAATTGCAGACGCGAGCAAACGTGGTGAGCTGACCGGTGATTGTTGTGGCTGGCGTGACATGGTGAATTCCCCTCCCCAAGGATTTGAGGTCGCGAAATATAGGGTAAACACGTATTTGTATCAATTGCGAAATATTGCCATTTGCACTGAATTTACATTCTTTACAATTTACCCTTACGGTTTTTACGTTCTCGTTCGTCACGCCGGTTTTACATAGTCAATAAGAATCAATACCATTGCGATCCTTTGACTTTCAGGTGTCGCCCCCATGCTGCTGCATATTCCCGGCTTGTTCTCCCGTGAAGAGGTGCAGCGCATCCGCGAGGCGCTGCAGCAGGCCGATTGGGCCGATGGCAAGATCACCGCCGGGTTCCAGTCGGCCAAGGCCAAGCACAACCTGCAATTGCCCGAAGGTCATCCACTGGCCCAGGAAATTGGTGCAGCCCTGCTCGAGCGGCTGTGGAAGCACCCGCGCTTTATGTCTGCCGCGCTGCCGCACAAGGTTTTCCCGCCCTTGCTCAACTGCTACACCGCCGGTGGCAGTTTCGACTTTCATATCGACAACGCCGTGCGCCAGCCCAAGGGCAGTGTCGAGCGCGTGCGCACCGACCTGTCGTCGACCCTGTTCTTCAGCGACCCGGACGAATACGACGGTGGCGAACTGGAAATCCAGGACACCTTCGGCACCCAGCGCGTGAAGTTACCGGCGGGCGACCTGGTGTTGTACCCGGGCACCAGCCTGCACAAAGTCAACGCGGTCACTCGCGGCACGCGCTACGCGTCGTTCTTCTGGACCCAGAGCCTGGTGCGCGAGGACAGCCAGCGTGCCTTGCTGTTCGAGATGGACGAGGCGATCCAGCAGTTGACCCTGGACATGCCCGATCACCCGTCCTTGATCCGCCTGACCGGCACCTACCACAACCTGCTGCGTCGCTGGGTCGAGGTCTGAGCCGTGGACTTTCGTTTGCGCCGTGAAGAAGTCCTGAGCGGCGAGCAACTGCGCGCCATGCTCGGCGAAAGCCCGGCCCGTGCGGCCCAGGCAATTGTGCTGGCGGCCAAGGCCGGGATCACCGACGGCCAGGCGCTGCTGGGGCAGATCCTGCTGGAAGGGCAGGGCATCGCCAAGGACCCGGCACTGGCCGTGCGCTGGTTCGAGATCGCCGCCCGGGGTGGACACCTGATGGCGCGCAACATGCTCGGCCGTTGCCATGAGCACGGTTGGGGTACCAGCGCCAACGCCACGGCCGCCGCCCGGCATTATCGCCAGGCCGCGGAGGCCGGGCTGGATTGGGGGTTGTACAACTACGCCAACCTGCTTGCCACCGGACGTGGGGTGGTGGCGGACCCGGTGCAGGCCTTGGCCTGTTATCGCCGCGCTGCCGAGATGGGCCACGCAAAATCGATGAACCTGCTGGGACGTTATCTGGAAGACGGGCGCTATTGCCCGGCGGACCCGGCGGGTGCGCTGGAGTGGTATCGGCGTTCAGCCGAGGGCGGGGATTTTCGCGGGCAGTTCAGTTATGCCGCGGTGCTGGCGGACCAGGGGCAGGTCGAGGAGGCGCTGGGTTGGCTGCACAAGGCACTGGCGGGGGGCAACCTGAAGTTCCTCGGCGTGGCGAGCCAGGCCCTGGCGGGTGCGGCTGATCCACGGATCAAGGCGTTGGCCAGCGATTTCCAGCGCAGAGCCGCCGAACTGACCCCGATCCTGTAGGCGCAAGGCTTGCCCGCAAGGGCATTCCTGAGAACGCCATCGCGGGCAAGCCATGCGCCTACGGATTACTGCCGGCCGTTAAACGTAGAACGACTTCAACGGTGGGAAGCCATTGAACTCGACGGCGCTGTAGCTGGTGGTGTAGGCGCCGGTAGACAGCCAGTACAGGCGGTCACCGATGGCCAGGTTCAGCGGCAGGCCGTACTTGTAGTTTTCGTACATGATGTCGGCGCTGTCGCAGGTTGGGCCGGCGATCACCACTTCTTCCATCTCGCCTTTCTTCTCGGTCCAGATCGGGAACTTGATGGCTTCGTCCATGGTTTCGATCAGGCCGGAGAACTTGCCCACGTCCGTGTACACCCAACGCTCAACAGCGGTACGGGACTTACGCGCCACCAGTACGACTTCGCTGACCAGGATGCCGGCGTTGGCGATCAACGAACGGCCTGGCTCGAGGATGATTTCCGGCAGGTCATCGCCGAAGTCTTCCTTGAGGAAGCGGATGATTTCTTCGGCGTAGGTTTCCAGGCTGTTGGTGCGGGTGATGTAGTTGGCCGGGAAGCCACCGCCCATGTTGATCAGCTTGAGCTCGATACCGTCTTCTTCCTTCAGGCGCTCGAAGATCACTTTGACCTTGGCGATCGCTGCGTCCCAGACGCTGATGTCGCGTTGCTGCGAACCGACGTGGAACGAAATACCGTACGGCACCAGGCCCAGGTCACGAGCCAGGATCAGCAGGTCCATGGCCATGTCGGTCTGGCAGCCGAATTTGCGCGACAGCGGCCAGTCAGCGGTGGTCGAGCCTTCGGTGAGGATACGCACATAGACTTTAGAACCCGGTGCGGCCTTGGCGATGTTGCGCAGGTCGGCTTCGGAGTCCGTGGAGAACAGGCGCACACCCTTCTCGTAGAAGTAGCGGATGTCCTTGGATTTCTTGATGGTGTTGCCGTAGCTGATGCGGTCGGCGCTGACGCCACGGTCCATCACCTTGTCCAGCTCGTAGATCGACGCGATGTCAAAGCTCGAACCTTTGGACTTGAGCAGGTCGATGATCTCGACGGCCGGGTTGGCCTTGACCGCGTAATAGACTTTGGCGAATTCGAAACCGGCGCGCAGGTCATCGTAGGCCTGGCTGATCATCGCGGTGTCGATCACCACGAACGGGGTTTCTTGTTTGTCGGCGAACGCCTTCATTTTGTCAAAAGTGGCGCGCGCGAAATAGTCTTCGACGTTGATCGACATGCTGGGAACTCCTACTGGCAAACTGAAATTAACAATGGGTGCAAATGAACGTCCTCCGTATCCCCACTTTGGTTCGCCTACTTCCCAAGGCATGTCGCCGAAAGCAAAAAGGCCATGGGATCACCTGCGTCCCTTGGCCTTGCTGTCTCGTCGTCAGTACTTGAGCCGGATGGATCGTTTCCAGCATGGACGTTCGGCGCGAACTTTAGGGCGTGAGGGGCTTGAGATCAACAAAAAATGTCGCGTTTTTGCACGCTTCCGTCGTGCGGTCCCGGACAGAGACTGATGTAACCGACCTGCATGACAGTGTGATGTTCCCCCAAGAGGGAGATTTGAATACTTGTAGGAGCGAGCTTGCTCGCGATGGACGTCAACGATAACGCATGGAGCCTGGTACCCCGTGGTGCCATCGAGTGCATCGCGAGCAAGCTCGCTCCTACAGTTATTTTTTGTCAGGCCACCGCAGTCTCAGCTGGCGAAACGATACTGGTCTTGCCGCCACGGGACTTGCCGGAGCTCAGGTACTCGGCAATCGATTCCTGGGTCACCTCGCCGAGGAACACTCGCTCTGCATCCAGCACCGGCAGCCACGAGCGGTTGAACTCGTACATGCGCGACAGCAGGATGCGCAGGTGCTCATCGTAGGCTGCTGTGGCGTTGAATTCGCGCAGGTACTGGCCACATGAGCCGCCCTGGCGGTGCAGGTCGCGGCGACGTACGTAGCCCAGGGCCTTGTTTTCGGCACAGGTGACGACCACATACCGACGGTCGTGCTCGTCCATCAGCTCCAGCGCATCGGCCACCGGGGTCTCCGGGCTCACGGACGGGGCGTTGTCCGCGGCGTCTTCGGCCTTGACCAGCAGCAGGCGCTTGAGGGTGCTGTCCTGGCCCACGAAGTTGCTGACAAAGTCGTCCGCCGGGTGGGCGAGCAGGGTGTCCGGGTGGTCGATCTGCAACAGCTTGCCGGCGCGGAAGATGGCGATCTTGTCTCCCAGTTTGATGGCTTCGTCGATGTCATGGCTGACCATGATCACCGTCTTGTTCAGCGCCCGCTGCATCTCGAAAAACTCGTTCTGGATCATCTCGCGGTTGATCGGGTCGACCGCGCCGAAGGGTTCGTCCATCAGCAGCAATGGAGCATCTGCGGCCAGTGCACGGATCACACCGATGCGCTGCTGCTGGCCACCGGACAGTTCTCGCGGGTAGCGGTGCAGGTACTGCTTGGGTTCGAGCTTGATCATGCTCATCAACTCGCGGGCGCGGTCGTGGCATTTTTGTTTGTCCCAGCCGAGCAGGCGCGGGACCACGGTGATGTTTTCCTCGATGGTCATGTTGGGGAACAGGCCGATCTGCTGGATCACGTAGCCGATGTTGCGGCGCAGGGTCACGGCGTCGAGGTCAGTGGTGTCTTCGCCGTTGATCAGGATCTTGCCCGAGGTGGGTTTGATCAGGCGGTTGATCATCTTCAGCGTGGTGCTTTTGCCGCAGCCCGATGGCCCGAGGAACACGCAGATTTCGCCTTCATTGACGGTCAGGCTTACCGAGTCCACGGCTTTGACGTCTTTGCCGTTGCTGCGGAAGGTTTTGCTGAGGTTTTGAAGTTCGATCATTTCAGGAGTCCTTTGGGAGTCAGCGAGCGTTGCAGCCATTGCAAAAGCAGGTCGGCGAAGATGGCCAGCACGCTGACCAGGACCGCGCCGACAATCAGCATCGACATGTCGCTGCGGCTGATGGAGGCGAGAATGAGTACGCCCAGGCCGCCGGCGCCGATGGTCGCGGCGATGGTCATCACCCCGATGTTCATCACCACGGCGGTGCGCACACCGGCCAGGATCACCGGCACCGCGATTGGCAGTTCGACCATGCGCAGGCGCTGGCCGAATGTCATGCCGATGCCCCGGGCGGCTTCGCGAATACCCGGCTCGACGCCGGTCAGCGCCAGGTAGGTGTTACGCATGATCGGCAGCAGCGAATACAGGAACACCGCGGTAATCGCCGGCATCGGTCCCAGGCCCTGGCCGAACTTCGAGTAGAACGGCAACAGCAGGCCGAACAGGGCAATCGAGGGCACGGTCAGCAGCACCGTGGCACTGGCCTGCAATGGGCCGGCCAGTGCCGGGAAACGGGTCATGACAATACCCAGGGGCACGCCGACGATAATCGCCAGGGTCACGGCGATCCCGACCAGGGTGATGTGTTGCCAGGTCAGGTGCAGGACAAGCGGCCAGTCCAGATGGGAAAAGGCGTTCAAGAAATCCATGGCTTTTCCTCCGGTTCAGTTGTTCGAAAGCTGTGGGTGCTGACGCAGGAAGTCTGTGGCCACGGCCGACGGGCTTTCATGATTGACGTCGACCCGGGCATTGAGCTGGCGCATGGTCTCGTCGTCGAACAGGTCGGCCAGCGGCTTGAGTTGGCCGGCCAGTTGCGGATGGGCATCGAGGTACACCTGGCGCACCACGGGGGCGGCGGTGTAGTCGGGGAAGTAATGCTTGTCGTCTTTGAGCAGCTTGAGTTTGAACGCGCTCAGGCGCCCGTCGGTGGTGTACACCAGGCCGGCGAACACCTGGCCATTGCGCAGCGCGGTGTAGACCAGGCCGGCGTCCATCTGGCGGATGTTGCGCCGGGTCAGGTCCATGTCGTAGCGCTCGACCATGCCGGCCAGGCCGTCGGAACGGTTGGCAAACTCGGTGTCCAGGGCCACCAGCGGGTTGTCTTCGGCCTGATTGCGCAGCGCCGTGTTCAGCTCGCTGATGCTGTTGACCTCGGGGAACCGCGCGGCAATTTTCTCCGGCAGCGCCAGGGCGTAGGTGTTGCTGAACTTCGACGGCGAGAGCCAGGTCAGGCCTTTCTTCGCATCCAGCTCAGTGACCCGGGCCAGGGACTGCTGGCTGTCGAGCTTTTCCGTGACGTGGTTGTAGGACACCAGGGAGACCCCGGTGTATTCCCAGACCATGTCCAGTTGCCCGGTTTCCTGGGCGCTGCGGGCCAGGTTGCTGCCCAGGCCGCCGGTGACCTGGGCGTTGTAGCCCTTGGCACGCAGGTATTGGGCGGTGATTTCGGCGAGCAGGGTCTGCTCGGTGAAGACCCGGGCGCCGATGCGGATCAGGGGTTTTTCGGCGGCCTGGGCAAATCCTGCGCACAGCAGGACGCAGCCCAGTAACAAGCTTGGTAATTTCATCGTGATTCCTTCGCTCAGCCGGATTAGGACTGGGGTAACCCGCGTTCCAGCCAGAGACGGCTGCTCAGTGTCACCAGACCGTCCAGCAGCAAGGCCAGCAGGGCGGTGCACGCCGCGCCGAGGATCAGTTGCGGCTGGTTGTTCAGGGCAATGCCGGGGAAAATCAGGCTGCCCAGGCTGTTGGCGCCGATCAGGAACGCCAGGGGCGCGGTACCGACGTTGATCGCCAGGGCCACGCGCACGCCACCGATGATGATCGGCACGGCATTCGGCAATTCGACCCGCCAGAGCACCTGGCGCGGGGTCATGCCAATGCCGACGGCGGCTTCCTTGAGTGAACCCTGGACGTTTTTCAGGCCCTCGTAGGTGTTGCGCACGATGGGCAGGAGGGAGGCGAGGAAGAGGGCGAAGATGGCAGGGCCGCTGCCGATCCCGAGGACCCCCAGGGCGATGGCCAGTACGGCCAGGGGTGGGACGGTGTTACCGATGTTGAAGATCTGCATGAAGCGTTCGGCGCGTCCGACCAGGGTCGGGCGGCTGAGCAGGATGCCGGCAGGGATGCCCACGACAAGGGCGGCCAGCATGGAAGCGAGGACGAGGATCAGGTGAGCTTGCAGGTAAAACAACAAATCGTCGCGGTACAGTTCGATCGTGTTGATGCCGATCCAGTGGATCAGCAGGGCCAGGAGGGCGACGACAACCGCTCCTCCTATCAGCCCTTTGCCATAGCGAATAGCCACAGGCGGACTCCTTTATTTCAGTCGGCGCACACTTCCCGTGTGGCAACGCCATGCCTGGCTGCCGGGAAGGTGTTCGCGAAAAGCAGCTCGCCAATGCCGGCAAAACGGCATGAGGTCGAGCCATGAGCGCAGCCTCGTCAGGCTGACTTGCAGATATTTCAGCCCCTGACGAAAGGTCGTAACAGGGGAGTGGACGTCTCTACGCTTTAAAAGGTTCCCATCTCAGGCAGCATTTGGCCACCCTTAATGTGCTCAACGGTTCGGTTATGGGTTCAACTTGGGCTATAATCGCCGCCCTTTTTTGAATCACCTGCCAGGCGATTTCCCATGACCAAACAGGCCGCCGAAGTCGCGAAACGCCGCACTTTCGCCATTATTTCCCACCCCGATGCGGGTAAGACCACCATCACCGAGAGGCTCTTGCTGATGGGCAAGGCGATTGCGATTGCCGGCACGGTGAAATCTCGCAAATCCGACCGCCATGCCACCTCCGACTGGATGGAAATGGAAAAGCAGCGGGGTATTTCGATTACCACGTCGGTCATGCAGTTTCCGTATCGCGATCACATGATCAACCTGCTCGACACCCCGGGCCACGAAGACTTCTCGGAAGATACCTACCGCACCCTGACGGCGGTCGACTCGGCCTTGATGGTCCTCGACGGCGGTAAGGGCGTAGAGCCGCGGACCATCGCCCTGATGGACGTTTGCCGGCTGCGTGACACGCCGATCGTCAGCTTCATCAACAAACTCGACCGTGACATCCGCGACCCGATCGAACTGCTCGACGAAATCGAGGCCGTCCTGAAAATCAAGGCCGCGCCGATCACCTGGCCGATCGGTTGCTACCGCGACTTCAAAGGCGTGTATCACCTCGCCGACGACTACATCATCGTCTACACCGCGGGCCATGGCCACGAGCGGACCGAAGTGAAGATCATCGAGAAGCTCGACTCCGACGAAGCCCGTGCCCACCTGGGTGACGAGTACGAGCGCTTCGTCGAACAGCTGGAGCTGGTGCAGGGCGCTTGCCATGAATTCAACCAGCAGGAGTTCCTGGACGGTCAACTGACGCCGGTGTTCTTCGGTACGGCGCTGGGTAACTTCGGTGTCGATCACGTGCTCGACGCCGTGGTCAACTGGGCGCCAAAACCGCTGGCACGGGTTGCCAACGAGCGGACCGTGGAACCGGTGGAAGAGAAGTTCACCGGCTTCGTGTTCAAGATCCAGGCGAACATGGACCCCAAGCACCGCGACCGAATCGCCTTCATGCGGATCTGCTCCGGCAAGTACGAAAAAGGCATGAAGATGCGCCACGTGCGCACCGGCAAGGACGTGCGGATTGGCGATGCGCTGACCTTCTTCTCCTCCGAGCGTGAGCAACTGGAAGAAGCGTTTGCCGGCGACATCATCGGCCTGCACAACCACGGCACCATCCAGATCGGCGACACCTTCACCGAAGGCGAAGCCCTGGGTTTCACCGGTATTCCGCACTTCGCCCCGGAACTGTTCCGCCGCGTGCGCCTGAAGGACCCGCTGAAATCCAAGCAACTGCGCCAGGGCCTGCAGCAGCTGGCCGAAGAGGGCGCCACCCAGGTGTTCTTCCCGGAGCGCAGCAACGACATCATCCTCGGCGCCGTGGGTGTGCTGCAGTTCGATGTGGTCGCCAGCCGCCTGAAAGAGGAATACAAGGTCGAGTGCGCCTACGAGCCGATCACCGTGTGGTCCGCGCGCTGGATCGATTGCAGCGATAAGAAGAAGCTTGAAGAGTTCAGCGTCAAGGCCGTGGAAAACCTCGCGGTCGATGGCGGTGGCCACCTGACCTACCTGGCCCCGACCCGGGTCAACCTGGCGCTGATGGAAGAGCGCTGGCCAGACGTGAAATTCCGCGCGACCCGTGAGCATCACTAAGCGCTGAGCCGTCACACCCAAAACCCCGTTGCGAACGCTGCGGGGTTTTTTATTGGCTGCGCGAGCTTAGCCGGATTGGCGCTAACTGTTATTCAAAACCAATCTGGAGGGAAGGGGCATTTCCTGGCTTTAGTCGGCGTCCTATCTGGAGAACCCGATGGATCACCACTAGATTGCATTCAACGGCCCGGCGACCGGGTTCGCCGCCGCCAGGCTCTCTCTGAAAGGATGGAATCGGCTATGAGCATTTTTCAACGCAGTGTGCTGTTGCTTAAGGTGTTGCTGTTGCTGTCGGTGGGTATGTCGTCAGCCTGGGCCGAGTGCACTCGCCATGGTGAGCAGGTGTCGAGCGATCAGGTGGGAGGCAGCGCCTTGATGCTGGCCAAGTCTGAATCGGAACCTGGGGACAAGGGCCAGGGAGGTAGCGCGGGCGACGATGACTCAACCACCGACGAGCCGGATAGCGATGATGCGGATGAGGGTGATAGCCAGACGTAGCTCGTCATTGCTCCAATCTTTTGTGGGAGCTGAAGGCTGCGATTTGGGGGGCTATCCGTTGCTGCGGTGATGGCGGCTTAGGGTTTCGCCCTTACGGCGAGGCACTTTTGTCAAACGACACAAAAGTACCCAAAAAGTCTTGCCCCGGCGTTCGGCCCCTCGCTAAGGCTCGGGGTACCTTCGCTACGGTGCCCATCAGGGGGCATCGCCTACGGTTTGCTTCGCTGCACCTCCTCTCGATGCATGCGGCTTCGCCGCACGGCGCTACGCGCCTCCCCCTGATGGAGACCTTCGCTCAGCCTGCCGAAGGGGCGGGTGGATCAAGATCAAAAGCCAGAGCACGGCGACCTGACAGTCGGCCTGAGTGGTAAAGGCGGGCGAGGCGGCCTACCGGCCGGCCTGTTTTTTCTGGTTGGGTTGAAATTACTCTGTAGGAGCGAGCTTGCTCGCGATGGCGGTGGATCAGTCGACATTGATTGTGACTGACACTGCGCCATCGCGAGTAGGCTCCCACAGGTGCCTGTGCAGTAGTTTGTCAGGTGGCGCCGTCGAGGAATTGCTCGGCGTAGTGACACGCTACCTGCCGGCTGTCGAGCAGGCGCAGGGCCGGCTCTTCGTTGCTGCAGCGCTCGGTGGCGTACGGGCAGCGTTTGTGGAAGGCGCAGCCGGGCGGTGGGTTGAGCGGGTTGGGCAGTTCGCCGACGATCTTGATTTTCGGCTTGTCCGGGTCCGGGTGGATGGTCGGTGTGGCCGACAGCAGGGCTTGGGTGTAGGGGTGTAGGGGACGGGTGTAGATGTCCTCTTTGGGGCCCATTTCCACCGGCCGGCCGAGGTACATCACCATCACGTGGTCGGCCACATGACGGACCACCGCCAGGTTGTGGGAGATGAACACGTAGGCGGTGT
>NZ_CAXAQF010000015.1:0-167226 GCF_963970735.1 Pseudomonas sp. RA_35y_Pfl2_P32
CCTATGGCCTGACGGGCTGGAAGCTGTATGCCTACGTGATCATGCCTTCGGCCCTGCGCCGTTCGTTGCCCTACTACAGCAACGAAGTGATCCTGATGCTGCACTCCACCACCGTGGCCTTCACCGCGACCATTCCGGACATCCTGAAAGTCGCGCGGGATGCCAACTCGGCGACCTTCCTGACCTTCCAGTCGTTCGGCATCGCCGCGTTGATCTACCTGGCCGTGACCTTCGCCCTGGTCGGTCTGTTCCGGGTGGCCGAACGCCGCTGGCTGGCATTTCTCGGGCCGACCCACTAGCTCTCACGTTGCAGGACACTCACGCACATGCGCCACCAGATTCATGACTTGCTTGCCCCGCTGCCGGGCACCGCACGCCAGATCCACAGCTTCCACTTCGGCCCAACACAGGCCCGGAGCAAGGTCTACATCCAGTCCTCGCTGCATGCCGACGAGTTGCCGGGCATGCTGGTGGCCTGGCACCTCAAGCAACACCTGGCTCAACTCGAAGCCGAAGGCCGCCTGCTGAGCGAGATCGTGCTGGTGCCGGTGGCCAATCCGATTGGCCTGGAACAGGTTTTGATGGACGTGCCCCTGGGCCGCTACGAGCTGGAAAGCGGGCAGAATTTCAACCGTTGGTTTGTCGACCTCGGCGAAGCGATCGCTCACGAAATAGAAGGCCAGCTCAACCAGGATCCGCAGCACAACCTGGCCCTGGTGCGCCGCACTTTACGTCATGCACTGCTGCGCCAGAGCGCCGCCACACAACTGCAATCCCAGCGCCTGGTGCTGCAGACCCTGGCCTGCGATGCCGACATGGTGCTGGACCTGCACTGTGACTTCGAAGCCGTCGCCCACCTGTACACCACGCCCCAGGCCTGGCCCCAGGTCGAACCGCTGGCGCGCTACATCGGCGCCGAGGCCAGCCTGCTGGCCACCGATTCAGGTGGCCAGTCATTCGATGAGTGCTTCACCCTGGTGTGGTGGCAGTTGCAAGAGCGTTTTGGCGAGCATTTCCCTATTCCGTCGGGCAGCTTTTCGGTGACCCTGGAGCTGCGCGGCCAGGGCGACGTCAACCATCCCCTGGCCAGCCTCGACTGCCAGGCCTTGATCGACTACCTGACACACTTTGGCGCCATCGAAGGCCAGGCCCGGCCCCTGCCGGAGCTGCCCTACCCGGCCACGCCATTGGCGGCGGTGGAACCCGTCGCCACCCCGGTCGGTGGCCTGCTGGTGTACAGCGTGCTCCCGGGTGAATACCTGCAAGCCGGGCAATTGATCGCCGAGATCATCGATCCGATCAGCGACCGGGTCACGCCGGTGCACTGCGCCAACGAGGGCCTGCTGTACGCCCGCTCGACCCGCCGCATGGCCACCGCCGGCATGGTAATCGCCCATGTCGCGGGCCTTGAAGCCTATCGCACCGGCTACCTACTTTCGCCTTGAGGATGTTCACCCCATGTACAAATTGACCATCGAAGGCCTGCACAAGAGCTACGGCAGCCATGAAGTCCTCAAGGGTGTGTCGCTCAAGGCCAGGACGGGCGATGTGATCAGCCTGATCGGCGCCAGCGGCTCGGGCAAGAGCACCTTCTTGCGCTGCATCAACTTTCTCGAAACCCCCAACGACGGCGCCATGAGCCTGGACGGCAAGTCGATTCGCATGGTCAAGGATCACCATGGCATGCGCGTGGCCGACGACGCCGAGCTGCAACGCCTGCGCACCCGCCTGGCCATGGTGTTCCAGCATTTCAACCTGTGGAGCCACATGACGGTGCTGGAAAACATCAGCATGGCGCCGCGCCGGGTGCTGGGGGTGAGTAGAAAAGACGCTGAAGACCGTGCGCGCCGCTACCTCGATAAGGTGGGCCTGGCCGCCCGCGTGGCGGACCAGTACCCAGCGTTCCTCTCTGGCGGTCAGCAACAGCGGGTGGCCATTGCCCGCGCGCTGGCGATGGAACCGGAAGTCATGCTGTTCGATGAACCGACTTCGGCCCTGGACCCGGAGTTGGTGGGCGAAGTGCTCAGGGTGATCCAGGGGCTGGCCGAGGAGGGCCGGACCATGATCATGGTCACCCATGAAATGAGCTTTGCGCGCAAGGTGTCCAACCAGGTGCTGTTCCTGCATCAGGGCCTGGTGGAAGAGGAAGGAACACCCGAGGAGGTGTTGGGCAATCCCCGGAGTGAACGGCTCCAGCAGTTCCTCAGTGGCAACCTGAAGTAGTCGTCAGTGGGGGCGCGGGGACCGGCCCCCACTGCTGAGCCTTGAACCGGCTTAAGCCTGGCGTTCCAGTCGGAAACTGCCGTTTGCGATCTGGATCCCGTCGGCATCCGTGCCGCTGAACGTACCGGAGAACTGTCCACCCCCGCCAACGGTCAGTGTCAGGCTGCCCACAGGGTACAGCTCCGCTTCACTGCAGTCCGTCACATGGATAATCGAGGGCAGCCCGATCTCGAGCTGATAGGTACCGGTCTTGATGTCATCCGGCAAATACACGTAAAAACCTTCCCCCTTGTCATTGACCGCTTCAATACTGTGCACCCCTTTGCGCAGGTAGTGCCGCAGGCCCACCATCATGCGAAACGACTCCAGGCCGCTGGCGGTGTGGATGTCAGCGCTGAAATGACCCGATCGAACTGAACTCATTGAAAATTCCTTTTTCACTGGTTTGGCTAGCCGCTCGCCTCCGCTGCTGTTCAAGCCACGCAGGGGAGCACCGTCGCGATAAAAACACGACCTGCCCAGCTATAGGTTTCAACGTTGATCACAGTTGTTTCGGGGCATGAACAACCAGTGAACAGCGGTCAACTCCTACCGCCGTTCACTGGCGTTGCCCTTGGGGCTGGATCAATCAGGCCACAGGCGCGGGAGGTGGCTCGTCCGGCAGGGTCGGCTCACCGGGCTCGGTGGGTTGTTCATTGGGGGTGTCGGGGTCGGGCTGACCGGGAATTCCGCCAGCCTGGGCGACGGACGGATGGGCTAACAACGACCAGGCCAGTACGCCCACCTGATTGGGCTCAAGCCTAGCCAGTTCGGCACTTACGCGTGGATCGATCTTCATTGGGCACTCCTGAGCGATAGCCCGATCCGCCTTGCGCGGATCCGAGCAGTACACTCCATAGAGTCTACGCTCGCCCAGGAATTCCCACGGTCTGTCCGGACGACTGACTCAGGTACGCGGCAGGGTCACGCCACGTTGGCCCTGGTACTTGCCGCCACGGTCTTTGTAGGAGACTTCGCACTCTTCGTCGGATTCGAAGAACAACATCTGCGCCACGCCTTCATTGGCGTAGATCTTCGCCGGCAGCGTGGTGGTGTTGGAGAATTCCAGGGTCACGTGGCCTTCCCACTCCGGTTCCAGCGGCGTGACGTTGACGATGATGCCGCAGCGCGCGTAAGTGCTCTTGCCCAGGCAGATGGTCAGGACATTGCGCGGAATGCGGAAGAACTCGACGGTACGGGCCAGGGCGAAGGAGTTCGGCGGGATGATGCAGACATCGCTCTTGACGTCGACGAAGCTCTTCTCATCGAAGTTTTTCGGATCGACGGTGGCCGAGTTGATATTGGTGAACACCTTGAACTCATCAGCGCAGCGCACATCGTAGCCATAGCTCGACACACCGAAGGAAATCAGTCGTTCGGCGCCTTCGCCACGCATCTGGCGCTCGACGAAGGGCTCGATCATGCCGTGCTCTTGCGCCATGCGGCGAATCCACTTGTCCGATTTGATGCTCATGGCGGGTGTCCTGAATAGCGAGGTGGAAAAATTCTGTCCGGCATCTTACCGGGGCGCGCCGCCGGGTTCAAAGTCCGGTACGCATTAATCGCCGATCGCCTTTAATATCGGATACCGCGCGTCGATCACGCACACCGTCAGTCACGAAAACCAAGAAACCTTCGCAAAGACCATTGGCACGTTCCGGAAAAAGGGTTAAGGTGGCGCCACTGTGCTGCTTGTGTCACTGAGAATCTCTACACGATATGTTGAATTTCGATCCAACCATCTACAAGAATTTTTCCTGCTCTTTGCACTCAGTCTCGGCCAGGGTTCTTCCTGAGTCGCAGTTATCTTTGTTCAAGGAGTTACACCATGTCTAATCGCCAAACCGGTACCGTTAAGTGGTTCAACGATGAAAAAGGCTTCGGCTTCATCACTCCACAATCCGGTGACGACCTGTTCGTTCACTTCAAAGCTATCCAATCCGACGGCTTCAAAAGCCTGAAAGAAGGCCAACAGGTTTCTTTCATCGCTACCCGCGGTCAGAAAGGCATGCAAGCTGAAGAAGTTCAAGTTATCTAACTTGTACTGATTTAGTAAAAAGCCCCGCCCTCAAAAGCGGGGCTTTTTTGTGCCCGTGTGTTTTGTGCCTCCTTGTAGGGGGCAGCAGCCCCCCCTCGCCAGGTGACTGGCTTTACCAGGTCACCCCAAAACCCGCGGTGTAGCGGGTCTTGCTGAAGTCGGCATCATCGGAACCACTGATGATGTCACGCTCGGCCTTGAGGTTGAGCGATGCCCAGTCCGTGACCTTGTAGCGCAGGCCCAACTCGGCATCGAGGGCAAAGTTGGCGACGCCCGACAGCGGCTTGCCGACTTCGCCATTGGTGAAGAACTCCACCGACTTGCCGATCAGGTAGCGGTTGTAATCCCACTTCATCGCCAGCGAATAGAAGTTGTCCTTGCCGCCGTCCGAGTACTCGTAGTCGGTGCGGTTCAGCAGTGAGCCGAGAGAGAACGCGCCCAGCTCGTCATCCCAGAACTGGTAGCCCGGACCGGTACCGACGGTTCGCTGACGAGCGAGGTCTTCGACCTTGTCGCGCTTGTAGGTCAAGCGCCCCTGCCAGAACCATTGCTCGGTAATGAAGCGGTCAAGGGAGTATTCGGCCCGCCAGTTGTCAGTCGTCACCACCTCATCCTGGAACTCGCGATTGTATTCACCCTCTGCGGTATGACGCCATTTGCCATGCCGGGCGGAAGTCTTGAAATCCACGTCATAGTCGTCGGTGTCATTTTCCGCGCGCTGATAATCCAGGGCGACATCGACATTGCCCTTCCACACCAGGTCCTCGACCACCGGCTTGGGCTTGAGAATCTGCTGAATACTCGCCAACTCCACCGTCTTGGGCGTCTCGCCATTGGCCAGGGTGACCTTGCCCTCATCGGCAGGCTGCAGGGACTTGGCTTTTTCGCCGGTGTAGGCATCCTGCTTGACCAGCAGCTCCTGGTCACTCTCCAGGGTCCTGACCTGCTTCCAGTCGATCGGGATGGCGCCCGCGTATTCGGTCTGGATCAGCAGTTTGCCACCGTCAAAGAGCTTGATCTTGCCACTCAGACGATCGCCATTCTTTAACCAGACGGTGTCGCCGAGTGCAGGAGCGCAAGCACTGATGGCGGCGAGGCAGAGCAGGATTCTGGACGGCATAAACAAGGACAGGCCTCAGGTTCGCGAAAAAAGGCGGCATTATCCCTATAGAGAAAGCCTGAGCAAGGACTGACCGGGGTATTTGTGATGAGTTCATTTATCATTGAGTGATCGGAACCTTACTCTACCAACGGTACTTCGACCGCCCCTCAAGGAACCACGCCCGTGAGCGACTGCGAGAACGCCCCCCAGGACCCCGCACAAATCCGCCGAACGGCACTCTACCTCACCCTGGCCCAAGTGCCGGAAGGCAAGGTGGTGAGTTACGGCCAGCTCGCCGAACTGGCCGGCCTGGGTCGGGCCGCGCGCTGGGTGGGGCGCACCCTGAGCCAGTTGCCCGGCGACAGCAAGCTGCCCTGGCACCGCGTGCTCGGCGCGGGCGGACGCATCAGCCTGGTCGTCGGCACGCCCTCGGGCGACGAACAACGCGCGCGCTTGCGGGCAGAGGGCATCAGTATCCAGAACAATCGTGTTGATATTCAGCGCCATGGCTGGCGCCCGGTAGAGCACAGCGGTTAGAGTGCGCGCTTTGTTTCCGCAATTTTGAGGCAGACTCCAGCCCATGCCCCGTAAAACCTGGCGCGCCGCGCTCGCCGCTTATGCCAGCCCCTCGACGCTCGTGCTGTTGTTGCTGGGTTTCGCCGCCGGCCTGCCCTACATGCTGGTGTTTTCGACGCTTTCCGTCTGGCTGCGCGAGGCCGGTGTGGCCCGCGAAACCATTGGCTATGCCAGCCTGATCGGCCTGGCCTACGCCTTCAAATGGGTGTGGTCGCCGCTGCTCGACCAATGGCGCCTGCCTTTGCTCGGCAAACTGGGCCGGCGACGCTCCTGGCTGGTGCTGTCGCAAGCACTGGTGATCCTCGGCTTGATTGGCATGGGCTTCTGCGACCCGCAAAAACACCTATCCTGGCTGATCGCCATCGCGGTGGTGGTGGCCTTCGCTTCGGCCACCCAGGACATTGCCGTCGACGCCTACCGCCTGGAAATCGCCGACGACACCCGCCAGGCTGCCCTCGCCGCCAGCTACATGTCCGGTTATCGGGTGGCCGCCCTCCTGGCGACCGCCGGCGCACTGTTCTTTGCCGAGGGTTTTGGCTCCACCGGCTTCAATTACCAGCATTCGGCCTGGACCGGCACCTACGTACTGTTTGGCCTGCTGATGGTCCCGGCACTGCTGACCAGCCTGTTCATGCGCGAACCGCCGGTGCCGCTGCGTACCCAGCTGTCCGCCGGGCGCTACAGCTTTGTGCACCAACTGGCGTCGGTGTTCGTGCTAATTGTGTTGCTGGTCTCGGTACCGGCGATGTGCACCCAACTCTACAACACCGACTTTGCCAGCGTGCTGTTCGGCGACGCCAGCCTGCTCGACCTGCTGCTCGAAGACCGCGCCTTCCTGCGCGCCATTCTCTACATCACCCTCACCGGCATGTGCCTGTCGACCATGGGCCGTCGCGGCCTGGCGCCCGTGCTGACGCCGATCAACGACTTCGTCATGCGGTATCGCTGGCAGGCCTTCCTGCTGCTGGGGCTGATTGCCACCTATCGAATGTCCGATACGGTGATGGGCGTCATGGCCAACGTGTTCTACATCGACCTGGGCTTTACCAAGGACCAGATCGCCGGGGTCAGCAAGATTTTCGGCCTGATCATGACCCTGGTGGGCGCCGGCATGGGCGGCCTGCTGATCGTGCGCTTCGGCATCCTGCCCATACTGTTCATCGGCGGCGCGGCGTCGGCCGGCACCAACATCCTGTTCGTGATGCTCGCCGACATGGGCGCCAACCTGCAGATGCTGATTGCCACCATTTCACTCGACAACTTCAGCTCCGGCCTGGCGACGTCGGCCTTCGTGGCCTACCTGTCGAGCCTGACCAACCTGAAGTTTTCCGCCACCCAGTACGCCCTGCTAAGCTCGATCATGCTCCTGCTGCCGCGCCTGATCGGCGGCTATACCGGGGTCATGGTGGAAAAATTCGGTTATCACGACTTTTTCATCATCACCGCCCTGCTCGGCGTGCCGACACTGATTCTGATCGCCATTCACTGGTTCCAGGAAAGCCGCCGCGAAGGCCCGACCCCGACGGCGGAGCCCGTGACGAACACCAACACCGTCGAAGAATCCTGACAAACGCCCGGGGTGCGGGGCTTTCCCCGCCCCTGGGCGACACCATGGACCGCACGCCTGTACGCCAGCAGATCTCGCCCGTACAATGCTCCGTCATTTCTAGTCTTCAGCAACCGACAACGGCCTACCATGCGCACCAGTCAATTTTTGCTCGCCACACAGAAAGAAACGCCTTCCGATGCGGTCGTCATCAGCCACCAGCTGATGCTGCGCGCCGGCATGATCCGCAAACTCGCCTCGGGCCTGTACACCTGGCTCCCCATGGGCCTGCGGGTAATGCGCAAGGTAGAAGCCGTCGTTCGCGAAGAAATGAACGCCGCCGGTTCTCTCGAAGTGTTGATGCCGAGCACTCAACCGGCTGAGCTGTGGCAGGAATCCGGGCGCTGGGAAGAGTACGGCCCTGAGCTGCTGCGCTTCAAGGATCGACATGGCCGCGATTTCTGCGCCGGCCCGACCCACGAAGAAGTGATCACCGACCTGATGCGCAACGAGTTGAGCAGCTACAAACAGCTGCCCATCAACCTGTATCAGATCCAGACCAAATTCCGTGACGAAATCCGCCCACGCTTCGGTTTGATGCGCGGCCGTGAATTCATCATGAAGGACGCCTACTCCTTCCACGCCGACCAGCCCTCGCTGCAGATCACCTATGACCGCATGCACCAGGCTTACTGCAACGTGTTCACCCGCCTGGGCCTGAAATTCCGCCCAGTCGAGGCAGACAACGGCTCGATCGGCGGCGCCGGCTCCCACGAATTCCACGTGCTGGCCGAATCCGGCGAAGACGACATCGTCTTCAGCAACGGTTCCGACTACGCAGCCAACATCGAAAAAGCCGAAGCCGTGCCACGGGAAACCTCCCGTCCTGCGCCAAGCGAAGAGCTGCGCCTGGTGGACACACCAGAGACCAAGACCATCGCGGCACTGGTGGAAAAATTCAATCTGCCGATTGAAAAGACCATCAAGACCCTGATCGTGCACGCCGAAGAAGCCGGCAAGCTGATCGCCCTGGTCATCCGTGGCGACCACGAACTCAACGAAATCAAGGCCGCCAACCAGCCGGGCGTTGCCAGCCCACTGGTCATGGCCAGCGATGCCGAACTGCGCGACGTCATTGGCGCCGGCGCTGGCTCCCTGGGCCCGCTGAACCTGCCGCTGCCGATCATCATCGACCGCTCGGTCGAACTGATGAGCGACTTCGGGATCGGTGCCAACATCGACGACAAGCACTACTTCGGCGTTAACTGGGAACGCGACCTACCGGTTCCGACCGTGGCCGACCTGCGCAACGTCGTGGCCGGCGATCCAAGCCCGGACGGCAAGGGCACCCTGGAAATCAAGCGTGGCATCGAAGTCGGGCACATCTTCCAGCTGGGCAACAAGTACAGCAAGGCGATGAAGTGCGAAGTGCTGGGCGAGAACGGCAAGCCGGTAACCCTGGAAATGGGTTGCTATGGCATTGGCGTTTCCCGCGTGGTCGCGGCGGCCATCGAGCAGGGCAACGACGAAAAAGGCATCATCTGGAGCGACACCCTCGCACCCTTCCAGATTGCCCTGGTGCCGCTGCGCTATGAAACCGAGCTGGTACGCGAAGCCACCGACAAGCTCTACGCAGAACTGACTGCGGCCGGCTTCGAAGTGCTGCTGGACGATCGCGACAAGAAAACCAGCCCCGGCATCAAGTTTGCGGACATGGAGCTGATCGGCATTCCCCACCGGATCGTGGTCAGTGACCGCGGCCTCGCCGAAGGCAACCTGGAATACAAGAGCCGTACCGAGGCCGAGCCGCAAGCGCTGCCGGTCGCTGACGTACTGTCGTTCCTTCAGGCTCGTATCCGCCGCTGACACCAGATAGAGACGTCATGTTCAAGCGAAACACCTTAAGCCTCGGTGGTGCTGCCCTGTGCAGCACCCTGCTGCTCAGCGGCTGTGCCAATCAAATGTCACAGCGCAGCGAGCACGAGGAGCGTATCGAGCGCAAACTGCTCGATCACAGCCTGCAGATCGATGTCGGTGAGCCTAAGGTGCTTGAGCTGCCGCAACGCCGAGTGCGGATTCACGAACAGAAGACCTTCGAAGTCACCGAGTTCGAAGTTACCCGGCGCTACGACCGCTACACGCCCTACCAACCCTGGCGGGAGGTCTATGAGATCCCGCTGGGTGCGGTCGCGGTGGTGGCCGGCGTCGGTGCCAACGTGGTCAACGTGTTTGCCCTCGGCAACCTGCCGGACAGCGTCACCAAGGACTGGATCAGCTACGGCTTTGCCGGGCTCAACCCGTTCATGAACGTGCAGTCCCACGGTCGCGCGCAGCAAAACCTGGCGGGCATTGATGAAGTCGAGCGGGAAAAACGCACGGAATACTCAAGCCTGCCCTGGAGCGAACGCCCGGTAGAGGTCAAGACCGGCAAGCAGACCTTCGGGCTAACCACCGACCGCAATGGCGTGTTGCGATTGAATCTGCTGGACAGCCCGTTCTCCGAACATGACCTGAGCCACATCAGCAAGCTGCAGATCTCTGTCGCAGACGCCCAGGATGACGTGCACACCGACTCCTCGCTGGCCATCAGCGGCAATTTGCGCGGCAAGCTGCTGGAAGCCCACGAACTGATCTACGACGACCTCGAAGATGACGAAGTGAGCCAGTGGGTACACCGGGTCAAGCGCCTGTCGGAGCTGGGCCTGGAAGAAGAGGCCAGCGAACTGGAACAGAGCCTGATCGAACTGACCCGCAACGATCCCGAGTTGCAGAGTGAGTTCCTCAAGTCGCTGACCAAGGATGCCGGGCGCCTGGTGGCCGATCCGGGCGTCAACTGACATCGGCAATGTTCGCGGGCAAGCCTTGCCCGCGAACACTGTCTAGCGCCCGAACAGGTCCAACTGCTCGAACCCGCCGCGCATATCCTGCAATCGCACACCAATCCCCAGCAACCGCACCGGTTTCCCACCCCGATTGAACGCCTGGGTCAGCAACAGCTGATAACTGCCCAGGTCACGCCCTGCCCCCGCCTGCTCCAAGGTGGTCTGGGTAAAGTCATGGAATTTGACCTTCACGAACGGCTTGCCCGGACGGTAACTGCTGTCAATGCGGGCCATGCGTCCATTCAGGTTTTCCAGCAGCTCGGGCAACTTGTCCAGGCAACTGACGAGATCAGGCAGGTCCACATCGTAGGTATTTTCCACGCTCACCGATTGCCGGCGACTGTCGTTTTGTACCGCCCGCTCATCGATCCCACGGGCCAGACTCCATAACCGCTCACCAAAACTGCCGAATTCGCGCACCAGCGCCAGCTTGTTCCACTCGCGCAGTTGCAGGCAATCGACGATACCCAGGCGCGCCAGCTTGTCCGCCGTGACCTTGCCGACGCCGTGCAACTTGCCTACTGGCAACTGCGAGACAAAGTCCTCGACCTGGTCCGGCGTAATCACGAACAGCCCGTTGGGCTTTTTCCAGTCGCTGGCGATTTTTGCCAGAAACTTGTTCGGCGCCACACCCGCCGACACCGTGATGTGCAACTGATTGGAGACTCGCCGGCGGATATCCTGGGCAATCCGCGTGGCACTGCCGGCAAAATGCCCACAGTCGGACACATCCAGGTAGGCCTCATCCAGTGACAACGGCTCGATCAGCTCGGTGTAGTCGCGAAAGATCGTCTGGATTTCCCTGGACGCCTCGCGGTAAGCGTCCATGCGTGGCTTGACGATGACCAGGTCCGGACACAACTTCAACGCATGACGGGAAGACATTGCCGACCGAACCCCATAGGCCCGGGCTTCATAGTTGCAGGTCGCAATCACCCCCCGCCGATCCGCGGAACCACCCACTGCCAGCGGCTTACTGGCCAGCGTCGGGTCGTCACGCATCTCGATGGCTGCATAAAAGCAGTCACAGTCGACGTGAATGATTTTGCGTTGAGTCATAAAAGGCGGTGTTCACTGAAGGAAAAAGGACAAATACCAGTCAGAACACCAGTATCTCACTGACACCTGTATATAGCACCAGTGCTTTTAATCTTCTGTTACTGGGAGTCATACCTCCCTTTATGGATTTATTTTATTAATCGAAATCAGACCTTCAATAGAGCTGAAACCCTTACGGGGCAAGCCCTGCAGCCCTCCTCCTCTCTCCATAGAAGCGCTAAGCGATTGAACAGGAACAGATTTTTCTCAGGTAGCGGTTGACACACCGGCGATCCTCTGTAGAATGCCGACACACAGACGCGGGATGGAGCAGTCTGGTAGCTCGTCGGGCTCATAACCCGAAGGTCGTCGGTTCAAATCCGGCTCCCGCAACCAAACATCAAAAAAGGCTACTCGAAAGAGTGGCCTTTTTTGTGCGTGGGTGTTTTTACCCACAGCCTCTGGAGCCGCAACACAGACGCGACGAATTCTCGTTATGCTTCTGACACTTAAGTGCGGGCCTGCGCCCCTCCCCAGGTAATTTACGTTTATTTGACCCAATCCACGATTAACGGTTGACACCCCCGCGTTCCTCTGTAGAATGCCGCCACACAGACGCGGGATGGAGCAGTCTGGTAGCTCGTCGGGCTCATAACCCGAAGGTCGTCGGTTCAAATCCGGCTCCCGCAACCAAACATCAAAAAAGGCTACTCGAAAGAGTGGCCTTTTTTGTATCTGCAGAAAAAGTCCTTTCGCAACAATGGTCTGGCAAGGTACTGCGAACCTTTGCCACGCCCTCCTGGTCCATCAGATCAGGCTATGCTCAATCGCAGGCACCCCCTCAAGCATTGAATTGCGCACACGCGCCAAGGCTCAATGACAGGCCTCAGTATTTGTAACTATTTTTTACTACAGGGATTGGTAACTTGGCTGGATACCCCCATCCTGTCGCGCACAATCCAAGAGGTGATTGATGCGCGCCAACTCTTCTGATTCACAAAACACCGTCACTGCGACCCAACCGATCAAAGCCAGCCGCCTGCACTGGCTGGATCTGCTCAGCAAGTACCGCCAGCCCATCGGCCTGGCCGTAACCTTGCTGTTGTTCGCGATTGCCTTGATTGCCTGTCGCCATCTATTAAGTGAACTGGATCTTTACGCCCTGCATGACTCCATCTTGCAAGTGCCACAACCGGCCTTGCTCGGCGCCCTGGGTGCAACGATCGTCGGCTTTATCATCCTGCTCGGCTACGAGTGGTCGGCCTCGCGCTATGCCGGCGTGAGCCTGCCGCCCCGCAGCCTGATGTTCGGCGGCTTCACCGCGTTTGCCATTGGCAATGCCATCGGCCTGTCGCTGCTCTCGGGGGGCTCGGTCCGTTACCGGCTCTATGCGCGCCACGGTCTCGGGGCTTCGGAAGTCGCCCACATGACCCTGTTTGCCAGCCTGTCCCTGGGCTGCGCCCTGCCCCCACTGGCAGCCCTGGCGACCCTGAGCAACCTGCCGGCCGCCGCTGCCGCCCTGCACCTGTCCGAAGCCCTGCTGGGCGGTATCGCGATTGCCGTGCTGCTGCTCTGTGCCGTCCTGGCGATTGGCATCTATCGCCGCCGTCTGCCCGAACAACCCTACCCCGACAACCTGCTGGTGCGTGCCGGGCGCCGCACCCTACGCTTGCCGGGCCGGCGCCTGACCTTCCTGCAGCTGATCATCACCGCGCTCGACGTCGCCGCCGCGGCCACCGTCTTGTATCTGCTGCTGCCGGAAACCCCGCCATTCGGTGCGTTCCTGCTGGTCTACCTGCTGGCCCTGGCAGCGGGCGTGCTCAGTCACGTACCCGGCGGCGTCGGCGTGTTCGAGGCGATTCTGCTGGCCGCCTTTGCCGACAAGCTCGGCGCCGCGCCGCTGGCTGCCGCCCTGCTGCTGTATCGCCTGATCTACGTGATCCTGCCGATGCTGGTGGCCTGCCTCCTGCTGCTGATCAATGAAGCCCAACGCCTGTTCAACAGCCGTGAGGCGCTGCGCACCGCTTCCGGCCTCGCCGCTCCAGTGCTCGCGGTGCTGGTGTTCCTGTCGGGCGTGGTCCTGCTGTTTTCGGGCGCTACACCGGAGATCGATACCCGCCTGGAACACATCGGCTTTCTGATCCCCCATCGCCTGATCGACGCCTCGCACTTCGGCGCCAGCCTGATCGGCGTCCTGTGCCTGTTGCTGGCCCAGGGCCTGCGCCGACGACTGTCGGCCGCCTGGATGCTCACCACCGTGTTGTTGCTAGCGGGCGCCTTACTGTCGCTGCTCAAGGGTTTTGACTGGGAAGAAGCCAGCCTGCTGATCCTGACGGCCAGCCTGCTGGCGATCTTCCGCCGCTCGTTCTATCGCCCCAGCCGCCTGACCGAACTGCCCTTCTCGCCGCTGTACCTGGTGGCCAGCGTGTGTGTATTGGCCGCGTCGATCTGGCTGCTGCTGTTCGCCTACCAGGATGTGCCGTACAGCCATCAACTGTGGTGGCAGTTCACCCTGGACTCCGATGCACCGCGCGGTTTGCGTTCACTGCTCGGCGCCGCGGTGCTGCTGGTGGTCGTGTCGCTGACCTGGTTGCTACGCACCGCTCGCCCCACCATTGACCTGCCCGGCGCGACTGATCTTGCGAAAGCGCAGAAAATCCTGATGGCCTCGGCCCAACCGGATGGCGGTCTGGCCCTGACCGGTGACAAGGCGTTGCTGTTCCACCCCAACGGCGACGCCTTCTTGATGTATGCCCGTCGTGGCCGCAGCCTGGTTGCCCTGTACGACCCGATCGGCCAGCCGCAGCAACGTGCCGAGATGATCTGGCAGTTCCGCGACCTCTGCGACCTGCACCATGCCCGCCCGGTGTTTTATCAGGTGCGCGCCGAAAACCTGCCCTACTACATGGACATCGGCCTGACCGCCATCAAGCTGGGCGAAGAGGCCCGGGTCGACCTGCTGCGCTTTGATCTGGAAGCCAAGGGCAAGGAGATGAAGGACCTGCGCTACACCTGGAACCGCGGCACCCGTGACGGCCTGTCGCTGGAAATCCACGAGCCCGGCCAGGCGCCGATGGACGAACTGAAAGTGATCTCCGATGCCTGGCTCACCGGCAAGAACGTACGCGAGAAAGGCTTCTCCCTCGGTCGCTTCAGCGATGACTACCTGAAGTACTTTCGCATTGCGATCATTCGTTTCGAGGGGCGCCCGGTGGCATTTGCCAACCTGCTCGAGACCTACAGCCACGACCTGGCCAGCCTCGACCTGATGCGCGCGCACCCGGACGCCCCCAAGTTGACCATGGAATTCATGATGGTCGGCCTGATTCAGCATTATAAGAACCACGGCTATGCACGCTTCAGCCTGGGCATGGTGCCATTGTCGGGCCTGCAACCCCGGCGTGGCGCACCACTGACCCAGCGCCTCGGCTCGATGGTGTTCCGCCGGGGTGAGCAGCTCTACAATTTCCAGGGGCTGCGCCGCTTCAAAGACAAGTTCCAGCCTGACTGGGAACCTCGTTACATGGCCGTGCCCGCCGGACTCGATCCGCTGGTGGCACTGGCCGATACCGCCGCCCTGATTGCGGGCGGCTTGACTGGATTGGTGAAACGCTGATGATTCAACGCTCCTGGCGGTATGTATTGGCCACTCTGGTGGCACTGGCTGTGATCCTCGGCGGTGGGTACTGGTACTGGAGCCGTCCAGCTCCACAACCCACCGTGGAACTGTTGACACCGGCAATCGGCGCGCCCATGACCCGAGTCATTCCGGGCACCCAGGCGCGTGCCCAAGTGGTTGTCGCGGTCAACGAAGAGCAGAAACTCAGCGACACCCAACTGATCACCCTCAGCCGTGGCGGCGCGACAGAAATCGTCCAGGTGATCCTGCCCAAGGACTGCATGCTGCAAGGGCGCGCCCTGCAGTCGGCGCTCAAGCAGCTCAACGGCCCGGCCACCCTGGTCAGCGGTATCGGCCCGGGCGCGGTGCTGGCGTGGCGCTGGCTGGCCGAGCAGAAGGACGACAAGTCCCAGGCGGTCTCGGTCGACCTGGCCCTGGAGAAACCCGGTTGCACCCACCTGCTGCCAAAAAGCGCCGCCCACGGCCACTGGCTGGTGGCATGGAACAACAACCCGGACGACACCAGTGCCGGTTTCGTACGGGACCAGGCCAACGCGCAAACCAGCATCAGCGACTACGACATCAACCTGCCACAGGTGCTGAACAACGAGCTGCGCAAGCTGCTGATCGGCGCCGACAAGGGTAATGGCGGCCTGAACATCCCGGTGGTCGAAGTACCGGCCGGCCTGGCCAAGGACACCGTCACCCTGTTCCTCTCCGGTGACGGTGGCTGGCGCGACCTGGACCGCGACGTGGCCGGTGAAATGGCCAAGATTGGCTACCCGGTGGTCGGCATCGACACCCTGCGCTACTACTGGCAGCACAAAAGCCCTGAACAGAGCGCCATCGACCTCGCCGAACTGATGCAGCACTACCGGCAGAAATGGGGCACCCAGCGCTTCATCCTCACCGGCTACTCGTTTGGCGCCGACGTTCTGCCCGCCATCTACAACCGCCTGGCGGAATCGGAGCAACAACGGGTCGACGCGATCATCCTGCTGGCCTTCGCCCGCACCGGCAGCTTCGAGATTGAAGTCGAAGGCTGGCTCGGTAACGCCGGCAAGGAAGCGGCCACCGGCCCGGAAATGACCAAGCTGCCCGCCGCCAAAGTGGTGTGCATCTACGGCGAGGAAGAAGCCGACGAGAGCGGCTGCACCGACAAGACCGCCGTGGGCCAAGCCATGAAGCTCCCTGGCGGCCACCACTTCGACGAGAACTACCCGGCCCTGGCCCAGCGCTTGGTGGACATCATCGAAAAGCACCAGGGTGCTTCCAGGGTTGCTGAAGACTGAGTGCATCGCCCAACAAAAAGCCCCCGCTATCGCACGATAGCGGGGGCTTTTTGTTACCGCCGACAGACCTCGCCGCGGGCCCGCGAACTACATCTCGACCTGCGTCCCCAATTCAATCACCCGGTTGAGCGGCAGATTGAAGAAGCGCAGGTTGCCGTTGGCGTTTTTCAACATGAAGGCGAACAGGGCTTCGCGCCAGCGGGCCATGCCTTCGAGCTTGGAGGCGATCACCGTTTCGCGGCTGAGGAAGTAGGTGGTGCGCATCGGGCTGAAGTCCAGCTCATCGAGATGACACAGCTTCAGCGCCTGCGGCACGTCCGGCTCATCGACGAAGCCAAAGTGCAGGATCACCCGGAAGAACCCTTCGCCGTGGGCTTCGACCTCAAAGCGCCGCGCCGGTGGCACCCGTGGGATGTCTTCGTAGACCACGGTCAGCAGCACCACCTGCTCGTGCAGCACCTGGTTATGCAACAGGTTGTGCAACAGCGCATGGGGCACGGCGTCCGGACGTGCGGTGAGGAACACCGCCGTACCCTGGACCCGATGGGGCGGTTGCACACGGATGCTGCCGATGAAGATCGGCAGAGGCAGGCCACCCTCGTCCATCCGCTCGACCAACAGTTGTTTGCCGCGCTTCCAGGTGGTCATCAGCACGAACAGCGCCAGACCGGCGATCACCGGAAAGGCCCCGCCCTGGACGATTTTCGGCACGTTGGCGGCAAAATACAGACCGTCCACCAACAGGAAGCCCAGCAGCACCGGCACCGCCAGCAGCGGAGGCCATTTCCACAGCAACAGCATGACCGCCGACACCAGGATGGTGGTCATCAGCATGGTGCCCGTCACCGCCACCCCGTACGCCGAGGCCAGCGCCCCGGAGGATTCGAAACCGAGCACCAGCAGGATCACCCCGACCATCAGCGACCAGTTCACCGCGCCAATGTAGATCTGGCCCTGTTCGGCACTGGAGGTGTGCTGGATGTGCATGCGCGGAATGTAGCCGAGCTGGATGGCCTGGCGGGTCAGGGAGAACGCCCCGGAAATCACCGCCTGGGAGGCAATCACTGTGGCCAGGGTCGCCAGGCCGACCAACGGAATCAAGGCCCAGCTTGGCGCCAGCAGATAGAACGGGTTGCGGGCTGCGGTCGGGTCACCGAGCAGCAGTGCGCCCTGGCCGAAGTAGTTCAGCATCAGTGCCGGCAGCACCAGGATGAACCACGCACGGGCAATTGGCTTGCGGCCGAAGTGGCCCATGTCGGCGTACAGCGCTTCGGCACCGGTCAATGCCAGCACCACCGCGCCGAGGATCGCCACGCCCATGCCCGGGTGGACAATGAAGAAGCGCACACCCCAGACCGGGTTCATCGCCTGCAGCACTTCCGGGTGCTGGAGGATGCCGTAGACACCCAGCGCGCCCAGCACCAGGAACCAGGTGACCATGATCGGCCCGAACAGAATGCCGATGCGCGCAGTACCGTGGCGTTGAATCAGGAACAGCGCCACCAGCACCACCAGAGATATCGGCACCACCCAATGGTCAATGCCGTCGAATGCCAGGCCCAGGCCTTCAATCGCCGAGAGCACGGAAATCGCCGGGGTAATCATGCTGTCGCCATAAAACAGCGCCGCACCGATCAGCCCGCAGACCACCAGCAAGGTGCGCAACTTCGCATGCCCGGCCGCCGCGCGCCGCGCCAGCGCGGTCAGGGCCATGATTCCGCCTTCGCCCTGGTTGTCGGCACGCAGGACAAACATCATGTACTTGACCGACACCACCCAAATCAACGACCAGAAGATCAGCGCCAGAATCCCCAGCACGCCGTCGTGGTTGACCGGCACACCATAGCCCCCGGAGAAGACCTCCTTGAGGGTATACAGCGGGCTCGTGCCAATATCGCCGTACACCACCCCAACCGCCGCCACCAGCATGCCGATCGGCTTGGCCGCCGAATGCTCGACACCTGCCGCCTGACTACTTGCCTGACCCATCCACCCCCCCTACTACCCAGACCCGGACTGCCTTGGCAAAGCACGATACGTTATCGCGCAGCATGCGCTGTTTTACTTCCCGTTACAGACGTTTTGTTGACTGTAAGAAATCGGCAAAGCCCAACGGCGCGAAGCATAGCGCAGCACTCGTCGTATTTCCCTGCATAAAGCTGGTCAAGAGGGCCGACCATCGCTAGAATTGCGCACTTTTTGATCAGAGGCGCAGTAAGCGCCCGTCTGTCGCCTTGCCGTTCCCGGCTGGAGGCGTCACAAATACCGAGGTTAGACATGTCCACCACTCCTGCGTCGGCCAACCCCAAGGTTGGCTTCGTATCCCTGGGTTGCCCAAAAGCGTTGGTCGACTCCGAACGCATCCTTACCCAACTGCGTATGGAAGGCTATGACGTCGTGTCCACCTATCAGGACGCGGACGTCGTGGTGGTCAACACCTGTGGCTTCATCGACTCGGCCAAGGCCGAATCCCTGGAAGTGATCGGCGAAGCCATCAAGGAAAACGGCAAGGTCATCGTGACCGGCTGCATGGGCGTCGAAGAAGGCAACATCCGCAACGTGCACCCAAGCGTGCTGGCCGTCACCGGCCCGCAGCAGTACGAGCAAGTGGTCAATGCCGTGCACGAAGTCGTGCCGCCGCGCCAGGATCACAACCCGCTGATCGACCTGGTGCCGCCACAAGGCATCAAGCTGACCCCGCGCCACTACGCCTACCTGAAGATTTCCGAAGGCTGCAACCACAGCTGCAGCTTCTGCATCATCCCGTCGATGCGCGGCAAGCTGGTCAGCCGCCCGGTGGGCGACGTGCTGGACGAGGCCCAGCGCCTGGTCAAATCCGGCGTCAAGGAACTGCTGGTGATCTCCCAGGACACCAGCGCCTACGGTGTTGACGTCAAGTACCGCACCGGGTTCTGGAACGGCGCGCCGGTCAAGACCCGCATGACCGAACTGTGCGAAGCCCTCAGCACCCTCGGTGTCTGGGTACGCCTGCACTATGTCTACCCGTACCCGCACGTCGACGAGCTGATCCCGCTGATGGCCGCCGGCAAGATCCTGCCGTACCTGGACATCCCGTTCCAGCACGCCAGCCCGAAAGTCCTCAAGTCGATGAAGCGCCCGGCCTTCGAAGACAAGACCCTGGCGCGCATCAAGAACTGGCGTGAAATCTGCCCGGACCTGATCATCCGCTCGACCTTCATCGTCGGTTTCCCTGGCGAAACCGAAGAAGACTTCCAGTACCTGCTGAATTGGCTGACCGAAGCGCAACTCGACCGCGTGGGCTGCTTCCAGTACTCGCCGGTGGAAGGCGCACCGGCCAACGACCTGGACCTGGACGTGGTCCCGGACGACGTCAAACAGGACCGTTGGGAGCGCTTCATGGCGCACCAGCAGGCCATCAGCTCGGCGCGCCTGCAAATGCGCATCGGCCGTGAAATCGAAGTGCTGGTCGATGAAGTCGACGAGCAAGGCGCGGTCGGCCGCTGCTTCTTCGATGCCCCGGAAATCGACGGCAACGTGTTCATCGACAACGGCAGCAACCTCAAGCCCGGCGATAAAGTCTGGTGCAAGGTCACCGATGCCGACGAGTACGACCTGTGGGCTGAACAGATCTAAACGACACACGTCCGGTGGGAGCGAGCAGGCTCGCTCACCATCGATTGCGCTGAATCCGAAAGCCCCGCTCTTTTTCACGAGATGCGGGGCTTTTTTACAGCTATCGTTTGCTTATCCACCAAAAGAGGCAGACGGGCATGCGTCACCATTCGGTCATCCATACGCCGACACTCAACGATTATCAGGAACTGACCCAGGTCTGGGAGGCATCGGTCCGCGCGACCCACGATTTTCTGCCAGACAGCTACATCGAGTTGCTGCGCAATCTGGTACTCACCCGCTACCTCGACGCGGTGATGCTGATCTGCACCCGTGACAAACAGCAGCACATCACCGGGTTCGCCGGGGTCGCGGCCGGCAAGATCGAAATGCTCTTCATCGCCCCCCAGCATCGTGGCGAAGGCCTGGGCAAACAACTGTTGCACTACGCCATGGAACACCTGAATGCCGATGAACTGGACGTCAACGAACAGAATCCCCAGGCCCTGGGCTTCTACCACAAGCAAGGGTTTGAAGTGATCGGACGCTCGGCAGTCGACGGCATGGGCCAGCCCTATCCGTTGTTGCACATGCGTTTGAAGCAGCCCAAGCCGCAGGCGCTGCGCGGCTAAAAGCCACACAAGGCAAATGGACCCGCGATTAACCGGCGCGAGGCAGGTACAATGCCTGCCCCCTTTTTGTTACGGCCCTGTCATGACTGACCCGATTCGTCTCTCCAAACGCCTCATCGAACTCGTCGGCTGTTCCCGTCGGGAGGCTGAGCTGTTCATTGAAGGCGGCTGGGTCACCGTGGACGGCGAAGTCATCGACGAGCCGCAGTTCAAGGTCGACACCCAGAAAGTCGCGCTGGACCCCGAAGCCAAGGCCACTGCGCCGGAGCCGGTGACCATCCTGCTGCATGCCCCCGCGGGCATGGACGTCGAGAGCGCCCAGCAATTGATCAGCGCCGACACCCTGAGCGAGGAGCACCGTTTCAGCAAGCGTCCACTCAAGGGCCATTTCCTGCGCCTGACCGCCAGTGCCGACCTGCAAGCCAACGCCAGCGGCCTGCTGGTGTTCACCCAGGACTGGAAGATCCTGCGCAAGCTCACGGCCGACGCGAGCAAGATCGAGCAAGAATATGTGGTCGAAGTCGAAGGCGACATGGTCGCCCACGGTCTCAACCGCCTGAACCATGGCCTGACTTACAAGGGCAAGGAGTTGCCAGCGGTCAAAGCCAGCTGGCAGAACGAAAACCGCCTGCGCTTCGCGATGAAGAACCCGCAACCGGGCATCATCGCCCTGCTCTGCCAGGCGGTCGGCCTCAAGGTCATCGCCATCCGCCGCATTCGTATCGGCGGCGTCTCCATCGGCAAGGTTCCTCTGGGCCAATGGCGCTATCTGTCCGCCAAAGAGAAATTCTGAGGCTGCCACACATTTCGGTGTCGCCGGTACCGGCAACGCCCACAGCTGAATGATCAGGACTGCACACATGATTCATAACGACGTACTGCGCAGCGTGCGCTACATGCTCGACATCAGCGACAACAAGGTCGTCGAGATCATCAAACTCGGCGGCATGGACGTCACCAAGGAAGACCTGGTGACCTACCTCAAGAAAGACGAGGAAGAAGGTTTCGTGTTCTGCCCCGACGACGTCATGGCACATTTCCTCGATGGCCTGGTGATCTTCAAGCGTGGCAAGGACGAAAGCCGTCCGCCACAGCCGATCGAAACGCCGGTGACCAACAACATCATCCTGAAGAAACTGCGCGTGGCCTTCGAACTGAAGGAAGACGACATGCACGCCATCCTCAAGGCCTCCGAGTTCCCGGTGTCCAAGCCGGAGCTGAGCGCGCTGTTTCGCAAGTTCGGCCACACCAACTACCGCCCGTGCGGCGACCAACTGCTGCGCAACTTCCTCAAGGGCCTGACCCTGCGCGTCCGTCCGCAGTAAGAGCCGGCCTGCCAGCGATGGTGTCCCTCAAAACGCCATCGCCCGCAAGCGCCTCCTGCCCCTATGGCTGCACATTCCGGGCAAAAATAGTGGCTCCGCTTCCGGCGGCTGACGACTAGGGTGTAGTGACCCTCAGTGATCAGGATTCGCCATGCACCCCTACTTCTCCCTGCAAGGCCGCACCGCTCTGGTGACCGGCGGTACTCGTGGTATCGGCAAAATGATTGCCAAAGCCTTCCTCGAAGCGGGAGCGACGGTGTATGTCTGCTCGCGCGACGCCGGGGCCTGCCAACAGACCGCCGATGAACTGGGCGCTCTGGGGCGCTGCCACGGGATCGCGGCCAACCTCGCCACAGAGGAAGGTGTCGCCCATTTGGCCAGCCGTCTCGGCGAACGCGTGAGCCACCTGGACATCCTGGTGAACAATGCTGGCACCACCTGGGGAGCACCATTGGAAAGCTACCCAGTCAAAGGCTGGGAAAAAGTCATGCAGTTGAACGTGACCTCGGTGTTCAACTGCATCCAGCAATTCCTGCCGCTGTTGCGCAAGGCCGGTTCGGCCGCCAATCCGGCGCGGATCATCAACATCGGCTCGGTCGCCGGGATCTCCTCCTTCGGTGAACAGGCCTACGCCTATGGCCCGAGCAAGGCAGCCCTGCACCAGCTGTCGCGGATTCTCGCCAGGGAGCTGGTCAGCCAGCACATCAACGTCAACGTGATTGCCCCAGGACGCTTCCCGAGCAAGATGACCCAGCACATCGGCAACGATGCCCAGGCCTTGGTCGAAGACACGGCCTTGATCCCCATGCAGCGCTGGGGGCGCGAGGAGGAAATGGCGGCGCTGGCTATCAGCCTGGCGAGCACCGCCGGGGCGTACATGACCGGGAACATTATTCCGCTGGATGGTGGGTTCAGCCTCCGAGGCCGGTGGGGCGGCTCCAGGGTCGCCTGAGTTATCATGCTCGCCCTAACCCCGCCTCGACCCGCCACCATGACCTACAGCGTTTCCCCCATCGGCTTTGTGCACTCCTGCTTCAAGGAGAAGTTCGCCATTCCCCGCCAGCCCCAACTGGCCCCTGCCGCGCGGGGCATCCTGGAGCTGGTGGCGCCGTTCGACCAGGGAGATGCGGTGCAGGGCCTGGAGCAGGTCAGCCATGTCTGGCTGCTGTTCCTGTTTCACCAGGCCCTGGAAGACAAGCCACGGCTCAAGGTGCGCCCACCACGCCTGGGCGGCAACACATCCATGGGGGTATTCGCCACCCGGGCCACCCATCGCCCCAACGGCATCGGTCAGTCAGTGGTCAAGCTGGACCGGGTCGAAGCCAATCGCCTGTGGATCTCCGGTATCGACCTGCTCGATGGCACACCGGTTCTGGACATCAAACCCTATGTGCCCTACGCCGATATTATCGACAGCGCCTCCAACAGCATCGCCAGCGCCGCGCCGCAACTGATCCCCGTGCAGTGGGCGGATGTTGCGCTGCAACAGGCTCACGAGCACGCTCAGCGCCTTGCAGAGCCGCTGGTTGAGCTGATTGAGCAATGTCTGGCACAGGACCCACGCCCGGCTTATCAGATTCCTACACCTGAGCGGGAATATGGCGCGCAGTTCTGGGACCTGGATGTGCGTTGGCATTATCCCGAGGCCGGGGTGATTCGCGTCCTCGAAGTTATTCCGACATAAAAAAGCCCCCACTGCCTACACAGGCAATGGGGGCTTTTCAGTGATGCGGGGACTTACTTCTCGACGAACGCACGCTCGATCAAGTAATCACCCGGCTCACGCATGCGCGGCGACACTTTCAGGCCGAAGCTATTGAGCACTTCGCTGGTCTCGTCGAGCATGCTCGGGCTACCGCACAGCATGGCGCGGTCGTCCTGCGGGTTGATCGGGGGCAGGCCGATGTCGCTGAACAGCTTGCCGCTGCGCATCAGGTCGGTCAGGCGGCCTTCGTTTTCGAACGGCTCGCGGGTCACGGTCGGGTAGTAGATCAACTTGTCACGCAGGGCTTCGCCGAAGAACTCGTTCTGTGGCAGGTGCTCGGTGATGAACTCGCGGTAAGCGACTTCGTTGACGTAACGCACGCCGTGGCACAGGATCACTTTTTCGAAACGCTCATAGGTTTCCGGATCCTGGATCACGCTCATGAAGGGCGCGAGGCCGGTACCGGTGCTGAGCAGGTACAGATGCTTGCCCGGTTTCAGGTCGTCCAGCACCAGCGTGCCCGTAGGCTTCTTGCTGATGATGATCTCGTCGCCTTCCTTGAGGTGCTGCAACTGGGAAGTCAGCGGGCCATCAGGCACCTTGATGCTGAAGAACTCCAGATGCTCTTCCCAGTTCGGGCTGGCAATCGAGTAAGCGCGCATAAGCGGGCGGCCGTTGGGCTGTTGCAGGCCGATCATCACGAACTGACCGTTCTCGAAGCGCAGGCCCGGATCGCGGGTGCACTTGAAGCTGAACAGAGTGTCGTTCCAGTGGTGAACACTGAGGACACGCTCGTGGTTCATGTTGCTCATGTACGTGGGACTCCTGGAGATTTTGCCTGCGCCGCTGTGCGCAATTGCATCGCATTCTAATGGCAGCGACAATATCTGTTAAATGGATTATTAAGATAAGGGTTATCGGTTATATAGATATGCGATTTACTCTACGTCAACTTCAAGTCTTCGTCGCCGTTGCCCAGCAGGAAAGCGTATCCCGTGCTGCGGGTCTGCTCAACCTCTCGCAATCGGCGGCCAGCACCTCGATCACCGAACTGGAGCGCCAGTGCAGCTGCCAGTTGTTCGATCGCGCCGGCAAACGGCTGAGCCTCAACGCCCTGGGTAAACAGCTGTTGCCGCAAGCGGTGGCCCTGCTCGACCAGGCCAAAGAAATCGAGGACCTGCTCAACGGCAAGTCCGGTTTTGGCTCGCTGGCGGTCGGCGCCACCCTGACCATCGGCAACTACCTGGCGACCTTGCTGATCGGCAGCTTCATGCAGCGCCACCCGGAGAGCCAGGTGAAGCTGCATGTGCAGAACACAGCCAATATCGTGCAACAGGTCGCGCACTATGAAATTGATCTGGGTCTAATCGAGGGCGACTGCAGCCATCCGGACATCGAAGTGCAGAGCTGGGTCGAAGATGAACTGGTGGTGTTCTGCGCCCCCCAGCATCCGCTGGCACAGCGTGGCACCGCCAGCATGGAGGAGCTCAGCCATGAGGCGTGGATTCTGCGCGAACAGGGTTCCGGCACTCGCCTGACCTTCGACCAAGCCATGCGCCATCACCGCAGCGCCTTGAACATCCGCCTGGAGCTGGAACACACCGAAGCGATCAAACGCGCGGTGGAGTCGGGCCTGGGCATTGGCTGCATTTCCCGCCTGGCCCTGCGCGACGCCTTCCGGCGCGGCAGTCTGGTGGCGGTGGAAACGCCAGACCTGGACCTGGCCCGGCAGTTCTATTTCATCTGGCACAAACAGAAGTACCAGACCTCGGCCATGCGCGAGTTCCTCGAGCTGTGCCGCGCCTTCACCGCCGGGGTTCAGCGCAGCGACGAAATCGTGCTGCCGAGCATCGCCTGAGGGGTCAGATCAGGATCACCGCCCACACCAGCGCGATCATGCTCAAGGCCACGAACTGAGCGGCGCTGCCCATGTCCTTGGCATTTTTCGACAGCGGGTGCAGGTCGAGGGAGATGCGGTCGATGGCCGCTTCTACCGCGGAGTTGAGCAACTCCACGATCAGCGCCAGCAGGCAGACGGCAATCAGCACAGCCTGTTCGACGCGGCTGACATTCAGAATGAAGGTCAGCGGAATCAGTATCACGTTGAGCAACACCAGTTGCCGAAAAGCCGCTTCGCCGGTGAAGGCGGCACGCAGGCCGTCCAGGGAGTAGCCCGAAGCGTTGAGGATGCGTTTGAGGCCGGTCTGGCCTTTGAAAGGTGACATAGGAGTAGGCAACTGAACAAAAAGGAGTAGGAAAACTAGATCAACAAAAGTCAAAAAAGCGTGAATGAGCCGGCTTTATTGCGGCGAAATTGACTCAAGTTGTTGCAAGAGCAGCGCCGCCTGAGTCCGCGTGCGCACACCCAGCTTGCGGAAAATCGCCGTCACGTGGGCCTTGATGGTCGCCTCCGACACACTCAGCTCGTAGGCAATCTGCTTGTTCAGCAAACCTTCGCAGACCATGGTCAGCACGCGGAACTGCTGCGGGGTCAAACTCGCCAGGCCCTCGCTCGCCGCCTTGGCTTCTGGTGAGACACTGACGGCTTCGAACGCTTGCGGCGGCCAGAACACATCGCCGTCCAGCACCGCACGCACCGCCTGCTGGATCACTTCCAGCGAGCTGGACTTGGGAATGAAGCCGCTGGCCCCGAACTCCCGGGACTTGACCATGATCGACGCTTCTTCCTGTGCCGAGACCATCACCACCGGAATCTGAGGGTACTGGCCGCGCAACAGCACCAGCCCGGAAAACCCGTATGCACCCGGCATGTTCAGGTCCAGCAGCACCAGGTCCCAGTCGGCCTTCTCGGTCAGGCGGGTTTCCAGCTCGGCAATGCTCGCCACTTCCACCAGGCGCACGTCCGGGCCCAGGCCCAGGGTGACGGCCTGGTGCAGTGCGCTACGAAAGAGGGGGTGGTCATCGGCAATCAGGATTTCGTATGTGGCCATTGTTCAAATGATCCTGTTTTTTATGGCAGGCCTGATGCATTCAGGCCTCACCAACACAACTCAAGGTAGCACCAGCAGGCGCAACCAACAGGGTACGTTCAACGCCAAGAGCCCATAAAACCGGCGTTTCAATCTTCGGCCGCACCCTAATCGGCGCCAAGGATGCCCAGCGAAGCCGGGGTGGTCAAGCCGCATCCTTTACGGCATCTTAGCTGGCTAACTAATAAGAGTGCCATCATGCAGACCACAGCCCTGCGTGCCGATGTCCTGATGTTGATCACCGCTATGATTTGGGGATCAGGATTTGTCGCACAAACCTCCGGTATGGATCACATTGGTCCTTTCCTCTATTCCGGCCTGCGCTTCGCACTGGGTTCGTTGTGTCTGCTACCGCTGGTCCTGCGTGGCACCCGTCAGAACAGCCACCACGAACCCTTCCTGACCCGTGGTTTGTTGATCGGCGGTGGCCTGATGGGCCTCGCCCTGGCCCTGGGGATCAACCTGCAACAGGTCGGCCTGCTGTTTACCAGCGTAACCAATGCCGGCTTCATCACCGGGCTCTACGTCATCGTCGTGCCGCTGCTGGGGCTGTTGATTGGCCACAAGACCGGGCTCGGCACCTGGTTCGGGGCGACTCTGGCGGTGGTCGGGATGTTCCTGCTCAGCGTCGGCGATCAGTTCCAGGTCGCTTCCGGCGACTGGTTGCAGTTGATCGGTGCTTTTGTCTGGGGCGGACACGTGGTGCTGGTGGGCGTTTTCGCCAGCCGCCACGACCCGATTCGCCTGGCATTCCTGCAGTTCACCACCTGCTCGGTGGTCAGCCTGGTCCTGGCGCTGTGCCTGGAGACCTTGGACCTCAACGCGATCATCGCCGCCGGCCCGGCCATTCTCTATGGTGGCCTGATTGCGGTCGGCATCGGCTACACCTTGCAGGTCATTGCGCAGAAAGACGCAATTGCCTCCCATGCCGCGATCATTTTTTCCCTGGAGGCGGTGTTTGCCGCCATCGCCGGTGCCTGGCTGCTGGGTGAAGAACTGAGCCTGCGCGGCTATATCGGCTGTGGGTTGATGTTGGCCGGGATGCTGGCGGCTCAGCTCTGGCCAAAAAGCCCAGCGCTGGCCCGCAGCACCACCTAGAGGTAGGGCTTGAGGCGAGTGTGGACTGCGTCGTGCGGATCAATCGCCTGCTGAAACTTGGCCGACAGGTAATGGGTGCTGAAGACGTCCAGGTAGGCGTCCAGCACTTCGCTGGCGACTTGGTCGTCGGCCAGTTCCAGGCAGAGCGCGGCCACTTCGGCGGTGCAGAAGTGATCATCGCGTTTGGAGCGGCGCAACTTGTAGCGCGACAGTTGCTCGGGCTGCAGGCTCAACACCGGCAAATGCTCAAGATAAGGGCTCTTGCGAAACATCTTGCGTGCCTCGCTCCAAGTCGCGTCCAGCAGAATGAACAGCGGGCGCTTGCCCGGCTCCAGCCGGACCTCACTCACCACCCGCTGCGGGGCGACAAACTCCCCCGGAAACACAATGTACGGCTGCCACTGCGGGTCGGCGATCAAGGCCAGCAAGCCCGGCTCGACCTCGGTTCGGGACCAGGGAAACGCACTGGTTTGCTCGATCACGTCGGCAATCAGCCAACCGGTATTGCTCGGTTTCATCGGCTCGACGTCATGCATCACCAGGCACATGGCCGATTTGGCGGCAACGGTCGGCCGCCAGGCACACAGGCAATGGCTGGGGATCACCCGGCAGCCGGCGCACCGCTCAGCCCGCGAACCCCGCGCAACAAAGGGGCGGACGGCGCGGGCCAGGCGCTGGGCGCGCAAACGGGAAACGGCGTGGCTCATGGCAGGTTTCGACGGCAAGGGGATTGAATCGACACAAAAAGCGCTCGGCAGGGCAATAAAGTGCCAGCAGTTTACCAGAGCAGCCCGCGCAAGCCTGTACCACCCGCCGCCCGCACCCTATAATTTGCCGCCACTGAACGCTCAGCCCTGTGACGGGTCGAAGCACCAGTCACTGAATCAGGAGAGTTTCATGCTGCGCCTAATCGTCCCCACCGCCGCCCTTGTGCTGGCTCTGCCCTTCTGCGCCCAGGCCGCGTCCCTGAAAGACTTGAACTTGAGCAAGATGCTGGAGAAGGTGGCCGCGGAAAGTAACGTTGGCCTGCCTCGTGAGCTCAATGACAACATTCTGGACCAGGGCTACACGGTCGAAGGAAAGGAGCTGGTTAGTCACCTCAGCGTGCAATCGGTGTATGCCGAAGAAATGCGCGCCAACCCGAAAGCCGTCTACCTGCAACTGGGCGCCAGCGTTTGCCGCAACCCCAACTACCGCAAGCTGATGGCCCAAGGCGCGATCATGCGTTACGAATTCACCGAGAACAAAACCAACCGTCCGGTGGCCTCGGCCCGATTCCAGGAGTCGGACTGCCCGGCAGAACCTGCGAAAAAGAAGAAGTAACTACCCCGAGCCCGCGCGTCGCTGCTCTTCATCGGCGCGCAGTTCCGCCACCAGCGCCTGCAGATATGGCAAGCGCTGTTCCTTGCCTTCCAGCCGCCGCCGACATTCCTCCTCGAGGCTCACCTGATGGTCCTCGGCTGCCGACTTGAGCATTCGATACAACTGCGTATCGATCTCCAGTATCACCAGCGTCATAACCCGCCTCCGTGCTTAAGAATCGCCACTACTTTGTTGCGCGATGACTCCCCACAGCTCCTGGTGCCTTGCGTCTTGCCCGGGACGCACGACAAATGTGTTGCGTGTCTGTGTTTCAGTAAATCAGAGCGTAGGACCTGCGGTGCAGCTTCGGACGGGCGGTGAAAGTCGATTACCTGTCGCCAACAAGCTATTGCCAGCACAGACTTTTCAGGACCATGATCACGTCAGCGCAACTGACGCCGAGCGTCTAGATTTAACCTGTGGATATTCAATGCTCATGGCAGAAAAGGGCTGCCCTCCAGAGCGGTGTCTTACGAACGTTTCTTTCATCCAAGGGATAAACAGAGCCCGTCAGGATGACTCGACGGCCGTCCGCGGAGAGTCGGGTTGGCTGTAATGCCCAGGCGACACAAGGTGTGTCGCGGCCCCGACGAATCTTTCGGTCGGGCCGAAGGTTCTGTGTAGAAGGAGAAGTTGAATGCCTTACCAACCGAATGACCTTCTGATACGTCATTTTCAGAGCAACGGTATCGATCTCACGAGCAAGATCGAAGAACAACTCAACCTGGTTTCCCCCAACAGTCCGAACATTCCGATCTACCGCGACATGATGTTGACTGTCCTGCGCATGGCCCAGGACGACCACAACCGCTGGAATGCCAAAATCACCCTGCAAGCCTTGCGCGAACTGGAGCATGCGTTCCGTGTGCTGGAACAGTTCAAGGGACGGCGCAAGGTGACGGTGTTCGGCTCAGCGCGTACGCCGGTGGAGCATCCGCTGTATGCCCTGGCTCGGGAACTGGGGGGGAAACTCGCGCAATCGGACCTGATGGTGATCACCGGTGCCGGTGGCGGGATCATGGCCGCCGCTCACGAAGGCGCCGGCCGCGATCACAGCCTTGGGTTCAACATCACCCTGCCCTTCGAACAGCATGCCAACCCCACCGTCGGTGGCACCGCCAACTTGCTGCCCTTCCACTTTTTCTTCACCCGCAAACTGTTCTTCGTCAAGGAAGCGGACGCGCTGGTGCTGTGCCCGGGCGGCTTCGGCACACTGGACGAAGCCCTGGAAGTACTGACCCTGATCCAGACCGGCAAAAGCCCGCTGGTGCCCGTGGTGCTGCTGGATGCCCCGGGCGGCAAGTTCTGGGAAGGCGCACTGGATTTCATCCGCAATCAACTGGAGGCCAATCGCTACATCCTGCCCAACGACCTGAAACTGGTGCGCCTGGTGGATAACGCCGAGGACGCCGTGGCGCAAATCAATCAGTTCTACAGCAACTTCCACTCCAGCCGCTGGCTGAAGAACCAGTTTGTGATCCGCATGAATCATGCGCTCAACGAGCAGGCGCTGGCACACTTGCAAGTGGCCTTCGCCGACCTGTGCCTGAGCGATCACTTTCACCAGCATGCCTACAGCGGCGAGGAGCATGACGAAGCCCAGTTCAGCCACCTGGCGCGCCTGGCGTTCACCTTCAACGCCCGGGATCATGGGCGTCTGCGTGAGCTGGTGGACTACCTCAACCTGCCGGAAAACTGGGTCACCTCCCAACCCGCAACGACCCAACGCCAACGGGACCCCAGCAAAGTGACGTGAATAAAAAAGCCCGACTATTTTTAGTCGGGCTTGTTTACTCGTCCATTGCTCGGCCGCTGAACAAACGGCCGATCATCTCCATGGAGTAGCCTCGATACGCGAGGAAGCGCCCTTGCTTGGCACGCTCGCGGGCATCGATCGGCAACTGCCCGGCAAATTTACGGCGCCAGGTGTCTTCCAATTGTGCCTGCCAACTGATTCCACACTCACGCAAGGCGAGTTCGATATCGGCGCGCTGCAACCCACGCTGACTCAGCTCTTCACGAATGCGCAAAGGGCCATAGCCTGAACGGGCTCGGTAGGAGACGAAGCTTTCGAGGTAACGGGATTCGGACAGCAGCCCCTCTTCCGTCAGACGGTCGAGGGCAGTGTCGATCATTTCATCGGGGGCGCCGCGCTGACGCAGTTTGCGCGTCAGCTCGACTCGACCGTGCTCGCGTCGCGCGAGCAGGTCCATTGCGGTTCGCCGCACCGCGACGAGGGTATCGAGTACGGCGGTCATTGGATCAATCAGATATCAGCGTCGGCCAGGTCATCTTCGGTCTCTTTGACCGGCGCGGCGTTCAGGTCCACCGGCGTCAGCAGCTTGTCGCGAATCTGCTTCTCGAGCTTGGCGGCGATGTCCGGGTTGTCTTGCAGGAACTTGGCCGAGTTGGCCTTGCCCTGACCGATCTTGCTACCGTTGTAGGCATACCAGGCACCGGACTTCTCAACAAAACCGTGCAACACGCCCAGGTCGATCATCTCGCCATTGAGGTAGATGCCCTTGCCGTAAAGAATCTGGAACTCGGCCTGCCGGAACGGTGCTGCCACCTTGTTCTTGACGACTTTGACGCGGGTTTCGCTGCCAACCACTTCGTCGCCTTCTTTCACCGCGCCGGTACGGCGGATGTCCAGGCGAACCGAGGCGTAGAACTTCAGCGCGTTACCACCGGTGGTGGTTTCCGGGCTGCCGAACATCACGCCGATTTTCATCCGGATCTGGTTGATGAAGATCACCAGGCAATTGGCGTTCTTGATGTTACCGGTGATTTTACGCAGCGCCTGGGACATCAGGCGGGCTTGCAGGCCCACGTGCATGTCGCCCATCTCGCCTTCGATTTCCGCCTTGGGTACCAATGCTGCCACGGAGTCGACGATGATCACGTCAACCGCGTTGGAACGCACCAGCATGTCGGTGATTTCCAGGGCTTGTTCGCCGGTGTCTGGTTGGGAAACCAGCAGGTCGTCAACGTTGACCCCCAGTTTGCCAGCGTATTCCGGGTCCAAGGCGTGCTCGGCGTCGACGAACGCGCAGGTCGCGCCGGCTTTTTGCGCCTGGGCGATGACCGACAGGGTCAGGGTAGTTTTACCGGAGGATTCAGGACCGTAGATTTCAACGATACGGCCTTTTGGCAGGCCGCCAATGCCGAGCGCGATGTCCAGCCCCAGAGAGCCAGTGGAGATAGCCGGGATCGCCTGACGGTCCTGATCGCCCATACGCATTACGGCACCCTTGCCGAATTGACGTTCGATCTGACCCAGGGCCGCAGCCAAGGCTTTCTTCTTGTTGTCGTCCATTAAAGTCCTCACGTAATCAATAAGGCCTGACGGCCAACACCTGTATAAGTAGACAGTATTATTCCACAGCGATTGTGGATCGCCTACCCCTGATTTGAGATTTCTCCGGCGGCATGTCGCAGCAAGCCCTCTAGCGCGGCCTTCACCGTTTGTCGGCGGACCTCATCGCGGTTGCCGGGGAAGTGCTGGCACTCGCTAAACACGGCCTCGCCCACCCCCCAGGCCAGCCAGACAGTCCCCACCGGCTTGGCCGGCGAGCCACCGTCAGGTCCGGCGATCCCGCTGACCGCCACGGCAAACCGCGCATGGCTGTTGCGCTGCGCCCCGCGGACCATGGCCTCCACGACCTCGCGACTCACCGCCCCGACCCGCTCGAACAATTCACCCGGCACCTTCAGTTGCTGGGTTTTCTGGCGATTGGAGTAGGTGACATAACCCGCTTCGAACCAGGCCGAACTACCGGCAATCCGGGTAATCGCTTCAGCGATCCCGCCCCCAGTGCAGGATTCGGCCGTGCTGACGTGGGCATTGAGAACCTGTAAACGCCGGCCCAGTTCCGCGGCCAGCTGGGTGATTTCATTCACGACTCTCTCTCCTGATCAGACGGGCGTGGGCACTACCCTACATGAGCAGGTTGCGCTTGCAAGGCGCTGGGTGGATCAAAATATGAGTCGCGCCGCGCCAGTGCACTACCGCTGATCCTCCGAGGCATTGGCTTGCGCTACGCCGATACGCCTGGCTACCCAGCGCTGATACAAGCCAATGGCGAAATCTGCACCGGCCAAGGCCGTCAGGCAGCCGAACGCGCCAGCCGTCCAGGCCGAGATGTTGGCGGCGTACAACAGCATCACCACCGAGACACCGCAGATCATGCTCGACCCGGAGCGCAGGCCCAGGCGCCGGACCAAGGACCAACCACGGTCACCCTCCTTGTCCGCTCGCCACATTTCACCCGACAAGCCACCCAGCAGCGTGAGCGCAATGACCAGCCAGACAGGGATCTCCAGCAAGGCTTGCTGTTCAATTGTCATTTCAGTACTCCTGAGTGGCGAGCCAAAAGACTATGCACTGATGCATAATCAGTCAATCACAAATGCTGCAACTTTGAACAAGATCAATGCGCAAACGCATCAAACTAATTCATGGCCAAATACCCAAAAGAATTCCAGGCACAAAAAACCCGCCGTAGGGCGGGCTTGCATTGACGCGCAAAACCATCAGCGGGCGTACATCCCCCACCAGAACACATGCCCCAGGATGATGATCTGCCCTGCCTGGATATCCTGGAAGCCATAGTCCTCATCCGGATGCTCCTCACGATTAAAGCTGCGCAGGCGAATCCCGGTGGGCAGGCGATACAGTTGTTTGACGCGTAACTGGCCGTTGTGGTTGATGGCGTAGAGGTCGCCGTCGACGATATCGCCGATCCCACACTTGCCGGCATTCACCCCGACCGTGGCGCCATCACGCAGCACCGGCAACATGCTGTTGCCGCGCACGGTCACGCACTTGGCCTGATCGAACTGCACGCCGTTGTGGCGCAGGCTGCGCTTGCCGAAACGCAGGCTGGCGCGCTCGCTTTCTTCGATGACGAATCGTCCTGATCCAGCAGCCAATTCAACCTCGCGCAGAAAGGGTACCGAGACCTCGTCGTCTTCGATGGGTGTATCGTCATCCCACAGGCTGATGTCCTTGAGTTCCGAGTGCGCGGGATCCCGTGCAGGCGGACTACCCGGCGCGACATCGACGCGACCCCGCAACTGGTCGGTGCTCACGCGAAAATACTCGGCGATCTTCGAGATGTGTTTATCCGATGGATCGGCGATCTTGCCGCCGAGTATCCGCGAGAGGGTGGATTGCGGCACGCCGGTACGACGGTGAAGCTCCGTAGGGGAGATCCCGTGTTGATCGAGCAGCGCCCTGAGGACGGTAGAAACATTGCGTTTTTGCATAATTCCCATGATGCGGGTTCTTTTCAGTGATGACAAATGCAGTTTTGCATAAATGGCCTTTTGGATCTGCAAAACACCCCGCATGACGTTCATCCCTGGGTCACGCGCAGCCGCCCATGGTAACCTTGCGCCCATCGCGCAAAGGCCTGGGCAACGCCCTCCTTTACCCACCCCTTTGAATGAATCCGCCTGATTACCCGATGAATAAAGCACTTTCCGACCTGTCCTCCCACACCCCGATGATGCAGCAGTACTGGCGCCTGAAGAACCAGCACCCGGACCAGTTGATGTTCTATCGCATGGGTGACTTCTACGAGATCTTCTACGAGGACGCGAAGAAAGCCGCCAAGCTGCTGGACATCACCTTGACGGCACGTGGGCAGTCGGCCGGTCAGGCGATCCCGATGTGCGGGATTCCTTACCATGCCGCCGAAGGCTACCTGGCCAAGCTGGTCAAGCTGGGCGAGTCGGTGGTGATCTGTGAGCAGGTAGGCGACCCGGCGACCAGCAAGGGCCCGGTGGATCGCCAGGTGGTGCGCATCATTACCCCTGGTACCGTCAGCGACGAGGCGTTGCTGGACGAGCGACGCGACAACCTGATCGCCGCTGTGCTGGGTGACGAACGTCTGTTCGGCCTGGCCGTGCTGGACATTACCAGCGGCAACTTCACAGTGCTGGAAATCAAAGGCTGGGGAAACCTGCTGGCCGAGCTGGAGCGGGTCAACCCGGTGGAACTGATGATCCCGGATGACTGGCCCAAAGACCTGCCGGCCGAAAAACGGCGTGGCGTTCGTCGTCGCGCGCCGTGGGATTTCGAGCGAGATTCGGCGCTCAAGAGCCTATGCCAGCAATTTTCCACCCAGGACCTCAAGGGTTTTGGTTGCGAAAACCTGACCCTGGCCATCGGCGCTGCCGGTTGCCTGTTGAGCTATGCCAAGGAAACCCAGCGTACCGCCCTGCCGCACTTGCGCAGCTTGCGGCATGAACGCCTGGACGACACCGTGGTGCTGGACGGCGCGAGCCGGCGCAACCTGGAACTGGACACCAACCTGGCCGGCGGCCGTGACAACACCCTGCAATCGGTGGTCGATCGCTGCCAGACCGCCATGGGCAGTCGCCTGCTGACCCGCTGGTTGAACCGCCCGCTGCGTGACCTGCAGGTGCTGCAGGCGCGGCAGAGTTCGATCACCTGCCTGCTGGATGGCTATCGCTTCGAGAAGCTGCAACCGCAGCTCAAGGAGATCGGCGACATCGAGCGGATCCTGGCACGGATCGGCCTGCGCAATGCTCGCCCGCGCGACCTGGCACGTTTGCGTGACGCCCTCGGTGCCCTGCCGCAACTGCAGGTGGCGATGAGTGAACTGGAGGCGCCCCACCTGAACCAGTTGGCCGTGACCACCAGCACCTATCCCGAGCTGGCGGCGCTGCTGGAAAAAGCCATCATCGATAACCCGCCTGCGGTAATCCGCGACGGCGGGGTATTGAAAACCGGGTACGACGCCGAGCTCGACGAACTGCAATCGCTGAGCGAAAACGCCGGCCAGTTCCTGATCGACCTGGAAGCTCGAGAAAAGGCCCGCACCGGCCTGTCGCATCTGAAGGTCGGTTACAACCGGATTCACGGCTACTTCATCGAACTGCCCAGCAAGCAAGCCGAACAAGCTCCCGCCGACTACATCCGGCGCCAAACGCTCAAGGGGGCCGAGCGTTTCATCACTCCGGAACTCAAGGCGTTCGAGGACAAGGCGCTGTCGGCCAAGAGCCGTGCGCTGGCCCGCGAGAAAATGCTTTACGAAGCCTTGCTCGAGGACCTGATCAGCCAACTGCCGCCCCTGCAGGACACCGCTGCGGCGCTGGCCGAGCTGGATGTGCTGAGCAACCTGGCCGAACGGGCCTTGAACCTGGACCTGAACTGCCCGCGCTTCGTCAGCGAGCCGTGCATGCGCATCAGCCAGGGGCGCCACCCAGTGGTCGAGCAAGTGCTCACCACACCGTTCGTGGCCAATGACCTGAGCCTGGATGACAACACGCGGATGCTGGTGATCACCGGCCCGAACATGGGCGGTAAATCCACCTACATGCGCCAGACCGCACTGATCGTGTTGCTGGCCCACATCGGCAGTTTCGTGCCGGCAGCCAGCTGTGAATTGTCGCTCATGGACCGGATCTTCACCCGGATCGGCTCCAGTGACGACCTCGCCGGCGGGCGTTCGACCTTCATGGTGGAGATGAGCGAAACCGCGAACATTTTGCACAATGCCACCGAGCGCAGCCTGGTGCTGATGGACGAAGTGGGGCGTGGCACCAGCACCTTCGACGGTCTATCCCTGGCCTGGGCAGCGGCCGAGCGCCTGGCCCAGTTGCGCGCCTATACCCTGTTCGCCACCCACTACTTCGAGTTGACGGTCCTGCCGGAAAGCCAGCCATTGGTAGCCAACGTGCATCTCAATGCCACTGAGCACAACGAACGCATCGTGTTCCTCCACCACGTGCTGCCTGGCCCCGCCAGTCAGAGTTACGGCCTGGCGGTGGCACAACTGGCGGGCGTACCCACAGAGGTCATCCTGCGTGCCCGGGAACACTTGAGCCGCCTGGAAACCACCAGCCTGCCCCATGAAGTCCCGGCTCCGGCCAAAGGCAAACCGGCTACGCCGCAGCAGAGCGACATGTTCGCCAGCCTGCCTCACCCCGTGCTGGATGAGCTGGCAAAACTCGATCTGGATGACCTGACACCACGTCGTGCACTCGAAATGCTCTATACACTGAAGACACGGATCTAACGCTGTTGCCTGCAAGCTGTTAGAATCTCGCGCGGTTTGGGGTGCTGCAGGCTATTAGCCTGGTCTGCAGGCAAGCGCTCCCAAACCTGGCGACCCCACCGTGAAGGGGCGCAGCACGCCGCCTGAGGAGAGAATTAGAAATGACCTTCGTCGTCACCGACAACTGCATCAAGTGCAAGTACACCGACTGCGTAGAAGTCTGTCCGGTGGACTGCTTTTACGAAGGCCCGAACTTCCTGGTGATTCACCCGGATGAGTGCATCGACTGCGCCCTGTGCGAGCCGGAATGCCCTGCTGTGGCCATCTTCTCCGAGGACGAAGTTCCGGAAGGGATGCAAGAATTCATTCAGCTGAACGTTGAACTGGCCGAAATCTGGCCCAACATCACTGAGAAGAAAGATCCGCTGCCAGACGCAGCGGAGTTTGATGGCGTCAAAGGCAAGATCCAAGACCTGGATCGCTGATCTTCGCTGCACGCTCAAAAAAGGCCCTTCGCGGGCCTTTTTGCGTATTCGGGAGCGGTACTTTTCGGCGGGCAAAAAAAGGGGCGGTGTGACCCGCCCACATTTTTTCCCTAGTCCCTGTGTTCCTTTTCATCGTCCTGATGAATCACATCCTTGCGATGTTCCCTGACCATCATCCTTGATGGCTGTGTCTGTCCGTCGACACAGGGCTGATATTAAAGGCTTCGTCAGCAATCACAATCACCGCTTAGGCTTAAACAGTAGGTGTAGAAGTGCCTTCAGCAACAATTAATTCTTTATAAATCAGCATGTTAAAAAATGTATTACTGAGTAACGGCATTCATCCAGCAAACATAAAAACCGAACACTTACGAAAGAGTAAGCCACGGCTTACAGCAACACGGGAAAGCACCCGGGTTACTCTCCCAGCTAAACAAAGGGTGAAATCGCGGGCACAAAAAACCCCGAGATGTCGGGGTTTTTGCTGATCGAGTACCGGGGTTCCTGCTACTGGAACAGAGACTCGCTCGACAATCCATTTTTCTCGAGGATTTCACGCAGGCGTTTCAGCCCTTCTACCTGGATCTGCCGGACCCGTTCGCGGGTCAGTCCGATTTCCAGGCCTACGTCCTCCAGCGTGCTGCTCTCATGGCCGCGCAAGCCGAAGCGGCGAATCACCACCTCGCGTTGCTTGTCGGTCAATTCACACAGCCACTGATCGATACTCTGTGACAGGTCATCATCCTGAAGCAACTCACAGGGATCGGTAGGACGGTCGTCGGTCAGGGTGTCCAGCAGGGTTTTGTCCGAATCCGGACCCAGCGAGACGTCGACCGAAGAAACCCGTTCATTCAGGCCGAGCATGCGCTTGACCTCGCCCACCGGTTTTTCCAGCAGGTTGGCGATTTCTTCGGGCGAGGGTTCATGATCGAGCTTTTGTGTCAGCTCTCGGGCGGCACGCAGGTAGACATTCAGCTCTTTGACTACGTGAATCGGCAACCGGATGGTCCGGGTCTGATTCATGATCGCGCGCTCGATGGTCTGACGAATCCACCAAGTTGCGTAGGTCGAGAAGCGGAAGCCACGCTCCGGATCAAACTTTTCCACTGCCCGGATCAGTCCGAGGTTGCCCTCTTCGATCAGGTCGAGCAATGACAGCCCACGATTGACATAGCGCCGGGCGATTTTCACCACCAGCCGCAAGTTGCTTTCAATCATGCGTTTTCGCCCAGCCGGATCACCGCTTTGCGACAGGCGCGCAAAATGAACTTCTTCTTCCGGGGACAACAGGGGGGAAAAGCCGATTTCATTGAGGTACAGCTGGGTGGCGTCAAGCGCCCGCGTGTAGTCAATGTACTTGTGTTGCTTGAGTGAGGCGGAGTGCTTGGATTTTGCGCGAACTGAAGGTGTAGCAGACCCCTCATTCGACGTCTGATCCGATGCGACGTCGGTCTCCATCAGGAGAACCTCATCGTCGATGTCAAACTCCGGCACTTCTTTACTGAGAGCCATTGTTATAGTCCTTTGGTGAGTTCGACCTCAAGCTCGAGCGGCGCCTTTATCCTTGGCAACGCTGGAGCCTGTTCCTCTACGTGAAGGAACAGGCTGGTAACAAATCAACGACGCGGCAGGAATTGCAGCGGATCAACTGGCTTACCTTGTCGGCGAATCTCAAAATGCAGTTTCACCCGGTCCGTACCCGTTGACCCCATTTCGGCAATTGTCTGTCCGACCTTGACCTGCTGCCCCTCCCGAACCAACAGCCTGCGGTTGTGACCGTAGGCACTGACGTAGGTATCGCTGTGTTTGATAATGACCAATTCACCGTAGCCCCGCAAGCCACTCCCGGCGTAAACGACAGTCCCATCAGACGCAGCTAAAACAGGCTGTCCCAAATCTCCGGCGATATCAATTCCTTTATTCAAACTACCGTTTGAAGAGAATTTTCCAATAAGAATGCCATTAGATGGCCAACCCCATCCTGTGGGAGCGGGCCCCGCCGGGGGCATTGGCGCCGGCGCTGGCTTGCGGGCAGTGGACGGCGCAGCGGTGGTCGTACTGGTGCCGGCCGAAGCGGGACGGCGGGTCACCGTGAATTTTCCGGAAGGCGAAGAACTGGTGGTGGAGGACGTCACCACCGGGGTCGGCGTTGAACCGGAGCGCCCATCGAAGCGAATCGTCTGACCCGGATGTATCGTGTAAGGCGCAGGAATATTGTTGCGCGCCGCGAGGGCTTTGTAGTCCCAGCCGTAGCGAAAAGCGATGGAAAACAAGGTATCGCCGCGACGGACTACATACTGGCCGGTGGTAACGGCAGGACGCTGGGCGGCCGTGTTGCTGCGATCGACAACCCGCACGTCACTCGACTTGGTGCTGGAGCAACCGACCAGCAAGGAGCTCAAGACAAGGCCAGTCACCAGGCACTGAAAGCTTTTTGTACCAATACGCTGCGCAATGACGTTGAGACTCACCCGCCGCTCCCTTTCTGGTGGCTGAAAATAGTAGATGCCTGGTTCAGGCATGAAGTGTCGCAAGTATAACTGGCCGTTGGCGCATTACCGTCGGCAAAACGAAATCGTACAGGCCCAGGGTTTACTGGCTGTAGTACAACGACGTTGAAGCCATCCTTGCCGCTGTAAGACCAAGGCAATCGAAGAGAATTCAGCGCCGTTGAACAAATGCTCAGGCCAATGGCCCGTTCAGCAACGGGACGAAGCGCACCGAGCCCAGCACGCGCCTGGAAAACCCTTGTTCTTCTCGGATGATCAACATCAATTGTTGAACCTCCCCTGACCCGACCGGAATCACCAGACGCCCTCCTGGCGCCAACTGATCCAGCAGGGCCTGGGGCACATCGGTCGCTACCGCCGTGACAATGATGCCGTTATAAGGCGCCAGCGCCGGCCAGCCTTCCCAACCATCGCCCCAGCGAAACACCACGTTGCGCAGGTTCAACTCCACCAGGCGCTCTTTGGCCCGATCCTGCAGGACCTTGATCCGCTCGACCGAAAACACTCGCTCCACCAGTTGCGACAACACCGCAGTCTGGTAACCGGAGCCCGTACCGATCTCCATGACCTTGTCCAGGGGCCCCGCCTCCAGAAGCAGCTCGCTCATGCGCGCCACCATGTAAGGCTGGGAAATGGTCTGGTTGTGGCCAATCGGCAGGGCCGTGTCTTCGTAGGCACGATGGGCCAGCGCTTCATCGACAAACAGATGGCGCGGCGTGCGGCGAATCACCTCCAGGACCTGGGCGTTGCTCACGCCCTCTTCATAAAGTCGCTGGATCAGGCGCTCACGGGTACGCTGGGAAGTCATCCCGATCCCGCGGCGCAGCATATCGTCTTGCTCGCGAGCCATCAGCGCAGCCCCTCCAGCCAGCCGTCGAGACTGGCAAAGGCATCATTGAAGGTGCGATCGAGCTGCAGCGGGGTGATCGAGACATACCCCTGCATGACAGCGTGGAAATCCGTACCCGGCCCACCGTCTTCCGCGTCACCCGCCGCGGCAATCCAGTAGCCGGACTTGCCGCGGGGGTCGACCACTTTGGTCGGTGCCGCAGCGCGGGCTCGGTGACCCAGGCGGGTCAGTTGAATGCCGCGGATGTGATCCAGCGGCAGGTTCGGAATGTTCACGTTCAACACCGTGCGCGGCGGCAGGTTCAGCTCGGCATGAGCCTCCACCAGTTTGCGCGCAAAGTAGGCCGCTGTCGGCAAATTATCCACCTGCCGCGAGACCAGGGAAAAAGCAAAAGACGGCTTGGCGAGAAAGCGCCCTTCGAGGGCCGCGGCCACCGTACCGGAGTACAGCACATCGTCCCCCAGGTTGGCCCCCAGGTTGATCCCGGAAACCACCATGTCTGGCTCACGCTCGAGCAAGCCGTTGAGGCCCAGGTGCACGCAATCGGTCGGTGTGCCATTGAGGCTGATAAAGCCGTTGCCCAGGGTTTGCGGGTGCAGCGGACGGTCCAGCGTCAGCGAACTGCTGGCGCCGCTTTTGTCCTGGTCCGGGGCGATAACCACGCACTCGGTGTAATCCGCCAGCGCAGCATGAAGCGCAGCGAGACCGGGTGCGGTTACCCCATCGTCGTTAGAGATCAGAATACGCATGGGCTGTCCGTCTGCCCCACCGGCACCAGATCAACGAGTTCACGCACCAATACGGTGGCGAAGCATCCGGCCGGCAGGACGAATTCCAGTTGCAGAATGTCCAGCGAAGGATAATGCCACGTCAACCCGCCAATGGGCAGCCGCAGGATGCGCCGTTCGTGGCTCATTCCGGCGTTTACCAGCCAGTCGCGCAACTCCGCTTCGCCCGTGGCGATCCGTTGTTCCAGCTCATGGGTCGCACCAGTGGCAGGCGAGTCGCCCTCGCCCCATTGCGGCCCGGTCGGATGCAGGTCGAGGATCGCCAGGCGCGGGTCGCTGCACTCCGCTTCGCCAGCCGGAAAAAAACTGCGGCTGTCGGTGAATGCCAGCAAATCACCCACTTGGGCGCGCTGCCAACTGCCATCGGCAACACGCGCCGCCAGCACCTGATTGAACAGAAAGCTGCGAGCGGTGGACAACAACCGCGAACGCACATTGTGCTGCTCCGGCAAGGCTTTGCGCGCGGCCCAGGCACGCGCATCCACCACGTTGCCGCCGTCATGGCCAAAACGCTGCGCACCGAAGTAATTGGGGATGCCCTGCTTGGCGATCAGTTGCAGACGCGCCTCGATCGCCTCTTTGTCACCGGCGAACTGGGTCAGGCGTAAAGTAAAACCGTTGGCCGAATGTGCGCCTCGTTGCAGCTTGCGCTTGTGCCGGGCGGTCTTGAGAATTTTCAGGGTGTCGTTTTCAGCCGCCGACAGATCCGGATCAGCCTTGCCGGGCAATTGCACGCTGAACCACTGACGGGTCAGCGCCTGGCGATCCTTCAGACCGGCATAGCTAACCGTGCGCAAGGGCACGCCGGCGGCCTTGGCGATGCGCCGTGCCGCTTCCTCGGTATTCAGACCGCGTTTTTCCACCCAGATCCACAGGTGCTCACCGTCGCCAGTCAGCGGAATGTCGAGCACTTCATCGACCTGGAAATCTTCCGCGATGGCTTTTAGTACGGCGGTGCCCAGGGGTTCACCGTAGGCACGCGGGCCAAGCAATTGCGCTTCGTTCATGGGCGCAGCAACAAGGCAACGGAATGCACGGCAATGCCTTCTTCGCGACCGACAAAGCCGAGTTTTTCGGTGGTGGTAGCTTTCACGTTCACTTGATCCAGTTCTACTTGAAGATCGGCGGCAATCAGCGCGCGCATCGATTCGATATGGGGGGCCATTTTCGGCGCCTGGGCCACGATGGTGTTGTCGACGTTGCCGACTTTCCAGCCCTTGGCATGAATCAGCGCAACGACATGACGCAACAGCGCACGGCTGTCAGCACCCTTGAACTGTGGATCGGTATCGGGGAAGTGTTTACCGATATCGCCCAATGCCGCAGCACCCAGCAAGGCATCGCTCAACGCGTGCAACAACACGTCGCCGTCGGAGTGGGCGAGCAGCCCGAAGCTATGTGCAATCCGCACGCCGCCCAGAGTGATGAAATCGCCTTCAGCAAAACGGTGCACATCGTAGCCGTGGCCAATACGCATAAAAAAACGCCCTGATTGAGTCAGGGCGTGATTCTACCTGCTTTAGGCGCCTAGGGCGTGCGCGTGATGCCGTAAGTGATCATCGATGAAGCTGGCGATGAAGAAATAACTGTGGTCGTAGCCCGGTTGCAAGCGCAAGGTCAACGGATGGCCGGCGAGTTTGGCCGCCTGCTGCAAAGCTTCAGGCTTGAGTTGCGTGGCGAGGAAATCGTCCCGATCGCCCTGATCGACCAGCAGTGGCAGCTGTTCGCCGGCCTCGCTGATCAGCACCGTGGCATCCCACTCACGCCACTTCGAACGCTCTTCCCCCAGATACCGGGAGAACGCCTTCTGACCCCACGGGCAATCCATTGGGTTATTGATCGGCGCGAATGCCGAGACTGACTGGTAGCGCCCCGGATTACGCAGTGCGCACACCAGTGCGCCGTGGCCACCCATGGAATGACCGCTGACGCCACGTTTGTCCGAAGCCGGGAAATGCGCCTCGACCAATGCCGGCAATTCCTGCACCACGTAGTCGTGCATCCGATAGTGTTTGGCCCAGGGTTCCTGGGTGGCGTTCAGGTAAAACCCGGCCCCCAGGCCGAAATCCCAGGCGCCCTCCGGGTCCCCCGGCACATCGGCACCGCGCGGGCTGGTGTCCGGCGCCACGATGATCAAGCCAAGCTCGGCCGCCAGGCGCATGGCCCCCGCCTTATGCATGAAGTTCTCATCGGTGCAGGTCAAGCCTGACAACCAATACAGCACCGGCAACTTGCCGCCCTGCTCCGCCTGAGGCGGCAGATACACGGCAAACACCATGTCGCAGCCCAACGTTTCGGAGTGATGCCTGTAGCGTTTATGCCAGCCACCGAAGCTCTTCTGGCATGAAATATTTTCCAGACTCATGGGGATACTCCCAACTTCAAGCTTGTAGCTTGCCGCTGCTCTTAAAAATGGATGACGGTGCGAATGCTTTTGCCTTCATGCATCAGGTCAAAAGCCTTGTTGATGTCTTCCAGGCCCATGGTGTGGGTGATGAAGGTGTCCAGTGGAATCTCGCCGGTCTGGGCCATTTCCACGTAGCTTGGCAACTCGCTGCGACCGCGCACCCCACCAAAGGCCGAACCGCGCCAGACGCGCCCGGTGACCAACTGGAACGGACGGGTAGCGATTTCCTGGCCGGCACCGGCCACGCCGATGATCACCGACTCGCCCCAGCCTTTATGGCAGCACTCCAGTGCCGCACGCATCAGTTGAACATTGCCGATGCACTCAAAGGAAAAGTCCACGCCACCATCCGTCATGTCGACAATGACGTCCTGGATCGGACGATCGAAATCTTTCGGATTCACACAGTCGGTGGCACCCAACTGTTTGGCGATCTCGAATTTGCCCGGATTGATGTCGATGGCAATAATGCGCGCGGCCTTGGCCTTGACCGCACCGATCACGGCCGACAGGCCAATCCCGCCCAGACCGAAGATAGCCACGGTATCGCCCGGCTTGACCTTGGCAGTGTTGATCACGGCACCGATCCCGGTGGTCACGCCGCAGCCCAGCAGGCAGACCTTTTCCAGCGGCGCCTCTTTAGGAATCTTGGCCACGGAAATTTCCGGCAGCACGGTGTACTCGGAGAAAGTCGAGGTGCCCATGTAGTGGAAAATCGGCTGGCCTTTGTAGGAGAAACGAGTAGTGCCGTCCGGCATCAGGCCTTTGCCCTGGGTCGCACGGATCGCCTGGCAGAGGTTGGTCTTGCCGGACTTGCAGAACTTGCACTGGCCACATTCCGGGGTGTAGAGCGGAATCACATGATCACCCACCGCCACCGAGGTCACGCCTTCACCGATGGCTTCGACGACCGCGCCACCTTCGTGCCCGAGGATCGACGGGAAGATGCCTTCCGGATCGGCACCCGACAAGGTGTAGGCGTCGGTGTGGCATACACCGGAGGCGACCACGCGCAACAGCACTTCACCGGCCTTGGGCATGGCGACATCGACTTCAACGATCTCCAGGGGTTTCTTGGCCTCGAAGGCAACGGCAGCGCGCGACTTGATCATCCTGACTCTCCAGCAAATTAAAACGAGACCGGGAGTGTAATACACGGTCATCCGATGAATAATCGAGACAAACGCAAAATATTATTGCCACACAGGGATAATCAGAATGTCCGAGAACCGCTGGGAAGGCATTGACGAGTTCGTCGCCGTCGCTGAATGCAGCCAGTTCACCGCCGCCGCCGAGCGCCTGGGAGTCTCTTCCTCACACGTCAGTCGACAAATCGTACGCCTGGAAGAACGCCTGCAAACCCGCCTGCTCTACCGCAGCACACGTCGGGTGACGCTCACCGAGGCCGGACAAACCTTCCTGCAACACTGCCAACGCCTGCAGGACGGGCGCGAAGAGGCTCTGCGCGCGGTCGGCGACTTGACCAGCGAACCCAAGGGCATGTTGCGCATGACGTGTGCCGTGGCCTACGGCGAGCGCTTCATCGTGCCACTGGTGACCGGCTTCATGGGGCTCTATCCGCAGTTGCGGGTCGACATCGAACTGAGTAACCGGCCTCTTGACCTGGTCCACGAAGGCCTCGACCTGGCCATCCGCCTGGGCCGCCTCCAGGACTCACGCCTGGTGGCCACCCGACTGGCACCTCGACGCATGTACCTGTGCGCGTCGCCCTCCTACCTCGAACGCTATGGACGCCCCCATAGCCTGTCGGAATTGAGCCGGCACAACTGTCTCATCGGCAGTTCGGACCTCTGGCAACTGGAACAGAATGGCCGGGAATTTTCCCAGCGGGTCCAAGGCAACTGGCGCTGCAACAGCGGGCAAGCCGTCCTGGATGCCGCGCTTCAGGGCGTAGGCCTATGCCAGCTCCCGGACTACTACGTGCTGGAACACCTGAACAGTGGCGCCCTGGTGTCGTTACTCGATGCCCACCAGCCACCGAACACCGCCGTCTGGGCGTTATACCCACAGCAGCGACACCTGTCGCCCAAAGTGCGCAAGTTGGTGGATTTTCTTAAGGAAGGGTTGGCGAAACGGCCGGAGTACAGCAGTCAGCCCACTGCCGATGCCAACCACTGAACGGGGTGAGGGGCCGTACGTCAGGGCGAAAACCTAAGGCAGCAACGGATGTGTACACCACACCTACAGCCCCCCGCGCTGCCCCCAACGCAAGCGCAACCACTCAAGATCCTCGGGCCGGGTCACCTTGAGGTTATCCGCCCGCCCCTCGATCAAGCGCGGCGCCTGCCCCGACCACTCCATCGCCGAAGCCTCATCAGTGATCGTGACATCCGCCACCAGGCTATCGGCCAACGCCCGATGCAGGGCCCCCAGGCGAAACATCTGCGGCGTATACGCCTGCCAGATCAAACTGCGGTCAACGGTCTCCAGCACTCGGCCGTGCTTGTCCGCCCGCTTGAGGGTGTCACGCGCCGGCACCGCCAGCAGCCCACCCACCGGGTCATCCGCCAGCTCCGACAGCAGCTTGTCGAGGTCATCACGAGTCAGGTTCGGCCGCGCCGCGTCATGGACCAATACCCAATCCTCATTGGCAGCCCCCTGCGCATGCAAGTGCAACAAGGCATTGAGTACCGAACCCGAACGCTCTTCGCCACCGTCCACCCGCTGAATGCGCGGGTCGGCAGCGCAGGCCAGGTTCGGCCAATACGGATCATCGAGCGCCAGACTGACCACCAGCCCCTTCAAGGCTGGGTGATCGAGGAAACAGCCAAGGCTGTGTTCAAGAATTGTGCGTCCGCCCAATTGCAAATACTGCTTGGGACGGTCGACTGCCATACGGGCACCTACACCCGCGGCAGGAATCACGGCCCAGAAGGCCGGCAAGCTATTCATCATTGAGCCAACTGGTAAAGGGTTTCACCGTCCTTGACCATGCCCAACTCATGGCGAGCCCGCTCTTCAACGGTCTCCATGCCTTTTTTCAACTCCATCACTTCGGCGTCCATCACCCGGTTGCGCTCCAGCAGGGTCTGGTTTTCAGCCTGCTGATCGGCAATTTGCTGAGTCAGGTCGGCCACCTGTGCCAGGCTGCCGTTTCCCACCCACAGGCGGTACTGCAACCCCCCCAGGAGCAAGAGCAAGACAAGAAACAACCAATAGGGACTGCGCATCGAATATCAGGTATCCACTGAAAAAAAACAGCCATGCCAACACTTTGAAGCGTCTGATAGCACGAAGCCTGGAAGAACCAGGCTCGTACTCTAAGGCATCAGACTAGTGGCAAAAAACCCGCTGATGCGATTTTTTCGACACAATCCGGTGTCTTTTTACTCCACCAAGCTTAGCCGCGGAATTCGCTGCGGCCGTTGTACTTGGCTTTGGTACCCAATTGCTCTTCGATACGCAGCAGTTGGTTGTACTTGGAAACGCGGTCGGAACGGCACAGCGAACCAGTCTTGATCTGGCCTGCCGAAGTGCCCACAGCCAGGTCGGCAATGGTCGAATCTTCGGTTTCGCCGGAACGGTGCGAGATCACGGCAGTGTAACCAGCGGCCTTGGCCATCTGGATCGCTTCCAGGGTCTCGGTCAGGGTACCGATCTGGTTGAACTTGATCAGGATCGAGTTGGCGATCTTTTTATCGATGCCTTCTTTCAGGATCTTGGTGTTGGTTACGAACAGGTCATCGCCCACCAGTTGGGTCTTCTCGCCGATCTTGTCGGTGAGGATCTTCCAGCCAGCCCAGTCGGACTCGTCCAGGCCGTCTTCGATCGAGATGATCGGGTAACGCTCGGTCAGGCCTTTGAGGTAATCCGCGAAACCTTCAGCGGTGAACACCTGGCCTTCGCCGGACAGGTTGTACTTGCCGTCTTCGTAGAATTCGCTCGCCGCGCAGTCCAGGGCCAGGGTCACGTCGGTGCCCAGGGTGTAACCGGCGTTGGCCACGGCTTCGGAGATCACTTTCAAAGCATCTTCGTTGGAAGCCAGGTTTGGTGCGAAACCACCTTCGTCACCCACTGCAGTGCTCAGGCCGCGGGCCTTCAGCACAGCCTTGAGGTGGTGGAAAATCTCGGTACCCATGCGCAGGCCTTCCGAGAACGACTTGGCGCCAACCGGCTGCACCATGAATTCCTGGATGTCGACGTTGTTATCGGCGTGCTCGCCACCGTTGATGATGTTCATCATCGGCACCGGCATCGAGTAGACACCCGGGGTACCGTTCAGGTTGGCGATGTGGGCATACAGCGGCAGGTCTTGATCGTGGGCAGCTGCCTTGGCCGCAGCCAGGGAGACGGCGAGGATCGCGTTGGCGCCCAGGCTGCCTTTGTTTTCGGTACCGTCCAGCTCGATCATGATGCGGTCGAGGGCTTTCTGGTCAACCGGGTCTTTACCCAGCAGTGCGGTGCGAATCGGGCCATTGATGTTGGCTACAGCCTTGAGCACACCCTTGCCCAGGTAACGGCTCTTGTCGCCATCACGCAGCTCGAGCGCTTCACGCGAGCCAGTGGAAGCACCGGACGGCGCGCAAGCGCTGCCGATGATGCCGTTATCGAGAAGCACGTCCGCTTCGACGGTGGGGTTGCCACGGGAGTCGAGAACTTCACGACCTTTGATGTCGACGATTTTTGCCATTGTTGTAAACACTCCAAAGTTGACGAAAACGCTGTATACCGATCGATTTATAACTTGTGGGTCACATTACTGTTGGTCGGCGCTGGCAAACCAGTGCCGAGCAACACGGAGAACCCCAGGTAACGCGGCTTCTCCGTTGGAAAACTTTTCAGCCAATCATTCAAAAGCGACCAGCGGCGTCATCGCGGCAACCCACGGGCCTTGGCAGCCCGCGGGTCACGTGGCGAGTCCACGCCTTGGCGCGTCAGGCTTTTTTCTGGTGCTGAGCCAGTGCTGCCTTGACGAAACCACTGAACAGCGGGTGGCCGTCACGGGGAGTCGAGGTGAACTCCGGGTGGAACTGGCAAGCGACGAACCAGGGGTGATCCGGTGCTTCAACCACTTCAACCAGGGCGCCATCACCGGAACGACCGGAGATTTTCAGGCCAGCTTCGATCAGTTGTGGCAGCAGATTGTTGTTCACTTCATAGCGATGACGATGACGCTCGACGATCACGTCCTTGGCATAGCAGTCGTGAACCAGGGAGCCGGCTTCCAGCAGGCAGTCCTGGGCACCCAGACGCATGGTGCCGCCCAGGTCGGAAGACTCGGTGCGGGTTTCAACGGCGCCGGTGGCATCTTCCCACTCGGTGATCAGGCCCACGACCGGGTGACCGCTGGCGCGATCGAACTCGGTGGAGTTGGCGTCTTTCCAGCCCAGCACGTTACGGGCGAACTCGATGACCGCCACTTGCATGCCCAGGCAGATACCCAGGTACGGCACCTTGTTCTCACGAGCGTACTGCACCGCAGTGATCTTGCCTTCCACGCCACGCAGGCCAAAACCGCCTGGTACCAGGATCGCATCGACACCTTCGAGCAGCGCAGTGCCCTGGTTCTCGATGTCTTCGGAGTCGATGTAGCGCAGGTTGACCTTGGTCCGGTTGCTGATGCCGGCGTGGCTCATCGCTTCGATCAGCGACTTGTACGCGTCCAGCAGTTCCATGTACTTGCCGACCATGGCGATGGTGACTTCGTGCTCCGGGTTCAGCTTGGCGTCGACCACCGCTTCCCACTCGGACAGGTCGGCGCTATCGCATTGCAGGCCAAAACGCTCGACGACAAAATCATCCAGGCCCTGGGAGTGCAGGATGCCCGGGATCTTGTAGATGGTGTCGGCGTCTTCCAGGGCGATCACCGCACGTTCTTCAACGTTGGTGAACTGCGCGATCTTGCGACGCGAAGACAGGTCGATCGGGTGGTCGGAACGGCAGACCAGCACGTCCGGCTGCAAGCCAATGGAACGCAGCTCCTTGACCGAATGCTGGGTCGGCTTGGTCTTGGTTTCGCCAGCGGTGGCGATGTACGGTACCAGCGTCAGGTGCATCAGCATCGCGCGCTTGGCGCCGACTTCGAAACGCAGTTGGCGGATCGCTTCCAGGAACGGTTGCGACTCGATGTCACCCACGGTGCCACCGATCTCGACCATTGCCACGTCAGCGTCGCCAGCACCCTTGATGATGCGGCGCTTGATTTCGTCGGTGATGTGCGGAATCACCTGGATGGTTGCACCCAGGTAGTCACCACGGCGCTCTTTGCGCAGCACGTGCTCGTAGACACGGCCGGTGGTGAAGTTGTTGTTCTGGGTCATGGTCGTGCGGATGAACCGCTCGTAGTGCCCCAGGTCCAGGTCGGTCTCGGCGCCGTCGTGAGTGACGAACACTTCACCGTGCTGGAACGGGCTCATGGTGCCCGGGTCGACGTTGATGTACGGGTCCAGCTTGAGCATGGTGACCTTAAGTCCCCGCGCCTCCAGGATGGCCGCCAATGATGCCGATGCAATGCCTTTCCCCAATGAAGAAACAACACCGCCCGTGACGAATATGTAGCGCGTCATGAAAAACCCTAGAAGTCTGCGTTAAAGCGGTCAGTGCCGCCGGGGAAAGCGAAGGAAGGCCGAAGCCCCCGATCACCTGCATTAATTACAGTGCATCTTTCAAAAAAACCGCCGCGTTGGGACAGACCGGCAGATGAATCGCCGGTAGGTTGCTCGCTACACATTTTTTGGAATCGCCCAGCAAAGACTGCTTGGTAATCGGCAACTCCTGCAATTCAGGCGAATCCACAGAAGTTGTATCAAGAAGGGAGCGTAGTCTACCGGAAAGCCCCTTTCAGCTCAAACCTTGATCGTTGATTACTGGCTGCCATCGCAAAACGAAGTTTGCCCCCGCGCTGCCGTCCAGCCCAGGCAGGTTGGCCACAGCGATCAATTGCTCATTGCAGTACAGCAGCGGCAATCTGCCACGGGCGAACCACGGCACCTGACGCTCATTGAGCAAGCGCTTGAGGTCGCGGTGTCCACGGCCGGGTAACTGCATCGCCTCCCCACCCTGGCGGTAGCCCACGCTGAGCGGGCCTGGCGGGGCCTCGCCCAGCAGGTTGAGGCGACCATTGCCGGGCAATGTCAGTTCACGCAATGGGTCAGGCCAGGGCACTGTGCCGGCTAGCGCCGGCAGCCCAGCGCCGGACAACCACCAGACCCGCCCATTGGCCCGATGCAGTTCGCCATCCACCAGACGCCAGATCGGCCGGGCATCCGCCGCGGCATCCCGCAAGCTGGCCCAACCCGACCAATGGTCAGTGTCTGGCAGTCGAGTCAGCGTCGCCAGCCAATGACCCAGGGCGTTGCGCTGGCGAGCCACAGACAGCCCGGCCAGTGCCGCCAAGTCCAGCGACGGATACCCCAGCCACGCAAACTCATGGGCGTTGGCAGCCTGGGCCAGGTCCATCTGCGCCAGCTCATCGAGCAAGCCTTGGGCCTCGCGCAGATGGCCGGCACTGCGGGCCAGGGTGGCAGCGGCTTGGGGCCAGCGGCGACTGAGCAAGGGGAACACCTGCTGGCGCAGGTAATTGCGGGAAAATTGCTGGTCGCCGTTCGAGGGGTCCTCGACCCAGCACAACCGGTGCTCCCGGGCGTATGCCTCAAGCTCGGCCCGCGGCACATCCAGCAACGGCCGCACCAGGTACCCGCGCGCCAAAGCACGCTGCACCGGCATTGCGGACAAGCCCCTGACTCCCGCCCCCCTTAACAGACGAAACATCAGGGTCTCGGCCTGATCGTCGCGGTGCTGGGCGGTCAGCAACACATCACCGACCTGGATCAGTTGGGCAAAGGCTTCATAACGCGCCTCACGGGCGGCTCGTTCCAGGCTGGCACCCGCCTGGACCTGCACCCGAATCACCGCCAGCGGCACGCCCAGGCCGTCACACACGGCCTGACAATGCTGCGGCCACGCATCAGCCGCAGCCTGCAGGCCGTGATGCACATGGACAGCTTGGAGTTCGGGCAGGGCCTGGGTTTTAGCCAGTTGCGCCAGCAGGTGCAGCAGCACGGTGGAGTCGAGGCCACCGGAGAAGGCGATGCGCCAGGTCGGCGCGTTGCGCCAGGGGGTCAGGCGCTTGAGAAGAGCTGCGGATAACGTCATGCATGCACCCAAACCTGTAGGGGCCGAGCTTGCTCGCGATGAACGATCACGCGGCCGGTCGGTTGGACCGGAGCGTGCGGATCGCGGGCAAGCCCTGCTCCTACAAGAAGAAGCAGGGTTCGATCACAGACCGTAGCTCATCAGGCGCTCGTAACGGCGGGCCAGCAGCGCGTCGTTGTCGAATTTCTTGAGCATCTGCAGTTGCGCGATCAGCTCGCCACGGATCGAGGCAGCCGCAGCGGCCGGATCACGGTGGGCGCCGCCCAATGGCTCGCCAATCACTTTATCGACGATACCCAGGCCCTTGAGGCGCTCAGCGGTGATGCCCATCGCTTCGGCAGCATCCGGAGCCTTTTCCGCGGTTTTCCACAGGATCGAGGCACAACCTTCCGGCGAAATCACCGCGTAAGTCGAATACTGCAGCATGTTCAACTGATCGCAGACACCGATGGCCAGTGCACCACCGGAACCACCCTCACCGATCACGGTGGCGATGATTGGGGTTTTCAGGCGAGCCATGACACGCAGGTTCCAGGCAATCGCCTCGCTCTGGTTACGTTCTTCGGCGTCGATCCCCGGGTAGGCGCCCGGCGTGTCGATGAAGGTCAGGATCGGCATCTTGAAGCGTTCAGCCATTTCCATCAGGCGGCACGCCTTGCGGTAGCCTTCCGGACGCGGCATGCCGAAGTTGCGGCGGACCTTCTCGCGCACTTCACGGCCTTTCTGGTGACCGATCACCATCACTGGCTGATCGTCCAGACGGGCGACACCACCGACAATCGCGGCGTCATCGGAGAAGTGACGGTCGCCGTGCAGCTCATCGAACTCGGTGAAGATGTGCTGGATGTAGTCCAGGGTATAGGGACGACGCGGATGACGCGCCAGACGAGCGATCTGCCAGCTGGTCAGCTTGCCGAAGATGTCTTCGGTCAGCGTGCTGCTCTTGTCCTGCAGGCGCGAGATCTCATCGCCGATATTCAGCGAATTGTCATTACCGACCAAGCGCAACTCTTCGATCTTGGCTTGCAGGTCGGCGATCGGCTGTTCGAAATCTAGAAAATTCGGGTTCATAGGCGTCCGTCTTGGGTCGACGTCCAAGTGAGCTTGGGTCGGCCGGTTGTCTATTCGCGCCCTACCTTAAGGGACAGGCGCGTTCAGGTCGAGATTAAAAATTCGGGTCATGGCCAGGGCGCCTCAAGGGCCCCTGACCGTCAACGGTATTGGAGGAAGACGTTGTCTCGCCCGAACTGGTCACGCAGGGCTTGAATCAAGCTGTCTGCCGGATCGATTCGCCAGGTCTCGCCAAACTGCAGCAAGGCCTTGGCGTCGGGGCTGGTGTACTCCATGGTGATGGGGCAGGCGCCACGATGACGCTTGAACAACTCCCCCAGCCAGCGCAACTGATCGCCCTTGAGGTCCTGGGTCTGCACCTTCAGGCGCAGGCTTTCGGCCAGGTTGGTGCGCGCATCTTCCATGCTCATCACCCGCTTGACCCGCAACCTGAGGCCACCGGAGAAGTCGTCATTGCTGACTTCGCCCTCGACCACCACCATCGCGTCGGTCTGCAGCAACGACTGCGCGGAATGGAACGCCTCGGCGAACAGCGACGCCTCGATCCGCCCCGAACGGTCGTCGAGGGTGATAAAGCCCATCTTGTCGCCCTTTTTGTTCTTCATCACCCGCAGGGCGATGATCATGCCGGCGACAGTCTGGGTGTCGCGAGCCGGCTTCAGGTCAATGATGCGCTGGCGGGCAAAGCGACGAATTTCACCTTCATATTCGTCAATCGGGTGACCGGTCAGATACAGCCCCAGGGTGTCTTTTTCACCCTTGAGGCGTTCCTTGAGTGTCAGCTCCTTGGCTTTGCGGTGATTGGCGTAGACATCCGCGTCTTCTTCGACAAACAGCCCACCAAAGAGATCGGCATGCCCGCTGTCGTGGGTCCGCGCCGTCTGCTCGGCCGCCTTGATCGCCTCTTCCATGGCCGTCAGCAGCACGGCGCGGTTACGGTCGATGTTGGCCTGGTAGGCTTTGGTCTCATCAAAGAAATACGGACCCAGACGGTCCAGCGCGCCGCTGCGGATCAGGCCGTCGAGAGTGCGTTTGTTGATTCGCTTGAGGTCGACCCGCGCGCAGAAGTCGAACAGGTCCTGGAACGGCCCATCCTGACGCGCCTCGGTAATCGCCTCGACCGGCCCCTCGCCCACGCCCTTGATCGCGCCCAGGCCGTAGATGATCCGGCCCTCCTCGTTCACCGTGAACTTGAACTCCGAAGTGTTCACGTCCGGCGCATCGAGGCGCAGCTTCATGGTCCGCACTTCCTCGATCAAGGTCACGACCTTGTCGGTGTTGTGCATATCCGCCGAGAGTACCGCGGCCATGAACGGCGCCGGGTAGTGGGCTTTCAGCCAGGCCGTCTGGTAAGACACCAGGCCGTAGGCGGCGGAGTGAGATTTGTTGAAGCCGTAACCGGCGAATTTTTCCACCAGGTCAAAGATGTTACCCGCAAGGTCAGCATCGATATTGTTGGTGGCGCAACCTTCGATGAAGCCGCCGCGCTGCTTGGCCATCTCTTCGGGCTTTTTCTTACCCATGGCCCGACGCAGCATGTCCGCACCGCCGAGGGTGTAGCCAGCCATGACCTGGGCGATCTGCATCACCTGTTCCTGATACAGGATGATGCCGTAGGTCGGCGCCAGTACGGGCTTGAGGCCTTCGTACTGGTAGTCGGAGTGCGGGTACGCCAGCTCGGCGCGACCGTGCTTACGGTTGATGAAGTCGTCCACCATGCCCGATTGCAACGGGCCCGGACGGAACAGGGCCACCAGTGCGATCAAGTCTTCCAGGCAGTCGGGCTTGAGCTTTTTGATCAGCTCCTTCATGCCGCGCGACTCGAGCTGGAACACCGCGGTGGTCTCGGCCTTTTGCAGCAAGCTGTAGGTCGGTTTGTCGTCCAGCGGGATAAAGGCGATATCCAGCGGCGGCTCGTTGACCTTGGCACGGTCGCGGTTGATGGTTTTCAGCGCCCAGTCGATGATCGTCAGGGTCCGCAGGCCGAGGAAGTCGAACTTCACCAGACCGGCCGCCTCGACGTCATCCTTGTCGAACTGGGTGACCAGGCCACCCCCCTCTTCATCGCAATAGATCGGCGAGAAGTCGGTCAGCTTGGTGGGTGCGATCACCACACCACCGGCGTGTTTGCCGACGTTACGCACAATGCCTTCGAGCTTGCGCGCCATCTCCCAGATTTCCGCCGCCTCTTCATCGACTTTGATGAAGTCGCGCAGGATCTCTTCCTGCTCGTAGGCTTTTTCCAGGGTCATGCCGACTTCGAAAGGGATCATCTTCGACAGGCGATCCGCCAGGCCGTAGGACTTGCCCTGGACCCGCGCCACGTCCCGCACCACCGCCTTGGCGGCCATGGAACCGAAGGTGATGATCTGGCTCACTGCGTTGCGCCCGTATTTCTCGGCCACATACTCGATGACCCGGTCGCGACCGTCCATGCAGAAGTCGACGTCGAAGTCGGGCATGGAGACCCGTTCCGGGTTGAGGAAACGTTCGAACAGCAGGTCGTATTCCAGCGGATCGAGATCGGTGATCTTCTGCACATAGGCTACCAGCGAGCCAGCACCCGACCCCCGGCCCGGCCCCACCGGAACCCCGTTGCTCTTGGCCCACTGGATAAAGTCCATCACGATCAGGAAGTAACCGGGGAACCCCATCTGGATAATGATATCCAGTTCGAAATTCAGCCGGTCGACGTAGACCTGGCGCTTGGCCTCGTAGTCCTCTGTGGTGTCCTTGGGCAGCAGCACGCTCAAGCGCTCGTCAAGCCCGTCGAAGGACACCTTGCGGAAATACTCATCGATGGTCATGCCATCGGGAATCGGGAAGTTGGGCAGGAAGTGCGTGCCCAGCTTTACTTCGATGTTGCAGCGCTTGGCGATCTCGACCGTGTTCTGCACGGCATCGGGCAAATCGCTGAACAGCTCGAGCATTTCCTCGGCACTTTTGAGGTATTGCTGGTCGCTGTAGTTTTTCGAGCGCCGTGGGTCGTCGAGCGCCCGGCCTTCACCGATGCAGACCCGGGTTTCGTGGGCGGCAAAGTCTTCCTGCTTGATGAACCGCACGTCATTGGTGGCCACCAGCGGCGCACCGATCTTGTCGGCCAGGGCCACGGCCGCGTGCAACTGCTCTTCATCGTTGGGACGGTTGGTACGCTGGATTTCCAGGTAAAAACGGTCCGGGAACACCGCCATCCACTCGCGGGCCAGGGTTTCGGCTTCATCCGGATTGCCGCCGAGCAGGGCCATGCCGATCTCGCCCTCCTTGGCCGCCGAGAGCATGATCAAGCCTTCGTTGGCTTCGGCCACCCACTCGCGCTCGATGATGATCTGGCCATTGCGCTGGCCGTCGATGAATCCGCGGGAAATCAGTTCGGTAAGATTGCGATAACCGACCGCATTCATCGCCAGGAAGCTGATCCGGCTCAACGCGTTGTCCGGATCCTTGTTCGACAGCCACAGGTCAGCGCCGCAGATCGGCTTGATCCCCGCGCCCATGGAGTTTTTGTAGAACTTGACCAGGGAACACATGTTGTTCTGGTCGGTGACCGCCACGGCCGGCATGTTCATGCCGACCAGGGTCTTGACCAGCGGCTTGATCCGCACCAGACCGTCGACCAGGGAGTATTCAGTGTGCAGGCGTAGGTGAACGAATGAAGCCGGCATAGTGATCCTGCTAATAACGTGGAGACAACAAGGCCCGGATTGTACCGGGCCTTGGCAAAAACATCAGCTTGGACTAGCGCTCGAGCAACCCTTCGCGAGCCTCGTAAGCCTGCCGCACCGGCGCGAACGAACGGCGGTGAATCGGGGTCGGACCCAGGCGTGCCAAGGCTTCCAGATGCACAGGGGTCGGATAACCCTTGTGACCGCCGATGCCATAGCCCGGGTAAATCAATTCAAAGGCCGCCATTTCGCGGTCGCGGCTGACTTTGGCCAGGATCGACGCCGCGGCAATCGCCGGGACCTTGCTGTCGCCCTTGACCACCGCTTCCGCCGGCATGGCCAGCTTGGGGCAACGGTTGCCGTCGATCATCGCCAGTTTTGGCTGGATGTGCAGGCCTTCGACGGCGCGCTGCATGGCCAGCATGGTGGCATGGAGAATGTTCAGCTCGTCGATTTCTTCGATTTCAGCGCGAGCGATGCACCAGCTCAGGGCCTTCTCACAGATTTCGTCGTAGAGCTTTTCGCGCCGGGCCTCAGTGAGTTTCTTGGAGTCATTGAGGCCGAGGATCGGGCGCAGCGGATCGAGGATCACCGCCGCCGTCACCACCGCGCCACAGAGCGGACCGCGCCCGACTTCATCGACTCCGGCGACCAGCGCCTCTGCATCCGCGACGAGGTTGAAATCCAGGCCCATTTGCATCTTTACGGTACTCATTGTGCTGCGCCGATCAAATTGAGGACCGCGTCGGCGGCCTGGTTCGAGGCATCGCGGCGCAGGGTCCGGTGGATCTGGTCAAAACCGAGGGTTTGCTCTTCGCCGCCATCGATCAGCGGCGAGAGGGTCAGCGCCAACGCTTCGGGCGTCGCATCGTCCTGCAGCAACTCGGGCACCAGCAGACGCTGAGCCAGCAAGTTCGGCAAGGAGATGTAGGGGCTTTTCACCATGCGCTTGAGAATCCAGTAGGTCAGCGGCGCCAGGCGATAGGCCACGACCATCGGCCGCTTGTACAACAAGGCCTCCAGGGTCGCGGTGCCCGAGGCGATCAGGACCGCGTCGCAGGCCGCCAGCGCCTGGTGCGAGCGCCCGTCCAGCAGGGTGACCGGCAAATCACGGCCCGCCAGCAGCGCTTCGAGCTGCACTCGCCGCTCCGGGTTGGCGCACGGGATGACAAACCGCACCCCTGGGCGCATGGCCCGCAGCCGCTGGGCCGCATCGAGGAACAAGCCGCCCAGGCGCCCGACTTCACCACCTCGGCTGCCCGGCATCAGCGCCACCAGCGGGCCGTCCGGCAGGCCCAGTTCGGCGCGCGCTGCGGCTCGGTCGGCTTCCAGGGGAATGGCATCGGCCAGGGTGTGGCCGACAAACCGCACCGGCACGCCTTGTTCTTCGTAGAAGCGGGCTTCGAACGGCAGCAGCGTGAGCATCAGGTCGCAGCCTTCGCGAATCTTCAGCACGCGCTTCTGCCGCCAGGCCCAGACCGAAGGGCTAACGTAGTGCACGGTCTTGATCCCGGCCTGGCGCAGCTTGAGTTCGATATTGAGGGTGAAGTCCGGCGCATCGATACCGATGAACACATCCGGTTTTTCGGCGATCAAGGTCTTGATCAGCTTCTTGCGCCGGGCCAACAGCTCACGCAGGCGACCCAGGACTTCCACCAACCCCATGACCGACAAACGCTCCATGGGGAAATAGGAAGTCAGGCCTTCAGCCTGCATCAGCGGGCCGCCGACACCGATGAATTCGACCGCCGGGTGGCGAGCCTTGAGGGCACGCATCAGACCCGCACCCAGGATGTCGCCGGAAGCTTCGCCCGCCACCAGCGCTATACGCAGATTAGCCATGGTTAGCGGGTGATGCCGCGGGTCGAAGACTGGATCGAGTCACGGAACACCGCAACTTCCGAAAACTGCGCCGAAGGCTCGGCCAGCTCAGTCAGCGCCTGTTCCACGGTCAAGCCCTGGCGGTAGACCACCTTGTAAGCGCGACGCAGGGCATGGATAGCTTCTTCGCTGAACCCACGACGGCGCATGCCCTCGAAGTTCATGCTGCGCGCTTCGGCCGGGTTGCCGAACACCGTGACATAGGCCGGCACATCCTTGCCGATCGCCGTGCCCATGCCGGAGAAACTGTGGGCGCCGATGTGGCAATACTGATGGACCAGGGTGAAACCGGAAAGGATCGCCCAGTCAGCCACGTGTACATGCCCGGCCAACGCAGTGTTGTTGACCAGGATGCAGTGGTTGCCGATGACGCTGTCGTGGCCGATGTGGGCATAGGCCATGATCAGGTTGTGATCGCCCAGGGTGGTTTCCGAACGGTCCTGGATAGTCCCACGGTGAATCGTCACCCCTTCACGGATGACGTTATGGTCACCGATCACCAGGCGCGTCTCTTCACCCTTGTACTTCAAGTCAGGGGTGTCCTCACCGATCGAGGAAAACTGATAGATGCGGTTGTGCTTGCCAATCCGAGTCGGCCCCTTGAGCACTACGTGCGGGCCAATCACTGTTCCCTCGCCGATTTCCACACCTGCGCCGACGATCGACCAAGGGCCGACCTCAACGCCGTCGGCCAGTACGGCCGTCGGATCGATGATTGCGCGAGGGTCAATCAAACTCATACTTTTTGTTCCGCACAGATGATCTCGGCCGAGCACACGGGCTTGCCATCCACCGAAGCCTGGCATTCAAACTTCCAGATCTTGCGCTTGCAGCTGATGAAGGTGGCTTCGAGGATCAACTGGTCGCCTGGCTTGACCGGCTGACGGAAGCGTAGCTTGTCAGAACCGACAAAGTAGTAAAGCGTGCCATCGGCAGGCTTGACGTCGAGCATTTTGAAACCAAGGATTCCGGCAGCCTGGGCCATCGCTTCAATGATCAATACGCCCGGCATGATTGGATGCGCAGGGAAGTGACCGTTGAAGAACGGCTCGTTGATGCTGACATTCTTGTAGGCACGAATGCGCTTTTCCTCAACATTGAGGTCCACTACGCGGTCCACCAGCAGGAACGGGTAACGGTGAGGCAGGTATTCGCGAATCTCGTTGATGTCCATCATTTCGGGGGGAAGCCTATGTAAAGATTGGGAACGCGCGACTGATGCACGCTCCTCTAGCAAATCAAGGAGGCAGTCTAACGGCTGTGCACACTTGATATGGAAATGGTATCAGCCATCTGATGAAGCATTACCACCAGGGGTCACTTCACTGACCTGCTTTTCCAGCTGGCGCAAACGTCGCGCGATGTCATCGAGCTGACGGATGCGCGCCGCGCTTTTGCGCCACTCGGCGGCCGGCTGCATGGCCGTACCGGAAGAATAGGCACCCGGCTCGGTAATCGAGTGGGTGACCATGGTCATTCCGGTCAGGAATACGTTGTCGCAGATCTCGATGTGCCCCACCAGCCCGACACCGCCGGCCAGCATGCAATGCTTGCCGATCTTGGTGCTGCCGGAAATGCCCACGCATGCCGCCATGGCGGTGTGATCACCGACCTGCACGTTGTGCGCGATCTGAATCTGGTTATCCAATTTCACCCCGTTGCCGAGAATGGTGTCAGCCAAGGCGCCACGGTCGATAGCGGTATTCACGCCAATCTCCACGTCATCACCGACCAGCACCCCACCGACCTGGGCAATTTTCTGCCAGATGCCCTTTTCGTTGGCGAAACCGAACCCTTCACCGCCGAGCACCGCACCGGACTGAATGACCACCCGCTTACCAATGCGCACGTCGTGGTACAGCGTCACTCGCGGGGCCAACCAGCCACCTTCACCGATCTCGCTACGGGCACCGATGAAGCAATGCGCGCCGACTGTGACGCCGGCAGCAATACGGGCACCGCTCTCGATCACCGCAAAGGCACCGATGCTCGCCGCCGGGTCAACCACTGCGTCCTGCGCGATGACCGCCGTCGAATGGATACCGGCAGCTGCCTTGGGCTTGGGATCGAACAAGTGGGACACCCGCGCGTACGCCGCGTAAGGGTCCGGCACTACCAGCGCGTCACCGGCAAAACCTTCGGCGTCAGCGGCCTTCAGCAACACGGCTGCGGCATGGCTGTCGGCCAGGTATTTGCGGTATTGGGGGTTTGCCAGAAAGCTCAACTGAGCTGGGCCAGCCTCTTGTAAAGTGGCTAGCCCAGTGATTGTCTTCTCTGGGTCGCCACACAGGGTGGCGCCCAGGAACTCGGCCAATTGGCCGAGGGTTTTAGTCGCTGTCATGGATTACTTCAGCTGATTCATGCGCTCGATCACCTGGCGGGTGATGTCGTATTGCGGCTTGACATCAATCACTGCGCCACGCTCGAAGACCAGGTCAAAAGCACCTTTCTTGATGACGGCTTCCACAGCGCTGTCCAGTTTCGGCTTGAGCTGCTTGAGCATTTCACGGTCGGCAACAGCCTTGGCTTCGTTCAATTCCTTGGACTGGAACTGGAAGTCGCGGGCCTTTTGCTTGAATTCAAGCTCCAAACGCTCACGCTCGCCCTGGGCCATTTTGTCGCCACCGCTGACCAGACGATCCTGGATGCCTTTGGCACTGCTTTCCAAGGTCTTGAGCTTGGTCAGTTGTGGGCCGAATTTCTTCTCGGCATCCACTGCGTACTTCTTCGCCGCGTCCGATTCCAGCAGCGCCATCTGGTAGTTCAGTACCGCGATTTTCATGTCGGCAAATGCCGGGGTCGCTACCAGGACAGTTGCCAGGAGAACCAATTGAGTCAACTTACGCACGATGCACTCCTACAAAATCCATTGTCGTTGTCTTGGGGCAGACGCTTAGAACGTCTGGCCGAGGGAAAATTGGAACACTTGGGTTTCAGCGTTATCCGGTTCTTTCACCGGCATGGCCAGAGCAAAGCTCAAAGGACCCAATGCGGTAACCCAGGTCACACCAATACCCACGGAGCTGGCCAGGTTGCTGAGACTGACGTCGTTGCACTGAGTTTTCGACTTCGAGCCATCGGCGTTGGTGCTCTGATCGCATTTGGCGTCGAACACGTTACCCACATCCCAGAACACGGAAGTGCGCAGCGAACGTTGATCCTTGACGAACGGCAGCGGGAACAGCAGCTCTGCACCGCCTTGGATCAGGACGTTACCACCAAAAGGCAGTGGGTCTTGGTCCGGATCGACCGAAGTACCCGGGTTAACGCCACGACTCGGGGTACTACGCGGCCCCAAGGTACTGTCCTTGAAGCCACGAACCGAGTTGAAACCACCAGCAAAGTAGTTTTCGTAGAATGGCAAGCCATCCGTCGAGCCGTAGCTGTCACCGTAGCCCAGTTCGGTGTGCAGGCGCACGGTGTAGTTATCGGTCAATGGCTGGAACAACTGGCCACGGTAGTCGAGCTTGAAGAACGACAGGTCGCTGCCCGGCACTGTGGTTTCCAGCGTCACGCTCTGGGAGTGACCACGGGTGGCCAATACGCCTTTGTTCAGGGTCGACTCGGACCAGCCGGCCGAAGCCTTGAAGTTCAGGTACTGGTCGCCTTCACGGTTTACGAAGTCGAAGATCTCGTCGACGGTGTACTGGCCGGTCTTGATCTTGTCTTGCTGGGCGTTAAAGCCGAAGGTCAGGCGCGACGTCTCGCTGATCGGGTAACCCACGCTGACACCTGCACCCAGGCTGTCCACGGCATAGCTGGCGACGTCGGTGTCGAGCTCATCGTAGTCAGTGGTGCGGTAGAAGGCGTTATAACCCAGGCTCACGCCATCGGCAGTCCAGTAGGGGTCCACGTAACCGAAGTTGTAGCGGCTCTGGTATTCACTGCGGGTCAAACCGATGCTGACCTTGTTACCGGTACCCAGGAAGTTGTTCTGGGTAATCGAACCACCGAGGATCAGACCGGCGCTCTGGGCAAAACCGACGCTGGCGGTGATGGAACCGGATGCTTGTTCTTCAACGCTGTAGTTGACGTCTACCTGGTCATCGACACCCGGCACGGCCGGCGTCTCGACGTTGACTTCCTTGAAGAAGCCCAGGCGCTCCAGACGGGTCTTGGACTGGTCGATCAGGTAGGTCGAAGCCCAGCCACCTTCCATCTGGCGCATTTCACGACGCAGCACTTCGTCTTCGGACTTGGTGTTGCCACGGAAGTTGATGCGGTTGACGTAGGCACGCTTGCCCGGATCGACCACGAAGGTGATATCGACCGTGTGGTCTTCGTCGTGCGGCTGAGGCACGCCGTTGACGTTGGCGAAGGTGTAGCCCTCGTTACCCAGGCGACGGGTGATCAGTTCGGAGGTGGTGGTCATCAGCTTGCGCGAGAACACCTGGCCTTTCTGCACCAGCAACAGCGCCTTGACCTGGTCTTCAGGTACTTTCAGGTCGCCGCTGAGCTTCACGTCACGAACGTTGTACTTCTGGCCTTCGTTGACGTTGACGGTGATGTAGACGTGCTTCTTGTCCGGGGTGATGGACACCTGGGTCGAAGCGATATCCATGTTGATATAGCCGCGGTCCAGGTAGTAGGAGCGCAGGCGCTCGAGGTCACCGGAGAGCTTTTCACGGGCGTACTTGTCATCGTTCTTGAAGAACGACAACCAGTTGGTGGTCTTGAGTTCGAACAGGTCGATCAGGTCTTCGTCGGGGAAAACCGTGTTGCCCACCACGTTGATGTGCTGGATCGCGGCAACGGTACCTTCGTTGATGTTGACCTTCAGGCCCACGCGGTTGCGCGGCTGGGGGACCACTTCGGTATCAACGGTGGCCGAGTAGCGGCCTTGAGCCACGTACTGGCGTTGCAGTTCGTTACGCACGCCTTCGAGGGTGGCGCGCTGGAAGATTTCGCCTTCAGCCAGACCGGATTGCTTGAGGCCCTTCATCAGGTCTTCAGTAGAGATCGCCTTGTTGCCTTCGATCTCGATACTGGCGACGGACGGACGCTCGACTACCGTGATGACCAGGACGTTGCCGTCGCGACCCAACTGGATGTCCTGGAAGAAACCGGTTTTGAACAGCGCACGAGTGGATTCGACCAGGCGACGATCATCCGCCTGTTCACCGACGTTCAACGGCAAGGCACCAAAGACGCTGCCAGCGGAAACCCGCTGGAGGCCGTTGACGCGAATATCGGAGATAGTGAAGGACTCGGCGTGAACTTCGGCGATCATCAATACGGTGAGAACCGCAGTTAGCAGCAGACGTTTCATGAAGTCCTTTCTTATTCCAACTGGCAATAAAAACTGCCGCAAAATGCGGCAGATTCGCAATTCAGCGAAGCGTTACAGTCGACCCAGATCGTTGACCAAGGCAAGCAACATCACCCCGACCACCAAACTGATACCGATCTGTATCCCCCAACCTTGCACCCGATCCGACAAGGGACGACCACGCGCCCACTCGATCAGATAAAACAACAAATGCCCCCCATCCAGTACAGGAATGGGCAACAAATTCAGAACCCCCAGGCTAATACTCAGATAAGCAAGGAAATTCAGGAAATCAGCGACGCCCGACTGGGCAGAAGCGCCCGCCACTTTAGCAATGGTTATCGGTCCACTCAAGTTTTTTACCGAGAGCTCGCCGAACAACATTTTCTTCAGCGAATCGAGGGTCAGCACACTCATGGTCCAGGTGCGTCGCGCCCCTTCGCCAATGGCCGCTACAGGACCGAAGCTGACCTCACGAATCATCGTTGGTGGCCAATCGACAGCTTTGACCCCAGCCCCCAGGTAACCGGTGGCGGCCTTGCTGCCCCCCCGGACTGCCAGGGTGACAAGGACGTCGATTTGAGCACCGTCGCGCTCGACCTGCAGCACAATTTTGGTTTCAGGACGTATACGCACCCAATCGACCACTTGCTGCCAATCCGTCAGCGCCTGTCCATCGAGTTTCAACAGGCGGTCGCCGGTTTTCAGGCCTGCGGCCTGGGCCGGCCCCTTCGGATCGAGTTCAGCCAGGACCGGCGGCAAGGCCGGACGCCATGGCCGAATGCCAAGGGAGCGAATCGGATCAGGCTCATCGGCACCTTTGAGCCATTGGTCCAGAATCAGCTCACGGGGAGTATCGGCAGTGGAACCCTCTTCGCGCACCAACAACTGCACTGCACCACTCTCGCCCAGACGGCGGACCAGTTGCAGATTGACCGCAGCCCAGCCGGAAGTGGCCTCGCCATCGACGGCGACGATTTCCTGACCCGGGCTCAAACCGGCCTTGGCGGCGATGCTGTCGGCATCTACACCGCCGATCACCGGGCGTATCTGCTCGGTACCGAGCATCGCCAGGACCCAGAAGAACACCAGGGCCAGCAGGAAGTTGGCGACAGGGCCGGCAGCAACGATAGCGATCCGCTGGCGAACCGACTTGCGATTGAAGGATTGCTCCAACTGATCGGCCGGTACCTCAGCCTCCCGCTCATCGAGCATTTTCACGTAGCCACCCAGCGGGATGGCGGCAATCACAAACTCGGTACCCTGGCGATCGTGCCAGCGCAGCAACGGCATGCCGAAGCCTACGGAAAAGCGCAGAACCTTGACCCCGCAGCGACGCGCGACCCAGAAGTGGCCGAATTCGTGGAAGGTGACCAGCACGCCCAGGGCTACCAGGGTGCCGACAATCATATAGAGCGCGCTCATCTACTTTCTCCGCAATCCTATTCAGCGCTGGCGCGGGCAAACCTGCCGCAACACCTATCGCCCGTGACGGCTCAACCAACGTTGCGCCAGTACACGCGCTTTCGCGTCCGCCGTAAACACTGCCTCAAGATCCGCCACAGCCACCACCGGCTCGAGGTTCAATACTTCCTCGATGATACTCGCGATCTCCAGGTAGCGGACACGCCCATCCAGAAAGGCGGCAACCGCCACTTCATTGGCCGCATTCAACATGGCCGGCGCGCTGTTACCCGCCTCGGCCGCCTGGCGTGCCAGGCGCAGGCACGGGAAACGCTCTTCGTCGGGCGCCTGGAAGTCCAGGCGCGCGATAGCAAACAGGTCAAGCGGTGCCACGCCAGAGTCAATCCGCTCAGGCCAGGCCAGCGCATTGGCGATGGGCGTGCGCATGTCCGGATTGCCCAGTTGGGCCAGCACCGAACCGTCCACGTAGTCGACCAGCGAGTGGATCACGCTCTGCGGGTGGATCACCACCTCGACCTGGGACGGTTTGGCATCGAACAGCCAGCAGGCCTCGATCAGCTCCAGGCCCTTGTTCATCATGCTGGCCGAGTCGACCGAAATCTTGCGCCCCATCGACCAGTTGGGGTGGGCGCAAGCCTGATCCGGCGTGACATGTGCCAGCTCGGCCAGGGCAGTCTGGCGGAACGGGCCGCCCGATGCCGTCAGCAGTATCCGCCGCACCCCGACATTGCCCAGCCCGCGGGAGAAATCCGTCGGCATGCACTGGAAGATCGCATTGTGCTCACTGTCGATCGGCAACAGCACCGAACCACTCTTGTGCACCGCCTGCATGAACAGGGCGCCGGACATCACCAGCGCCTCTTTGTTGGCCAGCAGGATCTTTTTGCCCGCCTCCACCGCCGCCAACGTCGGGCGCAGTCCTGCCGCACCGACTATCGCCGCCATCACCGCATCCACTTCGGGGTCGGCAGCCACCTGGCACAACCCCTCCTCCCCCACCAGTACACGGGTGGGCAGGCCAGCAGCCCGTAGATCATCCTGCAGGCGGCGAGCCGCCTCAGGTTGCGGGACCACGGCAAAACGCGGCACATGACGGACGCACAACGCCAGCAACTCGCTAAGGCGCGAGAAGCCGCTCAAGGCAAATACCTGGAAACGCTCAGGGTGGCGAGCGATGACATCCAGGGTGCTCAGGCCTATGGAGCCGGTCGCACCGAGCACGGTGATTTGTTGTGGCCGGCTCACGGTGCGGCCATCCACAACAACACGGCGAACAAGGGAATGGCTGCGGTCAGGCTGTCGATTCGATCCAGCACCCCACCGTGACCCGGCAGCAAGTTACTGCTGTCCTTGATCCCGGCCTGACGCTTGAACATGCTTTCGGTCAGGTCGCCGACCACCGAAATGAACACGATGATGGCCGCGCCGATCAAGCCCTTGAGCAACTGACCTACGGTCCAATCGCGCACCAGGCCGACGACCAGGGTAATCACCAGGCTCAACAGCAGGCCGCCATACACCCCCTCCCAGCTTTTGCCGGGACTGACCAGCGGCGCCAGCTTGCGCTTGCCGAAGGCTCGGCCGGAGAAGTAAGCGCCAATGTCCGCGCCCCAGACCAGCACCATGACCGCCATGATCAGCCAGTTACCCAGCGGGTACTGCTTGATCAGCACCAGGCCTTGCCAGGCCGGCAACAGGATCAGCAGGCCGATCACCAGCTTGCAGGCGGCACTGGCCCAATGTTCGCTAGTCTTGGGATAGGTCAGCACCAGGAAGGTCGCCACACCCCACCACAGCACGGCTGCACCCAACACCCAAGGCGCAAGCCCGGGCACCAAATGCAGGACCAGCAGCATCGCCGCCACTACGGCCGCGTAGGTGACACGCATCGACTGCGCCTCGAAGCCCGCCAGGCGCGCCCACTCCCAGGCGCCCAGGGTCACCACCAGGCCGATGAACAGCGCAAAAGCGGAACCTTCGAGCAGGAAAAACCCGCACAGGGCGATTGGCAGCAGGATCAGTGCCGTGATGATTCGTTGTTTAAGCATTAAACCCGGGCTCCAGCTTCAACCTGCTCACTCGTTTTACCGAAGCGACGTTGGCGAGAAGCGAAATCGGCCAGTGCAGTGCGCATGGCTTCGTGTTTGAAGTCCGGCCAGAACAGGTCGGAGAAGTACAACTCGGAATAGGCCATCTGCCACAACAGGAAGTTGCTGATGCGATGCTCGCCACCGGTGCGGATACACAGGTCGGGCAACGGCAGGTCGCCTGTGGACAGGCAGGTCTGTAGCAAATCCGGCGTGATGTCGTCCGGCCGCAGGTGACCGGCCTGAACTTCTCGCGCCAGACGTTGCGCCGCCTGGGCGATGTCCCACTGGCCACCATAGTTGGCGGCGATTTGCAGGACAAAACGATTGGCCCCGGCCGTCATCGCCTCGGCTTCACGCATGGCTGCCTGAAGCTCGGGATGAAAGCGCGAGCGGTCGCCAATGATGCGCAAGGAAATGTTGTTGTCGTTGAGGCGCTTGGCCTCACGACGCAACGCCTTGAAGAACAGGTCCATCAAGGCACTGACTTCATCGGCCGGGCGCTGCCAGTTCTCACTGGAAAACGCAAACAGGGTCAGGACTTCCACCCCCGATTCAGCGCACACCTCGATCACGGCGCGCACAGCATCGACGCCCGCCTTGTGCCCGGCAACGCCGGGCAAGAAACGTTTTTTTGCCCAGCGATTATTGCCGTCCATGATGATCGCGACATGTCGCGGCACCGTGGACAGCGCAGGCTGCTTGGTCTTTTCCATGAAAGCGCGACCCTTATACGGCCATCAAATCCGCTTCTTTTTGCTTCACGGCGACTTCGATTTCAGCCACGAACTTGTCGGTCAACTTCTGCACGTCATCAGCGGCGCGACGCTCGTCGTCTTCGCTGATTTCCTTCTCCTTGACCAGATCCTTGAGCTGGCTCAGGGCATCACGACGGATGTTGCGCACGGCAACACGGGCGTCTTCTGCCGCTTCACGGGCCTGCTTGGTGAAACCGCGACGGGTTTCTTCAGTCAGTGCCGGCATGGAGATCAGCAGCAACTCGCCCAGGTTGGTCGGGTTCAGGTTCAGGCCTGCGCTCTGGATCGCCTTGTCGACCGCTGCCAGCATGTTGCGTTCAAACGCAACCACTTGCAGGGTACGCGAATCCTTCACGGTCACGTTGGCGACCTGGCTGATCGGGGTGTCGGAACCGTAGTACGGCACCATCACGCTGCCCAGGATGCTTGGGTGAGCCTTGCCGGTACGGATCTGGCCGAATGCCTTGGACAGCGAGTCCAGGGATTTGGCCATGCGCTCTTGAGCGTCTTTCTTGATTTCGTTGATCATTGTTCGCCTTCCTCGATCAGAGTCCCTTCAGCGCCGCCATGTACGATGTTCAGCAGGGCGCCGGGCTTGTTCATGTTAAATACGCGCAGCGGCATCTTGTGGTCGCGGCACAGGCAGATAGCCGTCAGGTCCATGACACCCAGCTTGCGATCCAGTACTTCATCGTAGGTCAGATGATCAAACTTCTCGGCATGCGGGTCTTTGAATGGATCTGCGGTGTACACGCCATCAACCTTGGTCGCCTTGAGCACGACGTCGGCATCGATTTCGATCGCGCGCAGGCAGGCGGCCGAATCGGTGGTGAAGAACGGGTTGCCGGTACCGGCCGCGAAAATCACCACTTCCTTGGAGTTGAGGTGACGCATGGCCTTGCGGCGATCGTAGTGATCGGTCACGCCGACCATGGAAATGGCGGACATCACAATGGCCGAGATATTGGCACGTTCCAGTGCGTCGCGCATGGCCAGGGCGTTCATCACAGTGGCCAGCATGCCCATGTGGTCGCCAGTGACCCGATCCATGCCGGCCGCACTCAGTGCCGCGCCGCGGAACAGGTTGCCACCACCAATCACCAGACCCACCTGGACACCGATACCGACCAGTTGGCCGACTTCCAGCGCCATGCGATCCAGCACCTTGGGGTCGATCCCGAACTCTTCGGAGCCCATCAAGGCCTCGCCGCTAAGCTTGAGTAGAATGCGTTTATAGCGAGCCTGATAACCACTGCCCTGCTGAGCCATTGCGAATCTCTCCTGCGGCGTATTTTAAAAAATTCTGTGCGGGCTGTTTGCAGCCTGCGTTTACTCTAGCTTGACGCTATCACAGCGCCATCGGAACACGGCTTTGTAAGCCAGTTCCGAGGGGATGCCAAATAAAATCGACTTCCCATTTGAAAAGAGGCTGCGCGCGTGAGCGGGCAGCCTCTTTCGGGCGACAGTTGAAAACTGTCTTATTGCTTGGCAGCAGCCAGCTGGGCAGCAACTTCTTCAGCGAAGTTGTCGACCGGCTTCTCGATGCCTTCGCCTACTTTGAAGTAAGTGAAGGAAACGATTTCGGCACCGGCTTTCTTGGCCAGTTCGCCCACCTTGATTTCAGGGTTCTTGACGAACGCCTGCTCAACCAGGCTTGCTTCAGCCAGGAACTTGCTGATACGGCCTTTGACCATGTTCTCAACAATGTTTTCTGGCTTGCCTTTGATTTTTTCTTCGTTCAGCTGCAGGAACACGGCTTTTTCGCGCTCGATCGCGTCAGCGGAAACTTCCGATGGCAGCAGGAACTCAGGGTTGCTAGCCGCTACGTGCATAGCAATGTCCTTGGCCAGCTCAACGTCGCCGCCTTTCAGAACAACCGCTACACCGATCTTGTTGCCGTGCAGGTAACCACCCACCACATCACCTTCAACGCGAGCCAGGCGACGGATGTTGACGTTTTCGCCAACCTTGCCGACCAGTACCAGGCGAGCAGCTTCTTGAGCTTCGATCAGCGGAGCGACGTCAGTCAGCTTGTCGGCGAACGCTTTTTCAACGCTAGCAGCAACAAATGCCTTGAAGTCGTCCTGCAGAGCCAGGAAGTCCGTCTGAGAGTTCACCTCCAGCAGGACTGCGGATTTACCGTCTTCCTTCAGGGCGATAGCACCTTCAGCAGCAACGTTGCCTGCTTTTTTGGCAGCCTTGATGGCGCCCGAAGCACGCATGTCATCAATGGCTTTTTCGATGTCGCCGCCAGCCTTGGTCAAGGCCTTTTTGCAGTCCATCATGCCTTCGCCAGTACGCTCGCGCAGTTCTTTGACCAACGCTGCAGTAATCTCTGCCATTTTCAAATTCCTCTTGGATAGGTTTTCAACCATTCCACCCGATCGAACGGGCGTTCAATTCTTCTCGACCCACCCCTTGTTAGCTGCCGCACGTTACAAAAAAGGCAGTGGGCGCCGACAAATGGTTTTCGAGGTGGCAAAAAGGGGGCCAAGCCCCCTTTTTGCTTACTGAGTCAACGCCAAGGCGTCAATTACTCAGCTGCTGCTACCGGAGCTTCTTCTACGAACTGCTCGGTGCCGCCAGCAACGTGGTTGCGACCGCGGATTACAGCGTCAGCCATCGAACCCATGTACAGCTGGATAGCGCGGATTGCGTCATCGTTGCCTGGGATGATGTAGTCAACGCCTTCCGGGCTGCTGTTGGTATCGACTACGCCGATAACCGGGATGCCCAGCTTGTTGGCTTCGGTGATCGCGATGCGCTCGTGATCAACGTCGATAACGAACAGTGCGTCAGGCAGACCGCCCATGTCCTTGATACCACCCAGGGAACGATCGAGCTTTTCCAGGTCACGAGTGCGCATCAGCGCTTCTTTCTTGGTCAGCTTGGCGAAAGTACCGTCTTCGGCTTGCACTTCAAGGTCACGCAGACGCTTGATGGAAGCACGGATGGTTTTGAAGTTGGTCAGCATGCCGCCCAACCAGCGGTGATCGACGTACGGCGAACCGCAACGTGCTGCTTCTTCAGCAACGATCTTGCCAGCGGAACGCTTGGTGCCGACGAACAGAATCTTGTTTTTGCCCTGGGCCAGACGCTCTACGAAAGTCAGAGCTTCGTTGAACATTGGCAGGGTTTTTTCAAGGTTGATGATGTGGATCTTGTTACGCGCGCCGAAAATGTATTTACCCATTTTCGGGTTCCAGTAACGGGTCTGGTGACCGAAGTGCACACCGGCCTTCAGCATATCGCGCATGTTGACTTGGGACATGATAGTTCCTTAATAAGTCGGGTTTGGCCTCCACGTATCCCAATGACCAACCAGCAGCTTCAGCTGAAGGCACCCAGGTCATCGTGTCGACACGTGTGTGGATTTAAGCCTTTCGGGGCATCCCCGGAAAGCGGCGCATTTTATACCATAGCAAGGCTGAAAACGGAACCCGGTTTCTCAAAACCAGGCGAGCGCGAATGTTCCAGCCCTTGGAATCGCTCAAGATTGCGCCATTCTATAGAGAGAAGCGATGCATGCCGCCACGGATTTGCCGTGATCGTCTGTTAGAATCGCCTTTTTCAGGCCTGCGCGCCGCATCACGCAGAGCCCATTCCGTATAGCAAGCGCCACTGAGCGTAGAGAGAGCCTGTATGACCGTCACCCTCAAAACCCCAGAGGACATCGCCAAAATGCGCATCGCCGGCAAGCTTGCCGCCGAGGTGCTGGAAATGATTGCTGAACACGTCAAGCCCGGGATCACCACCGAAGAGCTCGACCGCATCTGCCACGACTACATCGTCAACGAGCAGCAGGCCATCCCTGCCCCGCTCAACTATAAAGGCTTCCCGAAGTCGATCTGCACCTCGATCAACCATGTGGTCTGCCACGGCATTCCGAATGAGAAAGCCCTGAAGGACGGCGACACCCTGAACATCGACGTCACCGTGATCAAGGACGGCTACCACGGCGACACCAGCCGCATGTTCCACGTCGGCAGCGTGCCGGTCTGGGCCGAGCGCCTGTCCCAGGTCACCCAGGAATGCATGTACAAGGCCATCGAAATCGTCAAACCCGGCTGCCGCCTGGGCGACATCGGCGAAGTGATCCAAAAGCACGCTGAAAAGAACGGTTTCTCGGTGGTGCGCGAGTTCTGCGGCCACGGCATCGGCAAAGTGTTCCACGAAGAGCCACAAATCCTGCACTACGGCCGTGCCGGTACCGGCATGGAACTGCAGGCTGGCATGACCTTCACCATCGAGCCGATGATCAACCAGGGCAAGGCCGACACCAAGGTCCTGGGCGATGGCTGGACCGCCATCACCAAGGACCGCAAGCTCTCCGCCCAGTGGGAACACACCCTGCTGGTGACCGAAACCGGTTACGAGATCTTCACCTTGCGCAGCGATGACACCATCCCTCGCGTTTCTGCCTGACCTGCCGTTCCCAGCCTTATAGAAAGGAAAGCCAATCGATGCCGCAGGTGGATCCCGAACTCTTCGACCGCGGCCAGTTCCAGGCTGAACTGGCCCTGAAGGCAAGCCCGATTGCGGCTTTCAAGAAGGCCATCCGCCAGGCCCGCGAGGTACTCGACACGCGCTTTCGCAGCGGCCGGGACATTCGCCGGCTGATCGAGGATCGCGCCTGGTTCGTCGACAACATCCTGCAAAAGGCCTGGGACCAGTTCAGTTGGAGCGAAGACGCCGACATCGCGCTGGTCGCGGTCGGCGGCTACGGCCGGGGCGAATTGCACCCCTATTCCGACATCGACCTGCTGATCCTGCTGGACAGCGCCGATCACGAAGTTTTCCGCGACTCCATCGAGCGCTTCCTGACCCTGTTGTGGGACATCGGCCTGGAAGTGGGCCAGAGCGTGCGCTCGGTGGACGAATGCGCGGTGGAAGCCCGCGCCGACCTGACGGTCGTCACCAACCTCATGGAAAGTCGCACCATTGCCGGCCCCGAGCATTTGCGCCAGCGCATGCTCGAGGTCACCAGCACCGCGCACATGTGGCCGGCCAAGGAGTTCTTCCTGGCCAAGCGCACCGAGCAGAAGGCCCGTCACCACAAGTACAACGACACCGAATACAACCTGGAACCCAACGTCAAAGGCTCACCCGGCGGCCTGCGGGATATCCAGACGATCCTGTGGGTCGCTCGCCGCCAATACGGCACCCTGAACCTGCGCGCCCTGGCCGGCGAAGGTTTCCTGGTGGAAAGCGAGAACGCCCTGCTGGCCTCCTCCCAGGAATTCCTGTGGAAAGTCCGCTACGCCCTGCACATGCTTGCCGGGCGTTCGGAGGACCGCTTGTTGTTCGACCACCAGCGCTCGATCGCTGGCCTGCTGGGTTTTGAGGGCGAAGACGCCAAGCACGCCATCGAAAACTTCATGCAGCAGTACTATCGGGTGGTGATGAGCATTGCCCAGCTCAGCGACCTGATCATCCAGCACTTCGAGGAAATCATCCTCGCCCCGGCCGACGAAGCGCCGCCGCAGCCGATCAACTCGCGCTTCCAACTGCATGACGGCTACATCGAGGCCATCAACCCCAACGTGTTCAAGCGCACGCCGTTTGCCATGCTGGAAATCTTCGTGCTGATGGCCCAGCAGCCGGAAATCAAGGGCGTGCGCGCCGACACCATTCGCCTGCTGCGCGAACACCGGCACCTGATCGACGACGACTTCCGCCACGACATCCGCAACACCAGCCTGTTCATCGAGCTGTTCAAGTGCAAGATCGGCATCCACCGCAACCTGCGGCGGATGAACCGCTATGGCATTCTCGGCCGCTACCTGCCGGAGTTCGGTTTTATTGTCGGGCAGATGCAGCATGACCTGTTCCACATCTACACGGTCGATGCCCACACCCTGAACCTGATCAAACACCTGCGTAAGCTGCAGTACACCCAGGTGTCCGAAAAATTCCCGCTGGCCAGCAAGCTCATGGCCAAGCTGCCCAAGCCGGAACTGATCTACCTGGCCGGGCTGTACCACGACATCGGCAAGGGCCGGCATGGCGACCATTCCGACATCGGCGCGGTGGACGCGGAAGCCTTCTGCCAGCGCCATCAGCTCCCCGCCTGGGACAGCCGCCTGATCGTCTGGTTGGTGCAAAACCACCTGGTGATGTCGACCACGGCCCAGCGCAAGGACTTGTCCGACCCTCAAGTGATCCACGACTTTGCCCTCGCGGTCGGCGACGAGACCCGGCTCGACTACCTGTATGTACTGACCGTCGCGGATATCAACGCCACCAACCCGACCCTGTGGAACTCCTGGCGCGCCAGCCTGTTGCGCCAGCTCTACACCGAGACCAAGCGCGCCTTGCGCCGCGGCCTGGAAAACCCGGTGGACCGCGAGGAGCAGATTCGCCAGACCCAAAGCGCGGCCCTGGACATCCTGGTCCGCGGTGGCACCGATCCGGACGACGTCGAACAGCTCTGGTCGCAACTGGGCGACGACTACTTCCTGCGCCACACCGCTGGCGATGTGGCCTGGCACAGTGACGCGATCCTCCAGCAGCCGGCCGACGGCGGCCCACTGGTCCTGATCAAGGAGACCACCCAGCGCGAGTTCGAGGGCGGCACCCAGATCTTCATCTATGCACCGGACCAGCACGACTTCTTCGCCGTGACCGTGGCCGCGATGGACCAGCTCAACCTGAACATTCACGACGCCCGGGTCATCACCTCCACCAGCCAGTTCACCCTCGACACCTACATCGTGCTCGACACCGATGGCGACTCGATTGGCGACAACCCGGCCCGGGTCAAGCAAATCCGCGACGGCCTGACCGACGCGCTGCGCAACCCGGACGACTACCCGACCATCATCCAGCGGCGGGTACCGCGCCAGCTCAAGCATTTCGCCTTCGCGCCCCAGGTGACGATCCACAACGATGCCCACCGCCCGGTCACCGTGCTCGAGCTCAGCGCCCCGGACCGCCCGGGCCTGCTCGCACGAATCGGCGGGATATTCCTCGAATTCGACCTGTCGCTGCAGAACGCCAAGATTGCCACCCTCGGCGAACGGGTCGAAGACGTGTTTTTCATAACCGACGCCCACAACCAGCCGCTCTCGGACCCGGAGCTGTGCCGCCGACTGCAGGATGCAATCGTCGAGCAGTTGAGCGTCACCCAGGAACCGGAGATCAAGCTGTCGCGCCTGAGCATTTGATTCCCAGCTTCCCCCTGTGGGGGCGGGCTTGCCCGCGATGGCGCCAGCACATTCAAGACCCACAGTGGCTGATCCACCGCTATCGCGGGCAAGCCCGCTCCCACGCTGGATCTGCTGCATTACACAGATTGCATTCATTTAATGTCGCCATCGAGACTCACCGATGAACAACGCTCTGAACCAGCTCCAGCCCTACCCGTTCGAAAAGCTTCGCGCCCTGCTCGGTGCTGTCACGCCCAACCCGGACAAGCGCCCGATCGCCCTGTCCATCGGCGAGCCGAAACACCGCTCGCCAAGCTTCGTCGCCCAAGCCCTGTCCAGCAATCTGGAGCAGATGGCCGTTTACCCGACTACCCTCGGGATCCCGGCCTTGCGCGAAGCCATCGCGGGCTGGTGCGAGCGGCGCTTCAACGTCCCCGCCGGCTGGATTGATCCGGCGCGCAACGTGCTGCCGGTCAATGGCACCCGTGAGGCGCTGTTCGCCTTCACCCAGACGGTGGTCAACCGTGGCGACGACGCGCTGGTGGTCAGCCCGAACCCGTTCTACCAGATCTACGAAGGCGCCGCGTTCCTTGCCGGGGCCAAGCCGCATTACCTGCCGTGCCTGGACAAAAACGGCTTCAACCCGGATTTCGACGCCGTATCGCCCGACATCTGGAAACGCTGCCAGATCCTGTTCCTGTGCTCACCCGGCAACCCGACCGGTGCATTGATCCCGGTGGACACCCTGAAAAAGCTGATCGCCCTGGCTGACGAATACGACTTCGTGATTGCCGCCGACGAGTGCTACAGCGAACTGTACTTCGACGAGCAAACCCCACCACCTGGCCTGCTCAGTGCCTGCGTGGAGCTGGGCCGCCAGGATTTCAAGCGCTGCGTGGTGTTCCACAGCCTGTCCAAGCGTTCCAACCTGCCGGGCCTGCGCTCGGGTTTCGTGGCCGGCGATGCCGAGATCCTCAAGGGCTTCCTGCTGTATCGCACCTACCACGGCTGCGCCATGCCGGTCCAAGCCCAACTGGCCAGCGTGGCCGCCTGGAACGATGAAGAGCACGTGCGCGCCAACCGCACCCTGTACCGCGAGAAGTTCGATGCGGTGCTGGCGATCCTCAGCCCGGTACTCGACGTCCAGCGTCCGGATGGCAGCTTCTACCTGTGGCCGAACGTCGGCGGCGACGATGCCGCCTTCTGTCGCGACCTGTATGTCGAGGAGCACGTGACGGTAGTGCCGGGCTCTTATCTGTCGCGCGAAGTCGACGGCTTCAACCCGGGTGCCGGCCGCGTGCGCCTGGCCCTGGTTGCGCCCCTGGCCGAATGCGTGGAAGCCGCCGAGCGGATCCGCGCCTTCATCCAGCGCCGCCAGTAACCCGGCGCTACTTCACCTGCCCCAGGTTGGCCTCGCTCAAGTCGAGGTCGGCCAGTACCTCGCGCAGCACGTCATCACCAATCTGGTGATGGCGACTGAGCCGGTATAACTCCAGACGCTGGGCCCGCAGCGCGTTCAGACGCAAGCGCCGCTCCAGCAAGTCCATCTGAAACGCCAGGGCCTGGGCTTCCGCGGAATCGTTGAAGACCTCCAACTGGTGCCGGTACTCGGACATGATCCGCGCCTTGAGCTCCGCCGCCAGTGCAGCCTGCGCGGCATCCTGTGGATTGGCCTCCTCGGCCTCCAAGGCGTGAATCGCCGCCTCGGCGGTCTTGCGCCAGGCGTCGCGCACCTCTTGCCGGCGCTTGTCGTCCGGACTCGTCGGCAGACCGCGCAACAGCAAGGGCAAGGCGATGCAGGCCGTCACCAGCGACAACAGGATCACCCCGGCAGCAATGAAGATCAGCAGGTCGCGCTCAGGAAACGCCTCGGTGCCCATCAGCATCGGCACCGACATCACACCCGCCAACGTCACCGCCCCGCGCACGCCACCGACCGTCAACAGCCAGCAGGAACGGGCGGTCGGCACCTGGGTCAGCTCGCCTTTACCGCGCCATCGCCGCAACAGCACCGACAAGCGCCAGATGCTCTGCACCCAGATGAACCGCAGCATCACCAAGGCCAGGAAAATCGCCACCACATCCAGGCAACGATAAAACAGGGTCGGCCACAGCGAGGTTTCGTGACTGACCACAGCCTTGATGATGTCCGGCAATTGCAGGCCCAACAGCAGGAAAATCAGGCCATTGAAGGCAAACTCCAGCAGCGACCAGACACTGCGATTGAGCAGCCGGGTACTGGTCTGGCGCGGCAGCAGGTCAAGCCAGCTCTGCATCATCCCCGCCGCCACCGCCGACAGAATGCCCGAGACACCCAAGCGTTCGGCCAGCACATAGGCGGCAAACGGCAGCAGCAACATGAACACCACGTGGGTCGCCGGATCGTCCCAACTGCGGGCGATCATCCAGGCCCGCAGGCGCCCGACCAGCCAGCTCAGGGCCACACCCACCAACAGCCCGCCAATGGCCACCAGGACAAAGGTCAGGCTGGCATTGGCCAGGGAAAACGCCCCGGTAATGGCAGCCGCCAGGGCAAACTTGAAGGTCACCAGGCCCGAGGCATCATTCATCAGGGCCTCGCCCTGCAGCATGTGCATCAAGGGCGTGGGCAAGCGGTTCTGGGAAATCGCCGAGACCGCCACGGCGTCGGTCGGCGACAACACCGCCGCCAGCGCGAAGGCCACCGGCAACGGAATGCTCGGCACCAGCCAATGAATGAAGTAGCCCGCCCCGACCACAGTGAACAACACCAGCCCCACCGCCAGGGTCAGAATCGGCCCGCGCAACTTCCACAGCTCCCGCTTGGGCATGCGCCAGCCATCAGAGAACAGCAGCGGGGGCAGAAACAGAAACAGGAACAGCTCGGGATTGAGTGCCACATGCAGCCCCAGCGTCGGCCACGCGAGCAGCGCCCCGGCGGCGATCTGCACCAGCGGCAATGGCAGTGGAATCACCCGACCCACCAGCCGCGAGACACTGACCAGCATCAGCAGGATGAGGACGGTATAAGCGGTTTGCATAAAACAACAGTTCCCGGACAGTCGACGTGCAGCAGCACACATCAGGCAACAAGTTGCCGTTGAAGTGCCATATTAGACGCTTAAGCTATCCTTCGACCTTTGCACAAAGGTCGCACCTGACCCGTTAACCTGTCGCACAATCGTTTTATGCCCGTCGACGCCGACGCCGAACCCCCTCGGTCATGGCATAATCCTTCACCTTTTAGTTCCAGCACCTCCAAAGGGGGGCAATTCCTTGACCGCTTCAAGCAAAACGTTGCACCTTTTCGGCATCAAAGCCTGCGACACCATGAAAAAGGCGCGCACCTGGCTCGATGAAAACGCTGTCGGCTTTGATTTCCACGATTACAAGACGGCCGGAATCGACCGTGAGCACCTGACCCAGTGGTGCAACGAGCACGGCTGGCAAGTGGTGCTCAACCGTGCAGGCACGACCTTTCGCAAACTCGACGACGAACGCAAAGCCGATCTCGACCAGGCGAAAGCTATCGAACTGATGCTCGCACAACCCTCGATGATCAAGCGCCCGGTGCTCGATCTCGGTGACCGAACCCTGATTGGCTTCAAGCCAGATATCTACGCGGCCGCACTCAAGTAAGGCAGCCCGTTCAATTTTGTTAGAGGTAATTGCATGTCCACTACCCTGTTCAGCGTGGCCTTTGGTGTTGGTACCCAGAATCGTCAAGGCACATGGCTGGAAGTGTTCTACGCCCAACCCCTGCTCAACCCATCGGCCGAATTGATCGCCGCCGTTGCCCCGATCCTTGGCTACACCGAAGGCAACCAGGCCATCGCTTTCACTACCGCCCAGGCCGCGCAACTGGCCGAAGCCGTAAAGGCGATCGATGCCACCCAGGCCGCCCTGCTGACCCGCCTGGCGGAAAGCCACAAACCGCTGGTCGCCACCCTGCTGGCCGAAGACGCACAACTGAGCTCCACCCCAGAGGCCTACCTCAAGCTGCACCTGCTGTCCCATCGCCTGGTCAAGCCACACGGCCTGAACCTGGCCGGGATCTTCCCGCTGCTGCCCAACGTCGCCTGGACCAGCCAAGGCGCCATCGACCTTGGCGAGTTGGCCGAGCATCAACTCGAAGCCCGCCTGCGTGGCGAACTGCTGGAAGTGTTCTCGGTGGACAAGTTCCCGAAAATGACCGACTACGTGGTACCGGCGGGCGTGCGTATCGCTGACGCCTCGCGGATCCGCCTGGGTGCGTACGTGGGCGAAGGCACCACCGTGATGCACGAAGGTTTCGTCAACTTCAACGCCGGCACCGAAGGCCCGGGCATGATCGAAGGCCGCGTGTCGGCCGGTGTCTTTGTCGGCAAGGGTTCGGACCTGGGCGGCGGCTGCTCCACCATGGGCACCCTGTCGGGCGGCGGCAACATCGTGATCAAGGTCGGCGAAGGCTGCCTGATCGGCGCCAACGCCGGTATCGGCATCCCGTTGGGCGACCGCAACACCGTCGAGTCGGGCCTGTACGTCACCGCCGGGACCAAAGTGGCCCTGCTGGATGAAAACAACCAACTGGTCAAAGTGGTCAAGGCTCGTGAGCTGGCCGGTCAGTCCGACCTGCTGTTCCGCCGCAATTCACAGACCGGCGCCGTGGAATGCAAGACCCACAAGTCGGCCATCGAACTGAACGAAGCGCTGCACGCCCACAACTAAGCGTCACACGAGTTCACCTGTAGGAACGAGCCCGCTCGCTCCTACAGGGGCCTGGCATATGCCCGCCCATGTTCACTAGGGCCCGATAGCATGATGATTTCCTCACCCTGGCGCGCCGACTTCCCGGCCATCGCCGCCCTGCAACGGCAAGACCAGACCTACCTGGACAACGCCGCCACCACCCAGAAACCCCAAGCCCTGCTCGACGCGCTGGCGCACTACTACGCCAATGGCGCGGCCAACGTCCATCGGGCGCAACACCTGCCCGGCGCCCATGCCACGCAAGCGTTCGAAGACAGCCGCAGCAAAGTTGCGCACTGGCTCAATGCCGGCACCTGCGGGCAAATCATCTTCACCCACGGCGCAACCTCCGCGCTGAACCTCCTGGCCTATGGCCTGGAACACCTTTTCCTCCCGGGCGATGAGATCGTCATCAGCGCCCTGGAACACCACGCCAACCTGCTGCCCTGGCAACAACTGGCCAAACGTCGCGAGCTGAACCTGGTGATACTGCCACTGGACGCCGACGGCGTGATCGACCTGCAGGCCGCCGCCGGACTGATCGGCCCCCGCACCCGGTTGCTGGCCGTCAGCCAGCTGTCCAACGTGCTGGGGGCCTGGCAGCCATTAGAGCCGCTGCTGACCCTGGCACAGGCCCATAACGCCTTGACCGTGATCGATGGCGCCCAGGGCGTGGTCCACGGCCGGCACGACGTGCAGGCGCTGGGCTGCGACTTCTATGTGTTCTCCAGCCACAAACTCTACGGGCCCGATGGCCTGGGGGTGGTGTTTGGCCGCAACGCCGCCCTGGAGCAATTGCGCCCCTGGCAGTTCGGTGGCGAGATGGTGCTGGACGCCAACTACCACGACGCCCGGTTTCGCCCCGCCCCCCTGGGCTATGAAGCCGGGACCCCGCCGATTGCCAGCGTGATTGGCCTGGGCGCGACCCTCGACTACCTGGCGGGCCTGGACCAGGACGCGGTGTCGGCCCACGAAGCGGCGTTGCATGACTACTTGCTCAAGGGGCTGCAGGCGCGCAATGGCATCCGGCTACTGGGCAAACCCCAACTGGCACTGGCCAGCTTTGTCGTCGAGGGCGTGCACAACGCTGACTTGGCCCACCTGCTCACCGAACAGGGGATTGCCGTGCGCGCCGGTCATCACTGCGCCATGCCATTGCTCAAGCGCTTCGAACTGGCCGGGGCTATTCGTGTGTCACTGGCGCTGTACAACGACTCCGAAGACCTTGAACGCTTCTTCGAAGCCCTGGACCAAGCCCTGGAACTGTTGCGATGAACCTGCCCGCCGAAGCCGTCAACGCCCTGCACACCTTCCAGGCCGCCGCCGGCTGGGAACAACGGGCCCGCCTGCTGATGCAATGGGGCGACCGCCTGCCGCCCTTGAGTGAGGCCGACAAAACCGAAACCCACCGCGTACACGGCTGTGAAAGCCAGGTGTGGCTGGTGGGCAAGTTGCACGACGGCCACTGGCAGTTTGCCGCGAGCAGCGATGCGCGCTTGATCCGCGGGCTGGTGGCCTTGCTGCTGGCGCGGGTCAACGGCTTGTCCGCGCAAGACCTGCAACAGGTGGATTTACCCGACTGGTTCAACCAACTGGGCCTCAGCCGCCAGCTCTCACCGTCCCGCAGCAATGGCTTGAATGCGGTGTTGCAGCGGATGAATGAGTTGGCGGGTTAATCGCCATCGCGAGCAGGCTCGCTCCCACAAGGGGATTTGTACTCGCCACAGATCCACTACGGGAGAGAGCCGGCCGGCGCTCCGTCTGCTCGGCGATAAGGCCATCAGAGTCGACCATTAAGCCTGAGGCTTGACCTTGTCCGCCGGCCGCCGCACACCCGCCACAATCTTGTCCACCGCCTTGGTCGCCGCCACCATGCCGAAGGTCGCGGTCACCATCATCACTGCGCCAAAGCCCCCGGCGCAGTCCAGCTTGACGCCGTCGCCGACAAAACTCTTCTGCAGGCAGATGCTGCCATCGGGTTTGGGGTAGCGCAGCTGTTCGGTGGAGAACACGCACGGCACGCTGTAGTGGCGGGTCACGGTGCGGGAGAAGTTGTAGTCGCGACGCAGGGTCGAGCGCACCTTTGAGGCCAGCGGGTCGTTGAAGGTGCGGTTCAGGTCGCAGACCTGGATCAGCGTCGGGTCGATCTGCCCGCCGGCGCCGCCGGTGGTGATGATCTGGATCTTGCGGCGCTTGCACCAGGCGATCAGCGCGGCCTTGGCGTTGACGCTGTCGATGCAGTCAATCACGCAGTCGATCTGCGGCGTGATGTACTCGGCCATGGTCTCGCGGGTCACGAAGTCCGCCACCGCGTGCACCTTGCACTCGGGATTGATCCCGCGCAGGCGCTCGGCCATGACCTCGACCTTGGGTTTGCCCACCGTGCTGTCCAAGGCGTGCAACTGCCGATTGGCGTTGCTCACACAGACGTCGTCAAGGTCGAACAGGGATATCTCGCCCACCCCGCAACGGGCGATGGCTTCCGCCGCCCAGGAACCGACGCCACCGACGCCGACTATCGCTACGTGGGCCGCGCGCAACCGTGCCAGGCCTTCAATGCCATACAAGCGGGCGATGCCAGCAAACCGCGGATCTTCTGTACTCATGACCACCCCCCTAAAAACCGGCGCGCATTATAGGGCCACGGGCCGACAAGTTTTAACCTTCTGGCTACAAGTGTAAGAACTAATGTGAAAGTCGATTGCCCAATGCCAGGCATTTCCCTATCCGCTGTACGGTCAGTGAAGGCCCAGTGTAGGATGCGCGCCCTTTGGCCGTAAGCCGACCGCCCCCTCGTTCCGCACCCTTTGGAACCCGAAATAGCTATGTCATCGCGTAAATTTGGACTCAACCTGGTGGTAGTGCTGGCGATCGCCGCGCTGTTCACCGGTTTCTGGGCGCTGATCAACCGCCCGGTCACGACCCCCAACTGGCCAGAGCAGATCTCCGGTTTTTCCTACTCGCCGTTCCAACAAGGCCAGTTCCCGCAGAAAAACCAGTTTCCGTCCGACGAACAAATGCGTCGTGACCTGGAAATCATGAGCAAGCTGACCGACAACATCCGCACCTACTCCGTCGACGGCACCCTGGGGGATATTCCCAAGCTGGCGGAAGAGTTCGGCCTGCGCGTGACCCTGGGCATCTGGATCAGCCCGGACCTGGAACGCAACGAACGCGAAATCCTGCGTGCCATCGAGATTGCCAACACCTCGCGCAGCGTGGTGCGGGTGGTGGTCGGCAACGAAGCGATTTTCCGCAAGGAAATCACCGCCGAACAGCTCAGCGTGATCCTCGATCGGGTGCGTGCCGCGGTCAAAGTCCCGGTGACCACCTCCGAGCAATGGCACGTCTGGGAAGAAAACCCGATGCTGGCCAAGCACGTCGACCTGATCGCCGCCCACGTCCTGCCCTACTGGGAATTCATACCGGTGGATCAGGCAGGTCAGTTCGTCCTGGATCGCGCCCGCGACCTGAAGAAAATGTTCCCGAAAAAGCCCCTGCTGCTCTCCGAAGTGGGCTGGCCGAGCAACGGCCGCATGCGCGGCGGTGCCGATGCCACCCCGGCTGACCAGGCGATTTACCTGCGCACACTGGTCAACAAGCTCAACCGCCAGGGCTTCAACTACTTCGTGATCGAAGCCTTCGATCAGCCATGGAAAGCCAGCGACGAAGGCTCGGTGGGCGCCTACTGGGGCGTGTTCAACGCTGCGCGCCAGCAGAAATTCAACTTTGAAGGCCCGGTGGTCGCGATTCCCCAATGGCGCGTGCTGGCCATCGGTTCCGTGGTCCTGGCGCTACTGTCCCTGACCCTGTTGATGATCGACGGCTCGGCCCTGCGCCAGCGTGGTCGGACCTTCCTGACCTTCATCGCGTTCCTCTGCGGTTCGGTGCTGGTGTGGATCGGCTACGACTACAGCCAGCAATACAGCACCTGGTTCAGCCTGACGGTGGGTTTCCTGCTCGCCCTCGGTGCCCTGGGGGTATTTATCGTGCTGCTCACCGAGGCCCATGAATTGGCCGAGGCGGTGTGGATTCACAAGCGTCGGCGCGAGTTCCTGCCGATCGAGGGCGATTCGAGCTACCGCCCCAAAGTGTCGATTCACGTGCCCTGCTACAACGAGCCGCCGGAGATGGTCAAACAGACCCTCAATGCCCTGGCCAACCTCGACTATCCGGACTTTGAAGTCCTGATCATCGACAACAACACCAAGGACCCGGCCGTCTGGGAGCCGGTGCGCGATTACTGTGCAACCCTGGGCCCGCGCTTCAAATTCTTCCACGTCGCGCCCCTGGCCGGATTCAAGGGCGGCGCGCTGAACTACCTGCTGCCGCACACCGCCAAGGACGCCGAAGTGATCGCGGTGATCGACTCCGACTACTGCGTACACCCCAACTGGCTCAAGCACATGGTGCCGCACTTTGCCGATCCGAAAATCGCCATCGTGCAGTCGCCGCAGGACTATCGCGACCAGAACGAAAGCACCTTCAAGAAGCTCTGCTACGCCGAATACAAAGGTTTCTTTCATATCGGCATGGTCACGCGCAACGACCGCGATGCGATCATCCAGCACGGCACCATGACCATGACCCGCCGTAGCGTGCTCGAAGAGCTCGGCTGGGCCGACTGGTGCATCTGCGAAGACGCCGAACTGGGCTTGCGGGTATTCGAGAAAGGCCTGTCAGCGGCGTACTACCACGACAGCTACGGCAAGGGCCTGATGCCCGATACCTTTATCGACTTCAAGAAGCAGCGCTTCCGCTGGGCCTACGGTGCGATCCAGATCATCAAGCGCCACACCGCCAGCCTGATCCGCGGCAAGGGCACCGAACTGACCCGTGGCCAGCGTTACCACTTCCTCGCGGGCTGGCTGCCGTGGGTGGCCGACGGCATGAACATCTTCTTCACTGTCGGCGCCTTGTTGTGGTCGGCGGCGATGATCATCGTGCCGCACCGGGTCGACCCGCCGCTGTTGATTTTTGCCATCCCGCCCTTGGCGCTGTTCGTGTTCAAGGTGGGTAAGATCATCTTCCTTTACCGCCGGGCGGTGGGGGTCAACCTCAAGGATGCATTCTGCGCGGCGCTGGCCGGCCTGGCGTTGTCCCATACCATCGCCAAGGCGGTGCTGTACGGTTTCTTCACCAGCAGTATTCCGTTCTTCCGCACGCCGAAAAATGCCGACAACCACGGCTTCTGGGTGGCCATTTCGGAGGCCCGCGAAGAGCTGTTCATCATGTTGCTGTTGTGGGGCGCAGCACTGGGAATCTGCCTGGTGCAAGGCCTGCCGAGCAACGACATGCGCTTCTGGGTGACCATGCTGCTGGTGCAGTCGCTGCCGTACCTGGCGGCGCTGGTCATGGCGTTCCTGTCGTCGCTGCCAAAACCTTCGGCCGAGGCTGAAACTCAACCAGCGGTCTAAATCTGTAGCGATGCACTAAACGGCGGCCAATGGTCGCCGTTTTGCTTTAAGATATCCGCCATTTTGCGCGCCCTGACCACAATTCCTGTGGGAGCGAGCTTGCTCGCGATGAGTCCGTCACATTCAACCTCTATGTTGAGGCTGGTTGCGCTATCGCGAGCAAGCCCACTCCCACATTAAGATCTTCCGGAGTCTTACATGACGGCCCACGCCGACCTTTCGCCGACCCTCCAACTCGCCATCGACCTGATTCGTCGCCCGTCCGTGACGCCGCTCGATGCCGATTGCCAGAAGCAGATGATGCAACGTCTGGGCGATGCCGGTTTTCTGCTGGAGCCGATGCGCATCGAAGATGTGGATAACTTCTGGGCCACCCACGGCCAGCAGGAAGGTCCGGTCCTGTGCTTCGCCGGTCACACCGACGTAGTGCCAACCGGCCCGGTGGCGGCCTGGCAGATCGACCCGTTCGACGCGCTGATCGACGAACACGGCATGCTCTGCGGGCGTGGCGCAGCCGACATGAAGGGCAGCCTGGCGGCCATGACCGTGGCGGCCGAGCGGTTTGTCGCCGATTACCCGAACCACAAGGGCAAGGTCGCCTTCCTGATCACCAGCGACGAGGAAGGCCCGGCGCACCATGGCACCAAGGCCGTGGTCGAACGCCTGGCCGCGCGCCAGGAGCGCCTGGACTGGTGCATCGTCGGCGAGCCGTCGAGCACCACCCTGGTCGGTGACGTGGTCAAGAACGGTCGCCGTGGCTCCCTCGGCGCCAAGCTGACCGTGCGCGGCGTGCAAGGCCACGTGGCCTACCCGCACCTGGCGAAGAACCCGATCCACCTCGCCGCCCCGGCCCTGGCCGAACTGGCCGCCGAGCACTGGGACCACGGCAACGATTTCTTCCCGCCGACCAGCTTCCAGATTTCCAACGTCAACTCCGGCACTGGCGCGACCAACGTGATCCCCGGCGACCTGGTGGCGGTGTTCAACTTCCGCTTCTCCACCGAATCCACCGTTGAAGGCCTGCAACAGCGGGTCGCAGTGATCCTCGACAAGCACGGCCTGGACTGGCACATCGACTGGGCCCTGTCCGGCCTGCCGTTCCTCACCGAACCCGGCGCCCTGCTGGATGCCGTTGCCTCGAGCATCAAGGACATCACCGGCCGCGATACCCACGCGTCCACCAGCGGCGGCACCTCGGACGGGCGTTTTATCGCCACCATGGGCACCCAGGTGGTCGAGCTCGGCCCGGTCAACGCGACAATCCACCAGGTCAACGAGCGGGTCCTGGCCAGCGACCTCGATGTGCTGACCGAAATCTACTATCAGACCCTGATCAAGTTGCTCGCCTGATGCTCGCCTGCCCTATCTGCAGCGCGCCGCTGAGCGCAGTCGACAACGGCGTGACGTGCCCGGCCGGGCACCGTTTCGACCGTGCTCGCCAGGGTTACCTGAACCTGCTGCCGGTGCAGCACAAGAACAGCCGTGACCCGGGCGACAACCAGGCCATGGTCGAGGCACGTCGTGACTTCCTGAACGCCGGGCACTACGCCCCGGTGGCCAGGCGCCTGGCTGAATTGGCCGCCGAACGCGCGCCACAACGCTGGCTGGATATCGGCTGTGGCGAGGGCTACTACACCGCGCAGATCGCTGCGGCCCTGCCCGCTGCCGAGGGTTATGCCCTGGATATCTCCCGCGAAGCCGTGAAGCGCGCCTGCAAGCGCAATCCGCAACTGACCTGGTTGATCGCCAGCATGGCCCGGGTGCCATTGGCCGATGCCAGTTGCCAGTTCCTGGCCAGCGTCTTCAGCCCGCTCGACTGGCAGGAGGCCAAGCGCCTGCTCAGCCCTGGCGGCGGCCTGATGAAAGTCGGCCCGACCAGCGGCCACCTGATGGAACTGCGTGAGCGCCTGTACGACGAAGTCCGTGAGTACACCGATGACAAGCACCTGGCGCTGGTGCCGCAAGGCATGACCCTGCAACACAGCGAGACCCTGGACTTCAAACTGAACCTGGTGGAACCCCAGGATCGCGCCAACCTGCTGGCCATGACCCCCCACGGCTGGCGCGCCAGCGCCGAACGCCGGGCGGCCGTGATCGAACAGGCCGAGCCGTTCGAGGTCAGTGTGTCAATGCGCTACGATTACTTCGTACTGCAATAACCCTTTAACTTTTTGGCCCCCGCCGCTGGCGTGGGGCCGGCTAAATCCGCGAATGGATTTTTCGAAACCTGCCGTGAGGAACATCCATGCGCCAACCCGATATCGAGATTTACCTCAAAGACGCCGACGTCGACTACAAGGCCATCGCCGCCTGGCTCGGCGCTGCACTGGGCCCTTGCACCGATTGGGAACAGAAAGGCCAGACCTATAAGTGCAAGGCCGGCAACGTGCCCGTTACCTGGCTGCCCAAAGCCGTGGGTAAGTGGAACAGCCTGTACCTGGAAAGCGACCAGACCCCATGGGACGACGACATCGCCTGCGCCCGCGCCGCGTTTGCCGCGCTGAACGTCGAAGTACGCTGCGCGCCAGGGACCTGGGTCGAGGAAGAAGGTGAGGAATCAGCTGACCGCTGGATGCGCATCAGCGCGGACGGTGAAGAAGAGATCACCTGGAAAACGGCTTAACAGCCCTACACCAGACCTGTGGGAGCGGGCTTGCCCGCGCAGACCGCGGCACATCCAGCATTGATGTGACTGACAAACCGCTTTCGCGGGCAAGCCCGCTCCCACCGGGTTTTGTGTGATCCGAGGAGCGGATTTACAAACCTACCACATCCTCAGCCTGCAGCCCTTTCTGCCCGTCCACCACGGCGTATTCAACCTGCTGGCCCTCGACCAGCGAGCGGTGGCCTTCACCACGGATCGCACGGTAGTGCACGAACACATCAGCTCCCCCCTCGCGCTGGATGAAGCCATAACCCTTGGCGTCGTTGAACCACTTCACGTTGCCGGTCTCGCGCGTTGCCATCAATCAGTACTCCCATTTTTTATTATTAAGTCGGCCTGTTCCAGGACAAGCCTGCAGAACGTTTGCCACCGCTCGACGCTGGGTAACAATCCGAGTCGATAGTGGCAAACGGCTGGCCGAGTATATGCCAGCCGTAAAAACTCTCAACTCAACAATACTTCGCCACCTTTTTGCCGATTTTCGACGAATACGGCACACTAGCGGCCCCGAGCGCTTGCTCGGTTTTTCCAACTCAAAGCAGAAGCCGTATGACCCGCTCCCCGCTCCGCCGTCTAGTGTTTGGCACCTTGCGCCGACTGTTGTACCTCTGGGTCCGCTCAGAGACGATCAACCAGTCGTCCTTTACCCTCAACCTCGACCGCAGTCGCCCGGTGTTCTACGTCCTGCAAAACCCCTCACTGACCGACCTGGCCGTGCTCGACACCGAGTGCACCAAGGCCGGCTTGCCGCGTCCGGTGCTACCGGTGTCGGTGGGTACCCTGCTGGAGCCGGCCGCATTCTTCTACCTGACGCCGGAGCCGGACTGGCTCGGCCGCCAGGACAAGCGCGGCGCACCGCCCACCCTGACCCGCCTGGTCAGCGCCCTGAGCCAGAACGCCGTCGAAGATGCGCAGATCATTCCAGTCAGCGTGTTCTGGGGCCAGTCGCCCGACAGCGAATCGAGCCCATGGAAGCTGCTGTTCGCCGACAGTTGGGCCGTCACCGGCCGCCTGCGTCGCCTGCTGAGCATCATGATTCTGGGGCGCAAGACCCGGGTGCAATTCTCCGCGCCGATTCACTTGCGCGAGCTGGTCGACCACAACAAGGGCCACGAACGCACCGTGCGCATGGCCCAACGCATCCTGCGGGTGCACTTTCGCAACCTCAAGGCCGCAGTGATCGGCCCGGACATTTCCCACCGCCGCAACCTGGTCAAGGGCCTGCTCAACCAGCCGCTGGTCAAGCAGGCAATCCTCGACGAAGCCGAGCGCGAGAACATCTCGCCGGAAAAAGCCAAGGCCCAGGCCCTGCGTTACGGCAACGAGATTGCCTCGGACTACACCTACACCGCGATCCGCTTTCTGGAAGTGGTGCTGAGCTGGTTCTGGAACAAGATCTACGACGGGATCAAGGTCAACCACATCGAAGGCGTGCAGAAGGTCGCCCAGGGTCACGAAGTGATCTACGTGCCGTGCCACCGAAGTCACATCGACTACCTGCTGCTGTCCTACCTGCTGTTTCGCAATGGCCTGACCCCGCCGCACATCGCGGCCGGGATCAACCTCAACATGCCGGTGATCGGCGGCTTGCTGCGTCGGGGCGGGGCGTTTTTCATGCGCCGCACCTTCAAGGGCAACCCGCTCTACACCTCGGTGTTCAACGAATACCTGCACACCCTGTTCACCAAGGGCTTCCCGGTGGAGTACTTCGTCGAGGGCGGCCGCTCGCGCACCGGGCGCATGTTGCAACCCAAGACCGGGATGCTGGCTATCACCCTGCGCAGCTTCCTGCGCTCCTCGCGCATGCCCATCGTCTTCGTGCCGGTGTACATCGGCTACGAGCGGGTGCTGGAAGGCCGTACCTACCTCGGCGAGTTGCGGGGCGCGAGCAAGAAAAAAGAGTCGATCTTCGACATCTTCAAAGTCATCGGCGCGCTCAAGCAGCGCTTCGGCCAAGTGGCGGTGAACTTCGGCGAGCCGATCAAACTGGCCGAGTTCCTCGACAGCGAACAACCGGACTGGCGCAGCCAGGACCTCGGCCCGCAGTTCAAGCCCGCCTGGCTCAACGAAACCACCAACCGCCTGGGCGAACGCGTGGCACGCCACCTCAACGAAGCGGCAGCGATCAACCCGGTCAACCTGGTGGCCCTGGCGTTGCTCTCCACCACTCGCCTGGCACTGGACGACCGGGCGATGGCGCGGGTGCTGGACCTGTACCTGGCCCTGTTGCGTCGCGTGCCTTACTCGCCGCACACCACCTTGCCCGAAGGCGATGGCCGCGCGCTGATCGGACACGTCAAGGACATGGACCTCTTGTCCGAGCAAAGCGATGCGCTGGGCAAGATCCTCTATCTGGATGAGCAGAACGCCGTCCTGATGACCTACTACCGCAACAACGTGCTGCACATCTTCGCCCTGCCGGCGCTGCTCGCCAGCTTCTTCCAGAGCGCCTCGCGGATGAACCGCGAACAGATCCTGCGCTACACCCGCGCGCTGTACCCGTACCTGCAATCGGAGTTGTTCATTCGCTGGACGCTGGACGAACTGGACGCGGTGATCGACCAGTGGCTCGAAGCCTTTGTCGAGCAAGGCCTGCTGCGCCTGGAAAATGACGTGTACCTGCGGCCTGCGCCCAGCTCGCGGCATTTCGTGTTGCTGACCCTGCTGTCCAAGAGCATCGCCCAGACCCTGCAGCGCTTCTACATGGCCATCTCGCTGCTGCTCAACAGCGGCCAGAACACCCTCAGCGCCGAAGAGTTGGAAGACCTGTGCACGGTCATGGCCCAGCGCCTGTCGATCCTGCACGGCCTCAACGCCCCTGAGTTCTTCGACAAGAGCCTGTTCCGCCACTTCATCCAGACCCTGCTCGACCTCGACGTGCTGCGGCGCGACGAAGCCGGCAAGCTCAGCCATCACGAGTTGCTGGGAGAATTGGCCGAAGGCGCCGCCAAACGTGTGTTACCCGCGGAAATTCGCCTGTCGATCCGCCAGGTCGCGCTGCATCGCAGTGAAGATGCCGCCGATCAACCCGCATCGCCACCCACTGTCTAAATGAACCAGGGCGCCAGTCTGTTGCTGGCGCCCGCGCTACGGAGATCCGTGATGAAAAAACTCACCCTGCTCGCCGCCGCAGCCTTGCTCACCGCCTGCCAGACGCCCTCCTCCGAACCCAAGGTAGCCCTGGACGGGGAGGTCTTCTACCTGCAACGCATCGCCCTGCCACCAACCGCCACCTTGAGTGTCAGCCTGCAGGACGTGTCACTCGCCGATGCACCGGCCCGGGTGATCGACGAACAGAAAGGCCCAGTTCAAGGCCAGGTCCCCCTGAAGTTCCACCTCAGCTACGACCCCCAGCACGTTGAACCTGGCCACCGCTACTCGGTGAGCGCGCGGATCGAAAACGACGGCAAGCTGCTGTTCATCACCACCGAGCATCACGCCGTGCAACTGGACGGCAAGGATCCTCAGCCGCTGCACGTGCGCGTCGACGCCGTGCGCTAAGTCCGTTTACTCCTTCCTGACCCTGAACCACGCCGCATACAGTGCCGGCAGGAACAACAGGGTCAGGGCCGTGGCGACGATCAAACCGCCCATGATGGCCACGGCCATCGGGCCGAAGAACACGCTGCGCGACAACGGGATCATCGCCAGCACGGCGGCCAGCGCCGTCAGCACGATAGGCCGGAAGCGCCGCACCGTGGCTTCGATGATCGCCTGCCAGGGCTTGAGGCCGGCCCGAATGTCCTGTTCGATCTGGTCCACCAGGATCACCGAGTTGCGCATGATCATCCCCGACAGGGCGATGGTGCCCAGCATCGCCACAAAACCGAACGGCTGGCGAAACACGATCAGGAACAGGGTGACGCCGATCAGCCCCAGTGGTGCCGTCAGGAACACCATGGCGGAGCGCGAGAAGCTGCGCAGTTGCAACATCAGCAACGTCAGCACCACCACGATGAACAACGGCACACCGGCCTTCACCGAGTCCTGGCCACGGGCCGAGTCTTCCACCGTGCCGCCGACATCCAGCAGGTAGCCGTCGGGCAGTTCGGCGCGAATCGGCTCCAGGGTCGGCTGGATCTGCTTGACCAGGGTGGCCGGTTGTTCCTTGCCGTAGATGTCGGCACGCACCGTTACGTTGGGCAAGCGGTTGCGGTGCCAGATGATGCCCTCTTCAAAGCCGTATTCCAGGGTCGCCACCTGGGACAGCGCCACGCTCTTGCCGTTGTCCGTCGGCACCGCCAGGCTCGACAGCAGCGACAGTTCACTGCGTTCGTGCAAGGTGCCGCGCAAGAGGATTTCGATCAACTCGTTGTCTTCACGGTACTGGCTGACGCTGGAACCGGTCAGCGAGCTTTGCAAAAACGTCGACAGATTGGCCGTGCTCACGCCCAGCGCCCGGGCCCGGTCCTGATCGACATTGAGGTACACCACCTTGCTCGGCTCTTCCCAATCCAGGTGCACGTTGACCACATGGGGGTTCTCACGCACCTTGGCCGCCACTTTGCGGGCCAGGGCACGCACCTCCTCGATGTGTTCGCCGGTCACCCGGAACTGCACCGGGTAACCCACCGGCGGGCCGTTTTCCAGGCGCGTGACCCGTGAGCGCAACGCCGGGAACTGCTCGTTGAGGGTCTCGATCAGCCAGGTCCGCAGGCTTTCCCGCTCCTCGATGGTATTGGCCAATACCACGAACTGGGCAAAGCTGGCCGCCGGCAATTGCTGGTCCAGCGGCAGGTAGAATCGCGGCGAACCGGTGCCGATGTAGGCCACGTAGTTCTCGATGCCGGCGTGTTCCTTGAGCAATGCCTCCAGGCGCTTGACCTCGGCAGTGGTATTGCTCAGCGAGGCGCCTTCGGCCAGCTTCAGGTCGACCATCAGTTCCAGTCGGCCGGAGGCCGGAAAGAACTGCTGCGGGACAAACCGGAACAGCACCACCGAGGCCACGAACAGCACGACGGTCAGGGCGATCACCGTTTTGCGCCGGCGCACGCACCACTCCACCAACCGCCGAACCCGTTGATAAAACGGCGTGCCGTAGGGGTCGGGCTGGTCGGCGCCGTGCTTGGCGGCGTGAATCTTGGCCAGGTCCGGCAGCAGCTTCTCGCCCAGGTACGGCACAAACACCACCGCCGCCACCCAGGATGCCAGCAACGCGATGGTCACCACCTGGAAGATCGAACGGGTGTATTCGCCGGTGCCCGATTGCGCCGTGGCGATCGGCAGGAAACCGGCGGCGGTGATCAAGGTCCCGGTGAGCATCGGGAAGGCGGTACTGGTCCAGGCATAGCTGGCGGCCTTGAGGCGGTCGTAGCCCTGCTCCATTTTGATCGCCATCATTTCCACGGCAATGATCGCGTCGTCCACCAGCAGCCCCAGGGCCAGCACCAGCGCACCCAGGGAAATCTTGTGCAGGCCGATGCCCAGGTAATACATGCAGGCAAAGGTCATCGCCAGCACCAGGGGAATCGCCAGGGCAACCACCATGCCGGTGCGCACGCCGAGAGAGAAAAAACTCACCAGCAGGACAATCGCCAGCGCTTCGACCAGCACCTGCACGAACTCACCGACACTGGTTTTCACCGCCGCCGGCTGATCCGAGACCTTGCGCAGTTGCATGCCGGCCGGCAGGTTGTTCTGGATGCGCTCGAACTCCAATTCCAGGGCCTTGCCCAAGATCAGGATGTCACCGCCGTCCTTCATGGCCACCGCCAGGCCGATGGCATCCTCGCCCATGAAGCGCATGCGCGGCGCCGGTGGATCGTTGAACCCCCGGCGCACGTCCGCCACATCGGCGATCCGGAACGTCCGGTCTCCGACCCGGATCGGAAACCGCTGGATCTGCTCCACCGTCTCGAAGTTGCCCGAGACCCGCAGTTGCAAGCGCTCGCTGCTGGTTTCAAAGAAGCCGGCGTTGGACAGCGCATTCTGTTCTTCCAACGCCTGCTGCACGGCAGCCAGGGGCAAGCCCAGGGTGGCGAGCTTGACGTTGGACAGTTCGATCCAGATCTTTTCGTCCTGCAGCCCCAGCAGGTCGACCTTGCCGACATCCTTGACCCGTTGCAGCTGGATCTGGATGCGGTCGGCGTAATCCTTGAGCACCGCGTAATCAAAACCGTCACCGGTCAGGGCGTAGATGTTGCCAAAGGTGGTGCCGAACTCATCGTTGAAGAACGGCCCCTGAATCCCTGGGGGCAGGGTCTGGCGAATGTCGCTGACCTTCTTGCGTACCTGATACCAGAGCTCGGGGATCTGCTGCGAATGCATCGAGTCCCGGGCAATGAACGTCACCTGGGATTCGCCGGGGCGGGAAAACGAGACAATACGCTCGTACTCGCCGGTTTCCATCAGCTTCTTTTCAATGCGTTCGGTGACCTGGCGCGAGACTTCCTGGGCAGTTGCCCCGGGCCAATTGGTCTTGATCACCATGGCCTTGAAGGTGAACGGCGGGTCCTCGCTCTGCCCCAACTTGGTGTAGGACAGGGTGCCCACGACTGCCAGAAGGATCATCAAAAACAGTACGATCTGGCGATTGCGCAACGCCCATGCGGAAAGATTGAAACCCATTGGGTATTACTCCTTGGCCGCCAGATTGACCACGCGGTTGGAGCGATCCACCGGCCGCACCTGCTGGCCTTCGAGAAGCACATGCACCCCGGCCGCCACGACCCAGTCGTCGGGGCTCAGGCCCTCCAGCACCGGCACGGTTTTTTCGCCGAACGCACCGACGCGCACCGGGACTTTTTTCAGGGTGTTGTTGGCACCCACGACCCAGACGTAGGTGGCGCCGTTCTCGGCCGTGAGCGCCGAAAGCGGCACGGTGAGTGCCACGGCATCGGCGCTCTGAATGAACACCCGGGCGCTTTGCCCAAGTTCGGCCGGGACCTTGCCGGCGGTAAAGGTGATACGCGCCGCGAAGGTCCGCGACTTGGGATCGGCGGCGGGCGACAGCTCGCGAATCGTGCCGGTGAATCGCTGGCCTTGTTGGGTCCAGAGTTCGACCGTGACCGGCTGACCGACCTTGAACCGGCCAAAATGCTGCTCCGGCAGACTGATCAGGACCTCACGCTCGCCATCGGTGGCCAGGGTAAAGACCGTTTGCCCGGCGCCCACCACTTGCCCGACTTCCACTGCGCGCTTGGCCACGACCCCATCCTGGGGCGCGCGCAACACCGCATAGCTGGCCTGATTGCTGGCCACGTCGAACTCCGCCTTGATTTGCTTGAGGCGTGCTTCACCGGAGCGGTAGAGGTTCTCGGCATTGTCGTACTGCGAGCGGCTGACCATCTGCCGCTCCATCAGGGTCTTGTACCGGTCGCGTTCGGCGCGTACCAGGTTGAGGTTGGCCGCTGCCGCCGCGACCTGGGCCCGGGCTGCGTCCAGTTGCAGGCGCACGTCCTCGGGGTCGAGCTCGGCCAGTGCCTGGTTGGCCTTGACCCGTTGGCCTTCGTCGACCAGTCGTCGGCTGACTTTGCCACCGATGCGAAACGCCAGGTCCGGCTCATAACGCGCGCGGACTTCACCGGGGTAGCTGTCCAGCGCCTGAGCCGAAGGCTCTGGCTGGACCACCATGGCCGGGCGTACGGTGGCCTGCACCGGCTCTTCGTGACCGCACGCCGTTAAAAACAGCGCCAGGCTGACTGGCAACGCGAGGGGCAAGGCATAGCGGAACATGGTGAGCGACCTTTCGCTAATGGTGCTTGGAATAATTATACTGGGCGGTATGTTATTAATAGCAAACTCACCAGTCCAGTATTAAAAGCGAAAAATGTCCAACACTCTTTCTCCCTCCAACGGCCCGGGTCGCCCAAAAGATCTCGCCAAGCGCGAAGCGATCCTCGAGGCAGCCAAGCGCCTGTTCCTGAGCAACGGTTATTCGAGCACCAGCATGGACGCGGTGGCGGCTGAGGCCGGCGTATCAAAACTGACCGTCTACAGCCACTTCAATGACAAGGAGACGCTGTTCAGTGCCGCGGTCATGGCCAAGTGCGAAGAGCAAGTGCCCACCCTGTACTTCGAATTGCCCGACGGCATGCCGGTAGAACATGTACTGCTGAACATAGCCCGAGGCTTTCATCAACTGATCAACAGCGATGAATCAGTCAACCTGCACCGGCTGATCATGGCCCTGGGCAGCCAGGACCCGAAGCTCTCGCTGATCTTCTTCGACGCCGGCCCGCAACGGATGCTCAACGGCATGGAGCGCTTGCTCGGCAAGATCGACCAATTGGGGGCCTTGCGCATCGACAAACCGCGCAATGCCGCCGAGCACTTCTTTTGCCTGCTCAAGGGCGCGGGAAATTTCCGCCTGCTCTACGGCTGCGGCGCCCCCCCCATCGGCGAGGCGGCCGAAGCCCATGTGCAGGAAGTGGTGGGATTGTTTATGCGGGCGTATCGGCCCTAGGTGGCTACAAGCTGCAAGCCATGTAGCTTGCAGCTTGTAGCTTACGACTTGAGTGCTTTTTTCGGATAGATGTCATACCGGCTGGACTTGCCATCCAGCGCATGGCTCGGCTTCGGCCCGGCAATGCACGGTGCCTTGCGCGGGCGTTTGACCACGACCCGGTGGCTGGCCAAGGCCAGGGCGGCTTCCAGCAGGGCCGGGGCATCCGCGTCGTCCCCCACTAACGGGCGAAACAGGCGCATTTCCTTTTTCACCAATGCGGTTTTCTCACGGTGCGGGAACATCGGGTCGAGGTAGATCACTTGCGGCGGCTCGCCTTCCCAATTACGCATCAGCTCGATCGAATTGCCCTTGAGCAAGCGCATCCGCGCGACAATCGGTGCCACGTCGAAGTCTTCTGCCGCCCGGGCCAGACCGTCCTCGAGCAAAGCACCAATCAACGGCTGGCGCTCGATCAGGCTGATTTCGCAGCCCAGGCTGGCCAGCACAAAACCGTCCTTGCCCAGCCCCGCCGTGGCATCCAGCACCCTGGGGCGCACGCCTTGGGCGACCCCCACCGCCTTGGCGATCATCTGTCCGCTGCCGCCGCCGTACAACCGGCGATGGGCCGCGCCACCCTCGACGAAATCCACCCGCACCGGACCTGGCACATCCGGCCCCAGTTGCTGCAACTGCAAACCCTGCTCGCCCACTTGCAGGGCGAACTCGGCATCGTCCAACTGCAGCGGCAGGCCCAGGCGCTCGGCCCAATGCATGGCTTGCGCCTGAAAGCCATCCGCCAGGGCCTGGACTTTGATGCGGCTGGCCGCAGGTTGCTCACTCATCAGAAAACACACTCAAAAAATTAATGATCGGCAAAAACGGCCGATAACCAAACTATCGAGCATTTTGCCAGAGCTGAGCGTCGACCGAGAAAAATGTCAGACATTCAACACGTACCCGCCGGGTTTATTTCGCCTTACCGCGAATACAGCCGGCACAACACCCAGACACTGAGCGGCGTCAGTCACCTGTGGCAGGATTTTTTTGCCCAGGCCCTGGCCGATCAGTTGGGTGGCCGGGTACCGGCCGCAGGCGACTACACACCCGTGGCCATCGATGGCCCGGATGAGCCCCCTGGCGGCTCTGAGCTGCTGAACGAGATTGTCAGCCAGCGTGCGTACGACATCGTCGATACCGAGATCCGCCCGCCCGAGCCGTTGTTCCTGCCGATCGCCGAATTCGAGATGGACCTGCTGGACCCGCCAGCCCCGCCCTTCCCAGCTGACGAGATCGTCGCCCAGCAAGCGCAACAGGACTTCGACCACGAGTGGCTGCGCCCGCTGGTGCTCACGGCCGGCCAACCCCTGCCGCCCCCGGGCCCGGGCCCGGCACCACAACCGCGGGCGCTGTTCCTGCCGATTGCCGAGTTCGAGCTGCAACTGTTGCCGCCGCCTGCCCCGCCCTATCCGCCGGAAGAACAGGTCGAACAACAGAAGCAACTGGACTTCGACACCCGCTGGGCGCGGCCGATCATCCTGCACAACCTGCGCATCGCCGCCTGAGTCTCAGCGACAGACCCACCAGGGCCCCGCATCCAGGTGAAAATGATTGCGATGGGCGGCGTTGTAGTCTGGGCTCAGCACCACATTAAACACCTCACAGGCGTCATCCCGCACCTTACGCAAAAACCGCGCGTTGTCGTTGTCCTGTGGCCAGTCGCGCAACACGTTGACCGTGCGTCCATCGGCCAGGCGAAACCCGGCAATGTCCAGGGCGTTGGCCGTGGCGTGCTGGCTGCGCGCGGCTTTTTCCCGGTTGTACATATTGCGGCAGGCAAAACTGCCCAGGTGATCGACCCGCGCCACCCCCTGACCGTAGACCGCCTGAGCCGCCGGCTGCAGCGCGTGACGCTGAAACAGGGCAAAGGCGACGGCCAAGGGGCAACTGGCGAGAAAGCTGCTGCTCAGCGCCACCTCGCCGCCTTGCACACGCAAGGTGTTGTGCAACGGGCAGGCGGCATCGGCCGGGCTGTCGGCCTGGCGGCTGAACGTCAGGCCGGAGGTGGCGAGTACCTGGTCACAGAGTGCCGGGTTGTCGCGCAAGCGCATCAGCTTGTAGCGCGTCAGCAGGTTCGGCGCCGCCTGTACGTCCAGCGGCGCCCAGGGATTCCACGCCGCAGGCACGGGCAACCAGCCACGCCAGACGCCGAACATCACAACTCCCACCAGCAACAACAACAACAGCGCCAGGACTTTCACCCACGTCACCCTCACGCCCCGTCAGTCAGTCTTTGAACAGTTGATTGGCCTGCGCATACGGCATCGAGCGCTCGGTGAAGCCAAAGGTGCCGTGCTCCTGAATCTCCCGGGCGGCGCGGAAGAACTCGCCATAGGCCGCCAAGGCCATGGCCGAACCGACGCTGATGCGCCTGACGCCCATCTCGCTGAGTTGCGCTACGGTGAGCTTGAGCCCCCCGGACATCAAGACGTTGACCGGTTTGGGCGCCACCGCCTGCACCACCGCCAGCACCTCTGCGGCCGTACGCAGGCCGGGGGCATACAGCACATCGGCGCCCGCCTCGGCAAACGCCTGCAGGCGGCGGATGGTGTCGGCCAGGTCTGGGTTGCCGTGCAGGTAGTTCTCCGCGCGGGCGGTCAAGGTGAAGGGGAATGGCAGGCTGCGTGCGGTCGCCACCGCCGCTTCGATGCGCGCCACGGCATGCTCGAAGCAGTAAATGGGGCCGTCTTCGCGGCCCGTGGCGTCTTCGATGGAACCACCGACGGCCCCGGCACTGGCGGCACGCAGCAGGCTTTCGGCGCAGAGCGCAGGGTCATCGGCAAAACCGTTTTCCAGGTCCACGGCAACCGGCAAGTCACTGGCCGCGACTATCGCCCGGACGTTGGCCAGGGTGTCCTCAAGCTTCAGCGCGCCGTCGGGGCGGGCCATGGAAAACGCGTAACCGGCACTGGTGGTCGCCAACGCCGGGTAACCCAGGCTGGCCAGCATCCTGGCCGAACCGGCATCCCAGGGGTTGGGGATCACAAAGGTCCCGGGACCTTCGTGCAAGGCTTTGAACGCTTGGGCTTTGAGGATCTGCGTGGCCATTGGCTTGTTCCTGTCGCGGGGATGGGCCCGTCGTCAGAGCAACCCAAGCTGCTCCGCGGCGGGTTCTCTGTATAGCTCAGGCAGCGCCGGCAAGCCAGGCAAACGCGTCATCAACCGAGCATGAAAGTGCTGCGCCAACGCGGCTGCCTGCAGGTTGTCGGCGGTGTGCAGGAAGATGTACGGCGTGCGTCCCTCTTCGATCCACTGAGCGATTTTCTCGACCCAGGGCGTCAGGAACGGATCATTGGCCTGCAACAGCGGATGACCGATGAAGCGCACCTGCGGGCACTGGGTGAACGCCGCCGGGCGAGTCGGCACGTTGGGTTTCTTCGACTGCGCATGCAGGACCCCAGGGTCGCGCGAGGTGCAACTGAACAACGCGCGTGGATCCAGGCAGATCCGTTCCACGCCACGCGCCAGCAGCAGGCGATTGAACTGGCGCTCGGCGTCGCCCTTGGCAAAGAAATCCCGATGCCGCACTTCCACCGCCAGGGGCCGCTGCAAACCGTCGATAAACCCGGCGAGTTCCGGCAAGCGTTGCGGGGTGAAGGCCTTCGACAGCTGCAGCCAGAACGGCGCCACCCGCTCACCCAGCGGGCTGAGCAGTTGCACAAAAGACTCGGCGGCCGTCAGTTGCTCACGCAGGTCACCGCCGTGGCTGATATCGCTGGGGAACTTGGCGGTGAAACGAAAGTGCCCGGGCATGGTTTGCGCCCAGCGCTCCACCGTCGCCGGAGCCGGACGCGCATAAAAGGTGGTGTTGCCTTCAACCGCGTTGAACACCTGGGAATACAGCGCCAGGAACTGGTTGGGACGGGCGTCTTGCGGATACAGGGACTGGCGCCAGGCGAGTTCGCTCCAGGACGGACAGCCGATGAAATACGGCAGCGACATCAGATGTGCAGGTCGAGACCCAACACTTCCATGTCCCAATCGACGAAAGCGGCGGTACTCAGGTAGCTGGCCAGGGCCAGGGAGACATGCCGGCTCATCGCGCGGCGGTAGAGCAGGTCTTGCGGGCGGGCGGGCAGATTGCTCGTGCGCTGGGCGGCGCGGGCGGCCAGTTGCTCTTCAGAGGGCACTTGCGGTTCGTCGTCGTGGTCCAGCACGGACTCGTCCACCGTCGCACTGCCTTTGCGTGGCTTGCGAGGGATGGGATAGGACTGCGAGGAAAAACCGTCTACGCGCATAGAGATAAACTCGTTATCAATGACGGCAATTTAGCGGCACTTACTGCGGCGCGCAAATGACCAAGTGATAACTAGAACACATAAAAGGCAAAAGGTTTAAAAGCCTGGGCCAGAAACTGACGATTGACTGCAGGCACGGTCACTGACGAAGGCTTAGCGGGCCTTGGGGGTCGCCACTTTGTCGCGCAGGTACACCGGCTGGGCGTTGTCGGCCACAATCGCTTCACCGCGCTCCCAGGCGAACTGCGCCAGGCTCAGCAAGTCCTGGGCGTGGGGTAGCATGCCGGCGTCCTGGCCGCTCAGGCTGACCGCTATGCGCTCGGCATACCCCCAACCGGTACCGGCACCAAACCACTCGCCCGCAGCATCCGCGGGCAGTGCCGCGACTTCCGGTGGCAGCACCGCCTCGGCGCCTACCAGGCGCATTTCACCGGCGGTTTCGCGGTAGCAACCCCAATAGACTTCGTCCATGCGGGCATCGATGGCGGCCGCCACCTGAGTCGCGCCATGCTCGCGCAACGCGCGCTGGGCCAGCACGGCCAGGTTGGACACCGGCAACACCGGACGATCCAGGGCAAACGCCAGGCCCTGGACCACGCCGATGGCAATCCGTACCCCGGTGAACGCCCCAGGCCCACGACCAAAGGCAATCGCATCGACCGCCTGCAAGGTGGTGCCCGCCTCGGTCAGCAATTGCTGGATCATCGGCAGCAGCTTCTGCGCATGCAGGCGTGGGATCACCTCGTAATGGCTGGTGACCTTGCCGTCATGCAGCAAGGCAACGGAGCAAGCTTCAGTCGCGGTGTCCAGGGCCAGCAAGGTACTCATCGATGTTTCCGTCAGCGTCGTAGAAAAAAGTCCGTCAGTATAAACAACAACGGCCCGCAAGCGGGCCGTTGAACGTAACGCCGATGAGCTTTATCAGCTCAGTGCTTCAAGCACCTTGCCGGTGATGGCTTCAACCGAACCCACGCCTGCAATGTGGCTGTACTTCGGCTTGCCCTGGGCAGCCGCAAGATTCTGGTAGAACGCCACCAGAGGCTTGGTCTGGTCGTGGTAGACCGACAGGCGATGACGCACGGTTTCTTCGGTGTCGTCTTTGCGCTGCACCAGCTCTTCGCCAGTGATGTCGTCCTTGCCAGCCAGTTTTGGCGGGTTGTACACGGTGTGGTAAACGCGGCCGCTGGCTTCGTGGACACGACGACCGGCGATACGCTGGACGATTTCTTCATCGTCGACGGCGATTTCCACCACGTGGTCCAGCTCGACGCCTTCGCTGACCAGTGCTTCAGCCTGGGGGATAGTGCGCGGGAAACCGTCGAACAGGAAACCGTTGGCACAATCCGGCTGGGCGATACGGTCCTTGACCAGGGCGATGATCAGGTCGTCGGAGACCAGGCCGCCGGCATCCATGATGCTCTTGGCCTTGATGCCCAGCTCGGTGCCCGCCTTGACCGCCGCACGCAGCATGTCGCCGGTGGAGATCTGTGGAATGGAGAATTTTTCGGTGATGAACTTAGCCTGAGTACCTTTACCGGCCCCGGGAGCTCCCAGCAGAATGACGCGCATCGATGTGCTCCTCAATTTCTTATTTATAAACGATCGGATTCGCCGCGTGGGGCCAATCTCAGAATAGGGTCGTGGGCCGCCCAAACGGCCAAAGGCTGATCAAGATACACAGCAGGCACGGCCCACACAAGCCGCCGAAAGTCGGAGGAACCCGCTCCGGTCGTGCCGTTGCGACGAGGTACTCCAAGTCGCAACCCCATAACAAAGTGTCGCCTGGCAGGCGCCGGCAACCCTGCCCGGCGGCCCCTACGCCGGACACTGCGGGCTGCCGACATTACCCATCGAGCCTTAGCCGGTGTTGCGCAAACCGGCGGCAATCCCCGCTACAGACACCAGCAACGCTTGCTCCACCGGGCTGCCCTGTGCCACCTCCTGCTGCCGCGAGCGGGCCAGCAACTCGGCCTGCAATAGATGCAGGGGGTCCAGATAGGTGTTGCGCAACCGGATGAATTCCAGGGTATCGGGGCTATGGGCGAGCAGCTGCGACTGGCCAGTCAGGCCTAGGACCACCGCGCACGCCTGCGACAATAGGTCGCGTAAATGCGCCCCCAAAGGCAACAAATCAGCCTCCACCAGACGCTCGTCGTAGGACCTGGCGATGTCCGCGTCGGCCTTGGCCAGGACCATTTCCAACATGTCGATTCGGGTGCGAAAGAATGGCCATTGTTCGCGCATCTGCCCCAGCAGCTCACCCTCGCCACGGGCCAGCGCCTTGCTCAACGCCGCTTCCCACCCCAGCCAGGCGGGCAGCATCAGGCGGGTCTGGGTCCAGCCGAAGATCCATGGGATCGCCCGCAGGCTTTCAATGCCACCGGCCCGGCGCTTGGCCGGTCGACTGCCCAGGGGCAGCCGTCCCAGCTCCTGCTCGGGGGTCGATTGGCGGAAGTATTCGACAAACTGCGGATTCTCCCGCACCACCGCGCGATAAGCGCTCACGCCATCGGCGGCCAATTCGTCCATCAAACCGCGCCACGCGGGTTCCGGCGGCGGTGGCGGGAGCAAGGTCGCCTCCAGCACAGCGGCCAGATAGAGGTTCAGGTTCTGCTCGGCGATGTCCGGCAGGCCGAACTTGAAGCGAATCATCTCGCCCTGCTCGGTGGTACGAAAGCGTCCTGCTACCGAACCCGGCGGCTGCGACAGAATCGCCGCGTGGGCCGGGCCACCGCCACGGCCCACGGTCCCACCGCGGCCATGGAACAGCAGCAGCTCGACTTGCTGCTCACGGCAGATATCCACCAGCCGCTCCTGCGCCCGGTATTGCGCCCAGGCTGCAGCCGTAGTGCCGGCGTCCTTGGCCGAATCGGAGTAGCCGATCATCACTTCCTGGGGGCCTTGCAAACGCGCGCGGTAGCCGGGCAGCAGCAACAGTTTTTCGATCACCGGCCCGGCGTTGTCCAGGTCCGCCAGGGTTTCGAACAACGGCACCACGCGCATCGGCCGCAGTACCCCGGCCTCCTTGAGCAGCAGTTGCACGGCGAGCACGTCGGAGGCAGCGCCGGCCATGGAGATCACATAGGAGCCCAGCGAAGCTGCCGGGGCGGCGGCGACTTCCCGGCAGGTCGCGAGGACCTCCGCGGTGTCGGCTGAAGGCTTGAAGTGACTGGGCAACAGCGGCCGGCGATTGTGCAGCTCAGTCATGAGGAACGTGATGCGCGCTTCCTCGTCCCAGTCTTCGTAACGCCCCAGGCCGAGATAGTCGGTGATCTCGGTCATCGCCGAACAATGGCGGGTGGAGTCCTGTCGCACGTCCAGGCGCACCAGGAACAGGCCGAAGGTCACGGCCCGGCGTACGCAGTCGAGCAGCGGGCCATCGGCAATCACCCCCATGCCGCATTCGTGCAGCGACTGGTAGCACAGCTCCAGCGGGTCCAGCAGGTCGCGGTTGTTATGCAGGACATCGGCCCCGGCCGGGCTGTTCGCCGCCAACGAAGCCTGGGCCCAGTTGCGGGTCGCCCGCAGTCGATCACGCAATTGCTTGAGCACCGCCCGGTAAGGCTCGGCACTGTCACCAGCCTTGGCCTGCAGCGCTGCGCTGGCCTTTTGCATCGACAGGTCGGCGGCCAGTTGATCGACATCGCGCAGGTACAAGTCCGCCGCCATCCAGCGTGCCAGCAGCAACACCTCACGAGTCACCGCCGCCGTCACATTGGGATTGCCGTCCCGGTCGCCGCCCATCCAGGAGGCAAAACGGATCGGCGCGGCTTCCAGCGGCAAGCGCAAGCCGGTGGCGGTCTGCAGGGCCAGGTCGGCCTTGCGCAGGTAATTGGGAATCGCCTGCCACAGCGAATGTTCGATCACCGCGAACCCCCACTTGGCCTCGTCCACCGGGGTGGGTCGGGTGCGGCGGATTTCATCGGTGTGCCAGGCTTCGGCGATCAAGCGCTGCAAGCGTTGCTGGATCTGTTCACGCTCGGCGCTGGTAAGGTCGCGATGGTCCTGCGCGGCCAGTTGCGCGGCAATCGCGTCGTACTTCTGGATGAGGGTGCGGCGCGCCACTTCGGTGGGGTGCGCGGTGAGCACCAGCTCGATCTCCAGCCGTCCCAATTGTCGGGCCAGTGACTCGGCACTGTGGCCCTCGGCCCGCAGGCGGGCCAGCAGTTGCGGCAGGACCCGCGCCTCGAATGGTGCCGGCTGCGACTCTTCGCGGCGATGGATCAACTGGTACTGCTCGGCGATGTTCGCCAGGTTGAGGAACTGGTTGAACGCCCGCGCCACTGGCAGCAGTTCGTCCTCGCTCAACTGGTTGAGGCTGGCACTCAGTTCGGCGTCCATGGAGCCGCGCCGGTCGGCCTTGGCACCCTTGCGAATCTGCTCGATCTTGTCGAGAAAACCATCCCCGTACTGTTCGCGGATGGTGTTGCCCAGCAGCTCACCCAAGAGGTGAACATCCTCGCGCAAGCGTGCATCGATATCGGTCATCAGCAGTTCTCCAGCGAATGGCGGTCAGCTATCAGGCGCAGTCCTTGAGGCTCAAGAGTGCCGCTCGCAGCCGGTTCTTACAAGCAGGCGACGAATCGACTTTAAACCTTGGCGGTTGCGGCTAGTCTCATGAGTAAGCCCTACCCAGGCTTGCTACCGGCCACCGCCGCAGACTCATCACAACCTGTCACGAGCAGGTGACTATTGAGGTCATTATGAAAATCCGTGAACTGGCCCAGCATTGGGAAGAAACCGCCAAAGGCCGTTTGACCAAGACCGGCTACAGCATTCACCTGGACGTCGAAGCCGCGGCACGCCTGGCGGCACTCAGCGAAATGTACCCCAAGCGCCATCCCGAAGAGTTGCTCGGGGAACTGATTGGCGCCGCCCTGGAGGAGCTCGAAGCGAGCTTTCCGTACATCAAGGGCCAGCAGGTCATTGCCACGGACGAAGAGGGTGATCCGCTCTACGAAGACGTCGGCCCTACCCCCCGTTTCCTCGCCCTGTCCCGGCAACATCTGCATGACCTTTCGGCGGCAGCCGGCAAGCAGAAACACTAGGCGACACCCCGCTCGACCCTCCTTGAAACTGCGTATTCCTGAGCCCTTCGTGGCCTGGGGATACTCCTGCGCGATGCAAAAGTTCCCGGTTTAGAGCCTCGCGCCAACCCTCGATCTTTTTTCGGGCGATTCGCCATCTTTTCTGAACTTTGAAAAAAGGCCTCGGGTCACAGCCAGTAACCATCACTGGAACAGCCGTACCAACCCACGCTGTCACAGACCTCGCCCCATCGCTCCCACGGCTCCACGACCAGGATGGATTTGACGATTTTCAGGAGTTATCCAATGGAGTTGAAGACCATGAAAACCAGCACCGCCACCACCCCGTCCACATTCCCGCGCGGTCTCAAGTTGGCCGCCCTGGCACTCGGTTGCAGCTTCGTTCTGGCCGGTTGTGCCGGCAACCCGCCAACCGAGCAGTACGCCGTCACCCAATCGGCGGTCAACAGCGCGGTCAGTGCCGGCGGCACCGAGTTTGCCGCCGTGGAAATGAAGTCGGCTCAGGACAAGCTCAAACAAGCCGAACTGGCCATGCACGACAAGCAATACGACCAGGCCCGAATGCTGGCCGAACAGGCTGAGTGGGATGCCCGCGTCGCCGAACGTAAAGCCCAGGCGATGAAAGCCGGGCAGGCGCTCAAGGACTCTCAGCAAGGCGTTCAGGAAATGCGCCAGGAAAGCCAGCGCAGCGTGCAGTAAGCCCTGCCCTCACGCCCCTGTGCACCCGCGAATCGATAGAAAGGACGAACCACTATGCGTAAGCAATTGATGATCCCAACTCTCCTGGCCGCCAGCGTTACCCTGGCCGCCTGCTCGACGCCACCCAATGCCAACCTGGAACAGGCCCGGACCAACTACTCGGGCCTGCAGGCCAATCCACAAGCAAGTAAAGTTGCGGCCCTGGAAACCAAGGAAGCCAGCGACTACCTGGACAAGGCCGACAAAGCCTTCCAGGAGCGCGAGAAGACCGAGCAGGTCGATCAACTGGCGTACCTGACCAACCAGCGCGTTGAAGTCGCCAAGCAGACCATCGCCCTGCGTACCGCCGAAGCCGACCTGAAAAATGCTTCGGCGCAACGGGCCCAAGCCCGCCTTGATGCCCGTGACGCGCAGATCAAGCAGTTGCAAAACAGCCTCAACGCCAAGCAAACCGATCGCGGCACCCTGGTGACGTTCGGCGATGTGCTGTTTGCAACCAACAAGGCTGAACTGAAATCCAGCGGCCTGGTGAACATCAACAAACTGGCGCATTTCCTCGCCGAAAATCCGGACCGCAAGGTGATTGTCGAGGGTTACACCGACAGCACCGGTGCCGCCAGTTACAACCAGAGCCTCTCCGAACGCCGTGCCGGTTCGGTGCGCATGGCCCTGGTGAAAATGGGCGTCGACCCGGCGCGCGTGGTCGCCCAGGGCTACGGCAAAGAGTACCCAGTGGCGGAGAACAGCAGCGTCTCGGGCCGGGCCATGAACCGTCGGGTGGAAGTGACCATTTCCAACGACAACCAGCCGGTGATCCCGCGTTCGGCAGTGAGCGCAAACTAAGCGTTTGACGCCGTTACGCAAAAGCCCCGCCTGATTCGATCAGGCGGGGCTTTTGCGTAACGGCGTCCTCAATACCTGGCGCACGCTCCTACAGAATTTGCAGCGGAGTCATGGACTCAGGGTTCGAGCTGTTGTGGAGTTTCCTGCCCCATGCAGCGCACGGCTTTTTTCTTGCTGTTGATCAGCACACCGGTCAGGCCTTTCTGTTCGGTGTCGAACAACACCAGCACGCCGTCGATGCATTGCGCGACCTGGGCCGCAGGCTCCAGGGAGACCTTATAGTCTTCGCCCGGCACGGTCTTGAGCATGGTGAACTCGTTGAGCAGCAAGGCGTCTTCCGGCTTGGCAAAGTGCAGGTAGCCGTACCACCACAGGGCAGCGACCGTGCCCAGGATGCTGCAGATACCGGTGATGATCAGTGGAATGGCGTTACGTTCTTCACTCATTGCGGATTCTCTTGCGGTTGATCGGATGAATGGCTGGGGGCCGGGTAATTGGGGATTTCTCCCAGGCGGCGCACACCATTGAAGTGCTGCGGATCGTCCAGATAGCGCAGCATGACGGTTCGCCAGACCGGGTCGGCGAATGTCTGCACATGGCCACCGCGGGTCAATTGCAGGACCTTCGGCGGGGGCGCAGCTTGATACAGTCGGATGCCGTTGGAAAGAGGCACGATGGGATCGTCGATGCTGTGGTAGAGCAGTTTCGGCACAGCGTTGACCTGGGGCATGGCGCGGATCGCGCTGTCAGCGTCCGGCACCAGCCACGACAACGGCACCTGGAACGGCCAGGTCAGCCAGGAGGTGCTGAGGGCAAACTGGCCCACTTCGCGGTAACTGGCCGGCACACCGTCGAGCACCAATGCCTTGAGCTGCGCCTGGCGCTGCGGGCGTTCGGCCAGGTAATGCAACGCCATCGCACCGCCCAGGCTCTGGCCGAGGACAATCAGCGGCGTGCCCTGCACCTGCGGCGCCTGGTCCAGCCATTTGAACGCGGCGTCGATGTCCTGATAGACCTGCGGTAGACCGGGCTCGCCTTCTGACAGGCCATAACCGCGATAGTCCAGCAGCAGCACTTGATAACCCTCTTTGGGCAACCACCAACTGCCCCCCAGGTGCGCCGCCAGGTTGCCGCCGTTGCCGTGCAGATGCAGGACGGTGCCCTTGACCGCGACACCTTCTTTTGCCGGCAACCACCAAGCGTGCAGTTTGACCCCGTCGGCAGTGGTCAGGCTGACGTCGCGGTACTGCAGCCCGGCTTTGTCCGGGGTAAACGGCAGGCCGGGCTCGGGATAGAACAGCAATGAGCTGCAGCCACTGAGGCTCAGGAACAGGCAAAGGATGCCGAGGATTCTCATCCGGTGAAACCTCGCAAAAAAATCGGGGCGCCCACCTCGGTAGGGGCAAGCCGTGCTCCTACCGATGGGAGGGGGTTACAGAATATTGGAGTAGTCCGCTTCGATCCGGTCCAGGCTCAGGTGGTTGAGGAAGTTGGAGAAGCACATCCAGGCCGACAACGCGTTCATGTCACGGAACTGCGCGGGCAGGTACTTGGGCGGTTCCACCAGGCCTTCATCCACCAACTGGCGCAGGGTGCGCATGTCTTCCAAAGTCGTCTTGCCGCAAAACAGCAACGGGATCTGCTCAAGCTTGCCTTTGCGCACGGCCAACTGAATGTAGTTGTAAACCATGATAAAGCCCTTGAGATAGGACAAATCTTTGGTAAATGGCAGCCCGTTTGGCACCGACCCACGAAATACCCGGCTGGCATTGCCATAACTTTCGGCCATTTCGAAGCCCTGCTCGCGGAAGAACTCGAAAATCTGCAGGAAGTCCGCGCCCTCCTCGACCATGTGGATCGCCCGGGTACGGTTGGTCAGCTTGCGCAGGCGGCTGGGGTAGGAGGCGAAGGCGATAATCTCCATCAGAATCGCCAGGCCCTCCTGGGTCACCGTCGAAGACGGCGGCCCCTTGGAGAGGAAGGTGCAGATCGGCTGGTTCAGCCCGTTGAGCGTGGTGCCGACGTGCACCAGCCCCTCATGCACCTCCAGGGCGCGCACGTCACGTTCGTTGAACATCGCGTCGGTGCGAATCTTGATGTAGTCGGCACCGGCCGCCGCATCGGCGACGATCCCGTCGGACTCGAACACCCGGATGGTTTCCTCGGCCTCGCCAAACACCTTGTTCAAGCGGGTCTGCAGCAGGTGCACGGCCTCTTTGGCGGTGAGGATCTTCGGCTCGTCCTTGAGGTCGCCCCGGCCATCGATGTTGTTCAGGTAGTCGGACATCATCAGGCCCAGATCGGCCAGGGTCGGATCGCCGGCATGGAACGCATCGGACGCCGCGCCATACAGCTCCTGGGATATCAGCCCGAAATCCTCGGTGCCACGGGCCTCGAGCATCCGCACCACCATGCGGTACTCCTTGCACATGCGCCGCATGATCTGCCCGACCGGGTTGAACTGGCCGAGCTGGCGAGTGATGTCGCGCTCGATGTTCTGGAATTCCAGCTTCACTTTGCTCGAATCGAAGGCCAGGGGCCGATTGAGGTAATAGTCCCGATCCACCGCCGGCATTTCCTTGCCATTGGCCTTGAGGAAGCCCGTACGGATGTTGTCGTCCCACTTCACCGCATCGAGGACCCGGATCGGCGTTTGCGCCAGCACTATGCGATCAGACAAGGTGCGTATCGTCTGTTGGTAATCGTCCACCGGTTGCTCCCTTGGTTAACCGTTGCCTACTGCGCTGATTGAGTGGTGTGCGGTCGTTGATACCGTGCGGCCTCGACGAAGACGTCGGAATTGGCCGGATCGTCGAGGTAGGCAAACACCTGGTCCATGCTGCTGTTGATCAGCACGCCATCGCCGTCATCGGTGCTGAACGGCTCACCCTGGAGGTGTTGCCCAAGCGCCTGGCGGATCTGCTCCAGGTCGAGGTTATAGATCACCAGCTCCTGTTTATCGTTGAGCTCAAAACCGGCGATGGTGAAATGGCCGCCGTACTGGGCCGGCACCTTGGCCGAGAGGTACCAGCGGTTGCCGTGGCGCGACACCGTAAACGGATAGGCCTCGCGCTCCTTGGGTTTGGCCTTGAAGTAGCTGACCGCCTGGTAGCGGTCCGGGCCGACGCGGGTCAGGTCCAGGTTCTGTGCTTCACCCCAGGCATTCTTGCTGGTCCATTTGCCGAGCAAACCCGCCGGCGCAGCCTCGCTCCCCGGCATGGCCTGGTTGAATGACACCAGGCAGCCGCTGAGCAGCAGGAACGACAGGGTGATCACGATGACACGCCAGTACTTCATTCAAGACTCCCAATGAACACACGCCGACACCGCCCCAGTCATCTGCCCTGCGAAGGGTTACACCGAGGCCAGCACCAAATGCATATACCGTGTGAGGATTCCGAGCATTTCTTCCTCCGCCAACGGCTCTGCCTCGTTAAGCAGGCCTTGATATTCCATCCGTCCGATTATCGCCGTCAACACTTTGGCATCCTGCTGCGGCTCGGGCGAGCCCAGCACCTGAAATAGCTGGCAGGTGCCCTGCAGGAGAATCTGCTGATGGGAACGTACCAGCAACGCCAGGCGCGGGTTGAGCAAGGCTTCCTGGCGGAACGCCTGTTCGGCCATCAGGTGCTCGCGGCGATTGAGCAATTGCCGGTGCACATAGTCAGCGGTGAACCGGGCAATGTCGTCGGCCAGCCGCGAACGCGACTCGGGGCTGCCATCCCCACTGTCAACCATCTCGCGCAACAACCCTTCATGATTGGCCCACAGCTTGGCCATGTAGGCCGCGCTGCGCTCCACGTACTGGGCAAAGGTATCGGTGAGCAAGTCATCGATGTCCTTGAAATAGTAGGTGGTCGCCGACAGTGGCACGCTGGCCTCGGCGGCCACGGCGCGGTGCCGCACCGCTCGCACACCGTCGCGCACGACAATGCGCATCGCGGCGTCGAGAATGTCCTGTCGACGCTGTTCACTGCCCTGTCGGCTGGCCTTGCGGCCCTGGTACTGAACACTTTCAGCGACCGCCGTGGCGATCCCCGCTGCTCCTTCTTGAGCATTTGCACGATTCACCGGTCTTACCTCGCAGTTGGAAGCAATAAGTTGATACGTTTGTTCCATACAGGCAATAAAAAGCCGCCTGACGTAGGCGGCTTTTTCACTGCGGCATTTACGCTTGCGGTCGCATGTGCGGGAACAGGATCACATCGCGGATCGACGGTGAGTTGGTCAGCAACATCACCAGGCGATCGATACCGATGCCCTCACCCGCCGTTGGCGGCATGCCGTACTCCAGCGCACGCACGAAGTCGGCGTCGTAATGCATGGCCTCATCATCACCGGCGTCCTTGTCGGCCACCTGGGCCATGAAACGCTCGGCCTGGTCTTCCGCGTCGTTCAACTCGGAGTAGGCGTTGGCGATTTCGCGACCACCGATGAACAGTTCGAAACGGTCGGTGACGTTCGGGTTGTCGTCGTTACGACGGGCCAGCGGCGACACTTCGAATGGGTACTGGGTGATGAAGTGCGGCTGCTCCAGCTTGTGCTCGACCAGCTCTTCGAAAATCATCACTTGCAGCTTGCCCAGGCCTTCGAAGCCCAGGACCTTGGCCCCGGCTTTCTTGGCGATGGCCCGTGCCTTGTCGATGTCGGTCAGGTCGTCGGCCGTCAGCTCAGGGTTGTACTTGAGGATCGAGTCGAATACCGACAGACGTACGAACGGCTCGCCGAAGTGGAACACCTTGTCGCCGTACGGCACGTCGGTGCTGCCCAGGACCAGCTGCGCCAGCTCACGGAACAGTTCTTCGGTCAGGTCCATGTTGTCTTCGTAGTCGGCGTACGCCTGGTAGAACTCCAACATGGTGAACTCAGGGTTGTGACGAGTCGAAACGCCCTCGTTACGGAAGTTGCGGTTGATCTCGAAAACTTTCTCGAAGCCGCCCACCACCAGGCGCTTGAGGTACAGCTCAGGCGCGATGCGCAAGAACATTTCCATGTCCAGCGCGTTGTGGTGCGTCTCGAACGGCTTGGCCGCAGCACCACCGGGGATGGTTTGCAGCATCGGCGTCTCGACTTCAAGGAAGTCGCGCTTCATCAGGAAGCTACGGATATGGGCGATAACCTGCGAACGCACGCGGAACGTCTGGCGCACTTCTTCGTTGACGATCAGGTCAACGTAGCGCTGGCGATAACGCTGCTCGGTGTCGGTCAGGCCGTGGTGCTTGTCCGGCAGTGGGCGCAGCGACTTGGTCAGCAGGCGCACGCTGGTCATTTCCACGTACAGGTCGCCCTTGCCGGAACGGGCCAGGGTGCCTTCGGCGGCGATGATGTCGCCCAGGTCCCAGGTTTTCACCGCGGCCAGGGTTTCTTCGGACAGGGTCTTGCGGTTGACGTAGACCTGGATGCGCCCGGACATGTCCTGGATCACCATGAACGAGCCACGGTTAAGCATGATGCGACCGGCAACCTTGACCGGGATTGCAGCCTCTGCGAGCTCTTCCTTGGTCTTGTCCGCGTACTGCTTCTGCAGGGCATCGCAGTAGTTGTCGCGGCGGAAGTCGTTCGGGAAGGCGTTGCCCTTGGTGCGCTCGGCAGCAAGCTTTTCCTTGCGCAGGGCGATCAGGGTGTTTTCTTCCTGTTGCAGGGCTTGCGGATCGAGTTCTAGGTCGCTCATGTCTTCAAAAATTCCATCACAGGTTCGTTGCCCCCAGGCCTGCGGCCTGGGGATCGCCGGCAAGCCGGCTCCTACAGAGGATCGCGGTGTGTCAGGCGATCCCGTGTTGCATGTCTTACAGGCCTTGTTTGAGGCTCGCCACCAGGTATTCGTCGATATCGCCGTCGAGCACCTTGTCGCAGTCGCTGCGCTCGATGTTAGTGCGCAGATCCTTGATCCGCGACGCATCGAGCACGTACGAGCGGATCTGGTGACCCCAGCCGATGTCCGACTTGGTGTCTTCCAGGGCTTGCGAAGCGGCGTTGCGTTTCTGCACTTCCTGCTCGTACAAGCGCGCCCGCAACATTTTCATCGCGGTGTCTTTGTTGGCGTGCTGGGAACGTTCGTTCTGGCAACTGACCACGGTGTTGGTCGGTACGTGGGTAATACGTACGGCCGAGTCGGTGGTGTTGACGTGCTGACCACCGGCACCCGAGGAGCGGTAGGTGTCGATACGCAGGTCCGAAGGGTTGATGTCGATTTCGATGTTGTCATCGATTTCCGGCGACACGAACACGGCCGAGAACGAGGTGTGGCGACGGTTGCCGGAGTCGTACGGGCTCTTGCGCACCAGGCGGTGCACGCCGATTTCGGTGCGCAACCAGCCAAAGGCGTACTCACCCTTGATGTGCACGGTGGCGCCCTTGATCCCGGCAACTTCACCGGCCGACAGTTCCATGATGGTCGCGTCGAAACCGCGTTTGTCCGCCCAGCGCAGGTACATGCGCAGCAGGATGTTGGCCCAGTCCTGGGCCTCGGTGCCACCGGAGCCGGCCTGGATGTCCAGGTAGGCGTTGTTGGCATCCATCTCACCGCTGAACATGCGGCGGAACTCAAGCTTCTCGAGGGCCTCGCGCAGGCGTTCGACTTCGGCAGCGACGTCATCGACGGCGGCCTGGTCTTCTTCCTCGGCAGACATCAACAGCAGGTCCTTGGCATCGGCCAGGCCGCTGGACATCTCATCGAGGGTTTCTACGATCTGGGCCAGCAGCGAGCGCTCGCGACCCAGGTTCTGAGCGTACTCAGGGTTGTTCCAGACGTTCGGATCTTCAAGCTCGCGATTGACCTCGGTCAGACGCTCATGCTTTTGATCGTAGTCAAAGATACCCCCGAATAGTTTCGGAGCGCTCGGACAGGTCCTTGATACTGTTAAGGATCGGGTTGATTTCCATGGCGGGCAGCACTCGTTGGCGAACTTTTGAAAGCCGGCGAGTATAACGTAATCAGGCCGTCACGGCAGCCCGCCTGGCCGCCAATCATCGAAATCAGTGGGCTCAGCCTGGGCATGCCAACGAGCGCATGCCATGGGCTGAAGCCCTTAAAAGCGAGGCAATGCCACTATCCCGATCCGGACACCGTCACATCCTCTCAGAAAACTTATCCGCGGCCAGACAAATACATCGATAAGGCTGTAGGAAATAACATCAAAGAAAGCGGACAGATCCTACTCAACTAATAATTGCGTAGTGGCCCGCACCCCCCTATAAATAAGCAACACAAAGAAACTTGAGAAAACAAGCACTCACTCTAAAAAACACAAAATCACTTTTTGTGGACCAGCTTAGCTTCCTACATTTAGACCGTACAACCTTATCCAATGACAATCGCACTTAAAAACCAACTCACCCCTCAAAAAAAGGAATAATAATGAGACCTACTAACAACATAATAATTGTAGGTTTTGGCAGCATCGCTCAAGCACTGCTTCCTTTATTAATAGAAAACTACACCAACGCGCAAATAGTCATATTCGACAAAGAAGCAAACCAGAATCAACAGAGCATCGCAAAAGAGTTTTCGGCCACCTTGAACAAGCAACTGATAACCAATGAGAATTTTAGCGAGGTTTTGTCACCACTATTAAGCAACCACAGCTTTCTTTTGAACCTGGCGGTATCCGTCTCAAGCATAGCTTTGATTGACCTTGCTCAACGCTTCGACACACTTTATCTAGATACGTGCATAGAACCTTGGGAGTATGAGTTTCAGAAAGACCATACCCTTACCAGCAATCATCACCTGCGGGAAGAGTTTAAACAATACGTACAATCTCAAACACCCACAACAACAGCACTTGTTGCACATGGTGCAAACCCAGGCTTCATCTCGATCCTGCTCAAAAAAGCAATGATTGAAATGGCAGCCATTAATAACATTCACGATAGACCAACGGCACAGATCGCGTGGGCCGAGCTAGCTGAGAAGCTACAATTGCAAGTTATTCAGATATCAGAGCGAGACACTCAAATAACCTCAGGAGTTCGTAAAAAACATAACTTCATGTGCACTTGGTCAGTAGACGGCTTCATCACGGAGTGTTTGCAACCAGCAGAAATGGGATGGGGGTCGCACGAAGAGACTGTGCCACCCAGAGCCAAAGTCATAGATCACTCGTTGAAATTAACCGAACGAGGGCAAGAGATCATAGTAAAAAGTTGGTCACCTAACTACCTGGAGTTTTTCGCATATTTACTAACTCACAACGAATCACTTTCCATTGCGGAGTACTTAACATTAGGCAACCCACTAAAACCCGATTATCGCCCGACCGTCTATTACGCCTACCACCCTTGTGACCAAGCGATAGACTCGATGCAACTACTTACTGAAGGAAGTGAACGCCAAGTCGCCACCAAAGAAGTACTAAAGGACGCCATTGTTTCAGGAATAGATGAACTAGGAATCTTCCTAATTAGCAAAAAGTACAAATCATTCTGGCTCGGCTCTAACCTCTCAATAGGAAAGGCGCGGAAAATGGCCAAGCACAATAGCGCTACAAGCTTACAAGTTGTCTCAAGCATAGTGGCTGGAATGAAGTGGGCTGAAGCGAACCCCAAGTCAGGGGCATTAGAATCTGAACATCTCGACTGGCAATACATTTACGACTTCGCAGAGCGGTACTGGCAACCTATAGTTACACAGGAAACGGACTGGCGGCCAAACCCAACTGACAACTCCTTGCTATTCAACAACTTCCGAGTAGCACCTAACTGTTAACTCCACAAACGACGGAGCGTCAGAACAATGAAGATAACAGCGAATATCAACCATAACCTCGGAGTTCGTCCAACCCCTGGCGCCGCAGTAGTTCTGGCTAATTTCAGATTCCCCGTTATTAACCTTAGCGAGGTCGAGCGCACTGAATGGGCGGACATATTATTTGACTCAATCATTACAGAATACGATGCTCGGCGTCTGTACTGGTATCTAGAAACCCAACACGCAGACTACTTCCCAACACTGGTAGAGGTATTAAATCCATGGCTCAGGGACGAAATTGACCACGCTTACGGCTTTTCCCTGATTTATGCGTCCTACACGGGCATACCGCTCGACCAAATCGTACTGGAAGCTGAAATAAGAAAACCAGACTTCAGCCTCATCAGCCCAATAACGAATGACGCTTTCAAATTACTCATCATGCTCGCCTACGACGAGATAATCACTACGCATGTTTATCATCGAAGCATAGCCAAGCACGACAAATTCGCATCCCAACAATTATCCACCTGGATCAGAAAAACAAAAAAAGATGAGGCCGCTCACTTCTTTTCCTTTGTACAGAAAGCCAAAGAATTATTTGCTGATCGGATAAATGAGACTCCTTCAATCCTTGAAGAAATTTTCGACATAGACTTTAGAAAAGAAACCTATTCCGGCACATTCGCTTTGGACCATAACACACCCGACTTCCCTATATCCAAGCAAGAAATTAAAAACATGATCATTCCTACCATCATAAAAAAACTTAACGAATAAAAAGTAGTCCACCAGGATAAAAACAAATGAAGCCAGCATTTTTAGCCAAAAGAAACTGGAGCTCCCGAGCCATATTTAATGAAATATCGGACAGCGGTTGGAAAAACTCAAAAATCGATCTTAAATACCGTGATTTTTTCATGGCGGATTTAGTTTCAGAATATGACGCCATCAACCTTTACCATCGCCTACACTTGCAAAGATCTAACTTCTCACCATACTTTGTTCAATACTTAGATTACTGGTTTGCAGATGAGAAAAATCATGCTGATGGTTTTTTTGAGCTGAATCGTCTTTTATTCGGCTCAAGCGAAGAGGAGCTGATTGACCAGTTAAAGACAAGAAAAGGAAATTTTGAGCGTCTCGAAGAAACACTTTCCAGCGAATTCAACCTATTACTCATGTTTGCCTACGACGAATACATTTCGGTCAAGACATACAAAAAAGACACTTTCTATAGCGAGTTCGGACACCCTGCTTTTAACACATGGATTAAAAATTTAATAGCCGACGAAGCAATTCACTTTGGAAACGCGATAAAAATACTGAAACACACCCACACCACGAACTTAGGCATGGCTGAAAATGCACTTTACAACATAGCCAAACTCGAAGCAGGAAGCTACCAAAACACATTCCTACTTGATCACGACGGACCACACTTCTTACTTGAAAAAAATCAACTCGGCAGCACTGTAATTGATACAATTTTATCAGCGCTCGCCAAAGGTCAAAAATGAAAAACCACTACTACATGATCACAGCCTTAGCACTCATGACCTTCGGCGAAATATTAACTATTTACAGCGAAGTATATGCCTCAAAACTTGAGAGCCAACCAATGGAAACCCCATTAATGTTTCTCAAGCCAATACTACTCATTAGCATTGCCGGCACAAGCCTGATCTTTGCATACTGGCTTGGATACAAGGCCACCGGAAACATTTGGGTGGTGACAGTCGCCTCTTTGACGCTACTACTTATTCTAGAGCCCATTGTTATCTATGCAATGTTAAAGGAACTACCTGAACGAGGAGCACTAATAGGTTTTTTCTTAGGGGCGACCGGACTAATTGCCACGATAACACTCTAAAAAATCAATAGGACATAACCATGCATCTCAAAAAAAACACAATGACCTGCACTGTCTGCGGCTATGAATACGACCCAATGGTAGGTGACCCTATGAACGGCATACCAGCCGGAACGCACTGGGAGAATATCCCTGACAACTGGTTATGCCCGGATTGTCAGATGCCCAAGGAAGATTTTGAGAAATCAATTCTATCGTGATAGCTGATCTTACTTGCGAACCACATCAAAAAATCCTTAAACACTCGTAATTAGCTGACAAACTTATTTTAGAATACCAAGCTTGCCAGCTACTTTTTCACCCCCCCCCTAAACAGCCCCATATGTAGCGTCGAAAGCTGTTACTCAATCCCCACCTGATTGCGCCCATTGTGCTTGGCCAGGTACAAGCCCTTGTCAGCCGCCGAAATCAATTGCCGGCAGTCGCTGCCCTGCTTCGGGGTGATGGTCGACAGGCCGATGCTGATGGTCAGGCTCGCCCCTTCGGCTGGGGCGATGTGCGGAATCTTCAGGGCTGCGACGGTCTGACGGAGTTTTTCCGCCACCAGCCGCGCACCGCCCGGCGAGGTGTTGGGCAGCACCAGGGCGAACTCTTCACCGCCATAACGCGCCGGCAGGTCCGAGGGCCGGCTGCTGGCATCGCGGATCGCGGCCGCCACCTTGCGCAGGGCTTCATCACCCTCAAGATGGCCGAAACTGTCGTTATAAGATTTGAAGTAGTCGACATCGATCATCAACAGCGACAGTTGGGTCTGGTCCCGCAGCGACCGCCGCCATTCCAGTTCCAGGTACTCGTCGAAGTGCCGGCGGTTCGACAGGCCGGTCAGGCCGTCGGAGTTCATCAACCGCTGCAGCACCAGGTTGGTGTCGAGCAACTGCTGCTGGCTGACCCGCAACGCCCGGTAGGCCGCATCGCGCTGGATCAGCGTGGTGTAGGAGCGCGAGTGATAACGGATGCGCGCCACCAGCTCGATAGTGTCCGGCAACTTCACCAGGTAGTCGTTGGCCCCGGCGGCAAACGCCGCGCTCTTGATCAAGGGATCTTCCTTGGTCGAGAGCACAATAATCGGGATGTCCTTGGTCGCCGGGTGGTTGCGGTAATCGCGCACCAGCGTCAGGCCGTCGAGGCCGGGCATCACCAGGTCCTGCAGGATCACCGTCGGCTTGATGCGAATGGCCTGGGCGATGGCCTGGTGCGGGTCGGCGCAGAAATGGAAGTCGATGTTGTCTTCGTTCGCCAGACCCCGCCGCACGGCTTCGCCGATCATGGCCTGGTCGTCGACCAGCAGCACCATCGCGGCATTTTCATCGTTCTTGAAAGCGTCGAGCTGTAACTCATCCATGGGGATTCACCTGAGATACTACGTGGCCCGTACCGCTGCGGATGTCATTCATTTTGCAAAGATCTCCAGCAATCGTGGCGCTATTTTTTCCAGCGGGCGAATTTCCACCGCGGCGTCGATGACGGCGGCGGCCTTGGGCATACCGTACACCGCGCTGCTGTGCTGATCCTGAGCGATGGTCAGATAGCCCTGCTGGCGCATCAATTTAAGTCCCTGGGCGCCATCGCGGCCCATCCCGGTGAGCAGCACACCCACTGCATCACCGTTCCAGTAACTGGCCACACTTTCGAAGAACACATCGATCGAGGGCCGGTAGATCTCGTTGACCGGCTCGGCGGTGTAGGCCAGCGTACCGTTTTTCAGCAAACGAATATGGTGGTTGGTGCCGGCCAGCAGCACCGTGCCGCTTTGCGGTGGCTCTCCTTCCTGGGCCAGGCGCACGTTCAGGCCACTGACACTGCTGAGCCACTCAGCCATGCCGGCGGCGAACACCTGGTCCACGTGTTGCACCAGCACGATGGCCGCCGGAAAATCGTGCGGCAAGCCCTTGAGCAGCACTTCCAGCGCCGCCGGGCCGCCGGCCGATGAGCCAATGGCGACCAGACGCTGGCGCGAGGCCGAACTGCGCAGCGGGCTGGGTACCGGGCGCTCGCGGTTGCCCTTCTCGCCGATCAGCCAGCCGATGTTGGTGATTTTGCGCAGCAGCGGTGCGGCGGCCTCCTGGGCATTGCCGACCCCCAGGGCCGGCGTGTCGACCACATCCAGCGCACCGTACCCCATGGCCTCGAACACCCGGTGCACATTCTGCTGGCGGTCGACCGTGACAATGACGATGGCGCACGGGGTTTCAGCCATGATCCGGCGGGTCGCCTCGACCCCATCCATGACCGGCATGATCAGGTCCATCAGGATCAGGTCCGGCGTCAGCTCGGCGCAGCGCTGCACCGCTTCCTCGCCATTACTGGCCACCCACACCACCTGGTGCGCCGGCTCGAACGCCAGGGCCCGGCGCAGCGCTTCGACGGCCATGGGCATATCGTTGACGATTGCGATCTTCATGCCCGCGCTCCTCCTATGAGCTCTACCACTGCGTCGAGCAGGGCATCGTCATGAAAGCTGGCCTTGGCTAGGTAATAGTCGGCGCCCGCGTCCAGCCCACGACGCCGATCCTCTTCACGGTCCTTGTAGGACACCACCATCACCGGCAGCGACTGCAGGCGATTGTCGCGGCGCAACAGCGAGACCAGTTCAATCCCGTCCATGCGCGGCATGTCGATATCGGTAATCAACAGGTCGAAGTCCTCGGCGCGCAGGGCGTTCCAGCCATCCATGCCGTCTACCGCGACGGCCACGTCATAGCCGCGATTGAGCAGCAGCTTGCGTTGCAACTCGCGCACCGTCAGCGAGTCATCGACCACCAGGATCCGTTTGCGGGCCACCTGCGTGGCCTGCTGGCTGTGTCGGGCGATCCGTTCCAGGCGCCCGGTATTGAGCAGTTTCTCCACCGAGCGCAGCATGTCCTCGACGTCGACGATCAACACCACCGAACCATCATCGAGCAAGGCCCCGGCGGAAATATCCTGGATCTTGCCCAGGCGCTCATCCAGCGGCAGCACCACCAGGGTGCGCTCGCCAACAAAACGCTCGACGGCCACGCCGTACACCGCATCGCGTTCACGAATCACCACCACCTTGAGGGTGGCTGCGCTGTGCTGGCTCACCGGCCGTTGCAGCAATTGGGTGGCAGCCACCAGCCCGACATGCCGGCCCTCGTGCCAGAAGTGCTGGCGCCCCTCCACCTGCACGATGTCCTCTGGCGCCAGGTCGCACATGCGCTCGATGTGCGCCAACGGAAAGGCGTACGCCTCTTCGCCCACCTCCACCACCAGGCTGCGGACCACCGACAGGGTCAGCGGCACTTCAAGGTGGAAGCGACTGCCCTCGCCCGCCTTCTGCTCCAGCACCACCGCGCCGCGCAACTGGCGCACCATGTGCTGCACCGCGTCGAGGCCGACCCCACGGCCGGAAACCTCAGTGACTGTGTCGCGCAGGCTGAAGCCGGGCAGAAACAGGAACGTCAGCAGTTCCTCTTCGCTTAATTGCTCAGCCGTCTCGGCCGGCGACAGCTGACGCTGGACGATACTGCGCCGGACCCGTTCCAGGTCCACGCCGTTGCCATCGTCGCTCAGCTCCAGCACCAACAGGCCAGCCTGATGGGAAGCCCGCAGGCGGATCAGCCCTTCGGCCGGTTTGCCGGCCAGCACGCGCTGCTCCGGCGACTCGATACCGTGGTCCACCGCATTGCGCAGCAGGTGGGTCAGCGGTGCTTCGAGTTTTTCCAGCACGTCACGATCGACCTGAGTCTTTTCGCCCTCGATCTCCAGGCGCACCTGTTTGCCCAGGCTACGGCCCAAGTCGCGGACCATCCGCGCCTGGCCAGTCAGCACGTCGGCAAACGGGCGCATGCGGCAGGCCAGCGCGGTGTCGTACAGCACCTGGGCACGCTGGCTGGCTTGCCAGGCAAACTCGTCCAGCTCTGCAGTTTGCTCCGCCAACAATTGCTGAGACTCGGCCAGCAGCCGGCGCGCCTCTTGCAGGGCCTCCTCGACCTCCAGGCTCAGGCTCTGCTCCTTGAGCTGGGCGTTGAGATTTTCCAGGGCGCGCAGGCCGTTGCTCTGCAGACGCTTGAGGCGCTGCAGGGTCGCGAGATAGGGTTTCAGACGCTGGGTCTCGACCAGCGATTTACTCGACAGGTCGAGCAGGCTGTTGAGGCGCTCAGCCGTCACCCGCAGCACCCGCTCGCCGCCCTCGGTGACACGTTTGGCGGGCTTGGCGAACTCCGCCGAGGTCACCAGCAACGGCTCGGGCTCCGACAGCTCAAAACGCGCGACCGGCAGTTCGAGTTGCAGCTCGGCCATCAGCAGCTCCGGCGCCGACGCGGGATCGAGCAACTGCCCCATCAACGCCACGTAGGCGTAGATATCACTGGGCCCGACGTCGTTGCCGGGGGTGGCGATGCGCATCAGCAGGTCGGTGCCTTGCAGCAAGGCGTCAATGTGCTCGGGGCGCAGCAGCAGGCGGCCCTCCTGGGCGCTGACCAGACAATCTTCCATCACATGGGACACTTCGACCCCGGCATCCACGCCAACAATCCGCGCCGCGCCCTTGAGCGAGTGGGCGGCGCGCATGCAGGCTTCCAGGTGATCGGCCTGGGTCGGATCACGCTCCAGCGCCAGCAACCCGGCGCTGAGCACCTGGGTCTGGGCTTCAGCCTCCAGGCTGAACAACTCCAGCAACGAAGCGTCGCGCATTTGCTCGGGGGTCATGTGAGGCTCCGGGTCACGGCGGACAGCAACTGTTCTTCATCCAGCCAACGCAAACTGCGACCGTTAAAGGGCAATACGCCTCGGGTGTACTTGGCGCCGGCCTGCTGGCCCGAGCGCGAGGCCGCGTCGAGCAGCCGTTGGTCGACGGCATGGATCCCGTCGACTTCGTCCACCGGCACCACCACCGGGCCGCCATGGGCGGCAATGATCAACATGCGCGGCATGACCCGCGCACCAGACGCAGTCGCCGTCGAAGCCTCCAGCCCCAGCAACTCCACCAGCGACAGGCAGGCCACCAGTGCGCCGCGCACATTGGCCACCCCCACCAGCGCCCGCGAGCGCTGGTGGGGCAAGGAATGCACCGGCTGCAAAGGCGCCACTTCCACCAGGCTGCGGGTGCTCAGCGCCAGCCACTCCTCCCCCAGGCGGAACATCAGCAGCGAACGGGTGGCGACCTGCGCCTCGACCGTCGCCGACCCATGGGCCTGATCGTCCTGCTGCAGCGCATAACGGTCCAGCAAGCGGGTGGCCGCGGCCGAGTAGACCGCGCAATTGCGGCAATGAATGTGCTCGGCCAACAACCCACAGGACTTGTCACCGTGGACCCCAATGCGGTTCCAGCAGTCGTCGATGGCCTGGGCATCGACATGGGTCACGTTCAACGAAACTGAACCGATCATCGTTTGCGCTCACTGTCCGCGGTACGTTCGTTGCGCGCCGCGCGCTCCTGCAAGCGTCGGCTCCCGGCCACATCACCCTGGGACGCGAGCAAGGCGGCCAGGTGCATCAGGGCTTCGGGGTGTTGCGGCTCCAGGTACAACGCCTTGCGATAAAAACCCTGGGCTTCCAGCACACCGCCGGCCACATCGCTGAGCAGGCCCAACCAGTAGAACACCTGCGCCACCGGGCCGTGGCTGCGCAGGTACGCCTCGCAGGCGGCACGCGCTTCAGGGCTCTTGCCTTCGTTGGCCAGGGTTGCAATGTTGGCCAGCAGCACCGCCGCATCGCCCGCGCCGGGCTGCTCGGCCCGTGACGACACTGGCCGGGACACAGGGGTAAAGGGTCGATTGCGTACCGACGGCGCAGGCGCGCGGCGCACCGGCAGACTCACCGGCAGCGCTGGCGTGATGTAGGCCGGCAGTGGTTGGGGCTCAGGCTCGGTGTGACGGCTGAAGGCAAACGACTGGGGAATGCCGATCGAGCGCATGCCCAGGCGCCCCAGCAAACTGCCTTCGGCGGGGCCGATGAACAGCACGCCGTCAACGTGGGTCAGGCGCTTGAGCACTTCAAAAACCTGGGTCTGGGTCGGCAGATCGAAATAGATCAGCAGGTTGCGGCAAAACACGAAGTCATAGGCCGGTTCATTGGCCAGCAGGGTCGGGTCCAGCAGGTTGCCGACCTGCAGGCGCACCTGCTCGCGAACCCGTTCGCTGAGGCGATAGCCGTCGTCTTCGGCGCTGAAGTGCCGCTCGCGAAAATCGTCCAACTGCCCACGAAAGGAGTTTTTGCCGTAGCGCGCCCGCTTGGCCCGTTCCACCGACAACGGGCTGACGTCCAGGCCGTCGACCTTGAACTGATGGGGTGCCAACCCGGCATCGAGCAAGGCCATGGCGATCGAATAAGGCTCCTCGCCGGTGGAGCACGGCAGGCTGAGGATGCGCAGTGCGCGCATGTTATTGAGCTCGGCCAGGCGTTTGCCCGCCAGCCGGGCCAAGGTGGTAAAGGATTCCGGATAGCGGAAAAACCAGGTCTCGGGCACGATCACCGCTTCGATCAGTGCTTGCTGTTCGTCTCGTGAAGCCAACAAGCGTTGCCAGTATTGATCGGCCGTTTGCACCTGTTGCGCAGTCGTGCGCTGGCGTACCGCGCGCTCGATGATCGCCGGCCCGACGGACGTCACGTCCAGGCCGATGCGTTCCTTGAGGAAGTCGAAAAAGCGTTGGTCGCTGCTCATGCGCGATCCTCAAGCATCGACAGGTCCAAGGGCGGCGACGGAAACAGCAGCGCCCGCACCTGGGGGTCCAGCAGGTCCGCGACCCGTACCCATTGCAGCAGCCCCTGGGCATCCTCGCGCACCGGCCCCAGGTAGGGCGCCTGGCAGTTGTCCAGACCGTAGGGTTGAAACTCCGCCGGATTGCAACGCAAGGTGTCGGTGGCCTGCTCGAGAATCAACCCCAGCAGTTGCGCCGGCAGCGTGGCATCGGGTCGATAGTGCACCAGCACCAGGCGTGTGCTGGTGCGCGCCTCGGCAACCTGGCCGAAGGTCAGCGCGCCGACATCGATCACCGGCACCACCGTCCCACGGTAGGCAAACACCCCGGCGACCCAGTGCGGTGCCCGGGCAATCGGCTTGAGCGGCAGGCGTGGCAGCACCTCCGCCACTTCGACGGCCTGCACTGCATAACGCTCGCCGCCGATGCGAAACACCAGGAACAGCGCTTGTTTCGGGGCCACACCCACGCCCCGCTTGGCCACAAGCTCGCTCATCAGACTTTGAATCGCGATACGCCGCTGCGCAGACCGACGGCCACCTGGCTCAATTCGTCGATGGCGAAACTGGCCTGGCGCAACGACTCGACGGTCTGGCTGCTGGCATCACCCAACTGCACCAGCGCATGGTTGATCTGTTCGGCACCGGTAGCCTGGGCCTGCATGCCTTCGTTGACCATCAGCACCCGCGGCGCCAGCGCCTGGACCTGATGAATGATCTGCGACAGTTGTTCGCCGACCTGCTGTACTTCGGACATGCCGCGGCGCACTTCTTCGGAGAACTTGTCCATGCCCATTACGCCGGCCGAGACCGCGGACTGGATCTCACGGACCATCTGTTCGATGTCATAGGTGGCCACGGCCGTCTGGTCAGCCAGGCGCCGCACTTCGGTGGCGACCACGGCAAACCCGCGGCCGTACTCACCGGCCTTTTCCGCTTCGATGGCGGCGTTCAGCGACAGCAGGTTGGTCTGGTCGGCGACCTTGACGATGGTCACCACCACTTGGTTGATGTTGCCAGCCTTCTCATTGAGGATCGCCAGCTTGGCGTTGACCAGGTCGGCCGCGCCCATTACCGAGTGCATGGTGTCTTCCATGCGCGCCAGGCCCTGCTGACCGGAGCCCGCCAGTACCGAGGCCTGGTCGGCAGCGGTGGAGACTTCGGTCATGGTGCGCACCAGGTCGCGGGAGGTCGCCGCGATTTCCCGCGAGGTTGCCCCGATTTCCGTGGTGGTCGCTGCGGTTTCGGTGGCCGTGGCCTGCTGTTGCTTGGAGGTGGCGGCGATCTCGGTCACCGACGTGGTGACCTGCACCGAAGAACGTTGGGCCTGGGACACCAGCGCGGTGAGCTCGGTCATCATGTCGTTGAAGCCGGTTTCCACCGCGCCGAACTCATCCTTGCGGTCGAGGTTGAGGCGATTGCTCAAATCACCGGTGCGCATGATGTCGAGGATCGTCACGATGCGGTTCATCGGCGCCATGATCGCGCGCATCAGCAGGAAACCGCAGAGCGCCGCCGCCAGCACCGCCACCAATAATGATACGCCCATGCTGATTTTCGCCGCGACGACGGCGTCGTCGATGGCGGTGGTCGCGTGGTCGGCCACCGCCTTGTTCTCACGGATGATGTCGTTGAGCTTGAGGCGGCCAGCAATCCAGGCCGGCGTCAACTGCTCGTTGAACAGCTTGATTGCCTCCTGCTCCTGGTGGTTTTTACGCAACTCAAGGACCGCGCCCAGAATCCGGCTGAAATTCTGATGCGCCTTCTCGAAGGCATCGAACTCGGTGCGGTCTTCGGTACCTTGAACGGTGGTGGCATAGCTGGCTATATGCTCTTCGAGACGCTGCTCGAAGGTCTTGAAGTCGGCGAGGTCTTGCTCAGTGACCCCTTGCCCCTCCTCCAGCCCGAGCATTTTCTGAGTCTTCAGGTAGCTGTCGACCCAGGCACTGCGAATCATCGAGCTGTAATAGACCCCTGGCACGGCATCATCGCGAACGCTGTTCTCACTGGCTTCGATTTTCAGCAGACGTGAATAAGAGACGACCACCATCAACAGCATGATGGCGATAATCACCGCAAAGCTCGCCAAAATGCGTTGGCGCAACGTCCAGTTCTTCACAGTCAGTCCTCGGGGCCATTCAAATGGTGGGGAGTATAGCCGAGGGCGCGCTGGGATTAAGCAGCGGTTGCGCACTGCGTCTCATCCCGAGCGAAAAGTCCGGGTCCGCTCTGGGACGGCTACTTTCCGTCAGATGAACCAAGGGCCGCCAGTGATATTTGTGTAGAAACAGACCGTGGATTGGCCATTACAGGCGGCGGGCGTGTGCCAATGCCCGCCTTGCACAGGACTTGATGTGGGAGCTCGCCGGGCGGCGCTCCCACACGACAACACTCAGAGGCGCACCTGCTTCTCCAGTTCAGCCTTCAAACCCGGTTCCAGCTTGAGCTGGCGGGCCAGTTCGTCGAGGTAGGACTTTTCCATGAAGTTCTCTTCGTCCACCAGCATCACGCTGGCGATGTACATCTCGGCGGCCATTTCCGGGGTGCTGGCGGCGCGGGCGACATCGGTCGGGTCCAGCGGCTTGTTGAGCTCGGCGTGCAGCCAGTGCTGCAACTCCTGGTCGTTGTCCAGCTTGCGGAACTCGCCCTCGATCAACTCACGCTCACGCGCGTCGACATGCCCATCGGCCTTGGCCGCTGCCACCAGGGCCTTGAGGATGGCCTGGCTGTGCTGCTCGACCTGCGCCGGTGGCAGGCGATCGAGGGTTTGCGGCTCGGTCTGCGGCGCCGTGCCCTGCTGAGCCTGCCAGTTGCCGTAGGCCTTGTAGGCGATCACGCCCAGTGCCGCGAGGCCGCCATAGACCGCCACCTTGCCGCCGACTTTGCGCGCCTTCTTGTTACCCAGCAGCAGCCCCATCGCGCCAGCGGCCAAGGCCCCGCCGCCCGCACCGGAGAGCAGGCTGCCCAGGCCACCGCCCGCTGCTTTGTTCTGGGTACCGCCGGCCTTGTTCTGCAACAGGTCCTGGCCGGACTTGAGTAACTGATCGAGCAAACCACGGGTAATCATGTATGGCCTCCAGAAATTAACGTTTAACCGATAAATAAGGCCATCAGCCTAGATCTAAAGTGCCCGGGTCCTGTCAGTGAGTGTACTTCCAGATGTTGCCCACCCCTTGCGGTCGCCGTGCCTGCTGAGCTAGGGCATCGATAAAAAAGATATACACTGGGAAAAATCTATAAAAACCGCCCACCGGGTAATTTCCCATGATGACTCTGCGTCAGATCCGTCATTTCATCGCCGTCGCCGAAACCGGCTCGATCTCGGCCGCCGCGCAAGCGGTGTATATCTCCCAGTCCACCTTGACCCTGGCCATCCAGCAACTGGAGCAGGAGATTGGGGTCAACCTGTTCAACCGCCACGCCAAGGGCATGACCCTGACCCACCAGGGACACCAGTTCCTGCGCCAGGCGCACTTGATCCTGGCCACCGTGGACAACGCCAAGCGCAGCCTGCAACAAAGCACCGACCAGGTGGCCGGGCAGTTGACCATCGGTGTCACCAGCCTGGTCGCGGGCTACTACCTGGCCGACCTGCTGACCCGTTTTCAACGGGCCTACCCCAATGTCGAGATACGGGTGATGGAGGACGAACGCCCGTACATCGAGCACTTGCTGGTCAGCGGCGAAATCGATGTCGGGGTGCTGATCCTGTCCAACCTCGAGGATCGCCACGCCCTGCAAACCGAAGTGCTGACCCACTCGCCCCACCGCCTGTGGCTACCGGCCCAGCACCCGCTGCTGGAGCACGACAGCATCAACCTGGCGGACGTCGCCCGCGAGCCACTGATCCAACTGAACGTCGACGAGATGGACCGCAACGCCCAGCGCATGTGGCGAGCCGCCTCGCTGCAGCCACGCATCACTTTGCGCACCGCCTCGACCGAGGCCGTGCGCAGCCTGGTAGCAGCGGGCCTGGGGGTGTCGATCCAGCCCGACATGACTTACCGCCCATGGTCCCTGGAAGGCGACATCATCGAAGCCCGGCCCATCGCCGACCTCAGCCAGACCCTCGATGTCGGCCTGGCCTGGCGCCGTGGCACCGCCCGCCCGGCACTGGTCGACCCCTTCCTGACAGTGGCCCGCGAACAGCCGCCCGGTGGACGCAAGCCATCTATTTAATCGAATGCGGCATTCAGTATTTAGTATTTGTCGTCCTCAAGCCCCGCCACTAGTCTTTGTGCATCTATAAGACGGTCGGGGCCCCAGTGACAGGGAGCACCATGGCCACACAACAAAAGAGAGCCCGAAAAATGCCCGGCGCGCAGACCCCGTTGTTCACCGCATTGCTGATCGATGGTGAGTTGGTAGCCGGCCAGGGTTTCGTCGAGCCGATTCTCAACCCGGCCACCGGCGAAGTGCTGACCCACATTGCCGAAGCCAACACCGAACAGGTCGAAGCCGCGATCCTCGCCGCCCACCGGGCCTTTGCCGGCTGGTCGCGAACCACGCCGCAACAGCGCTCGAACATCCTGCTGGACATCGCCAACGCCATCGAAAAACACGCTGACCTGCTGGCCCGCCTGGAATCGCTGAACTGCGGCAAGCCACTGCACCTGGCGCGCCAGGACGACCTCAGCGCCACAGTGGATGTGTTTCGCTTCTTCGCCGGCGCCGTGCGCTGCCAGACCGGCCAACTCAGCGGTGAATACCTGCCGGGCTACACCAGCATGGTGCGCCGCGATCCGATTGGCGTGGTGGCCTCGATTGCGCCGTGGAACTACCCGATCATGATGGCCGCCTGGAAAATCGCCCCGGCCCTCGCCGCCGGCAATACCCTGGTGTTCAAGCCGTCGGAACATACCCCGTTGTCAATCCTGGCCCTGGCGCCGGCGCTGGCCGAGATTCTGCCGCGCGGGGTGATCAACATCATCTGCGGGGGCGGCGAAGGGGTGGGCAGCCACCTGGTCAGCCATCCCAAAGTACGCATGGTCTCGCTCACTGGCGACATCGTCACCGGGCAGAAAATCCTCCAGGCCGCCGCCAAGACCCTCAAGCGCACCCACCTGGAATTGGGCGGCAAGGCGCCGGTGATCGTCTGCAACGACGCTGACCTGCAAGCCGTGGTCGCCGGCGTGCGCAGCTACGGTTACTACAACGCCGGGCAAGACTGCACGGCGGCCTGCCGCATCTACGCCCAGTCCGGGATACACGACAAACTGGTGGCGGAACTGGGCGCGGCGGTCAGCAGCCTGCGGTTCGCCGGCAAGCGTGACGCCGACAACGAAATCGGCCCGCTGATCAGCACCCGCCAGCGCGACCGCGTGGCCAGCTTCGTCGAGCGCGCCCTCGGCCAGCCGCACATCGAGCGGGTGACCGGCGCGGCGGTGCATTCCGGTGCCGGCTTCTATTACCAGCCAACCCTGCTCGCCGGTTGCAAGCAAAGCGATGAAATCGTCCAGCGCGAAGTGTTCGGCCCGGTGGTCACCGTGACCCGCTTCGACGAACTGGAACAGGCAGTGGACTGGGCCAACGACTCGGAATACGGCCTGGCCTCGTCAGTCTGGACGCAGAACCTGGACAAGGCGATGCAGGTCGCGGCGCGCTTGCAGTACGGCTGCACCTGGATCAACAGCCACTTCATGCTGGTCAGCGAAATGCCCCACGGCGGCTTGAAACGCTCCGGCTACGGCAAGGATTTGTCCAGCGATTCGCTGCAGGACTACAGCGTGGTGCGGCACATCATGGCCCGCCACGGCAATGACCTGAAGTAACGCTACTAAGCTAACAACAAGCCGAAAAGGCCAGCTGCATCACGTTCAATACTGCCCCGACCATAATTTAAAGAAGAGGGAAACCCCATGTTCGTGCACAAGACCGCACTGCTCAGTGCAATCACCACCGCGCTGCTGGCCAGTGCCAGCCTCCAGGCCGCCGAACCGCTGAAAGCCGTTGGTGCCGGCGAGGGCCAACTGGACATCGTGGCCTGGCCTGGCTACATCGAACGGGGCGAAAGCGACAAGGCCTACGACTGGGTGACCGGCTTCGAGAAGGAGACCGGCTGCAAGGTCAACGTCAAGACCGCCGCCACTTCCGATGAAATGGTCAGCCTGATGGCCAAGGGCGGCTACGACCTGGTGACCGCCTCGGGCGACGCCTCGCTACGGTTGATCGTCGGCAAGCGTGTGCAGCCGATCAATACCTCCCTGATCCCCAACTGGAAAAACCTCGACCCGCGCCTCAAGGACGCTCCCTGGTACGTGGTCAACCAGCAAACGTACGGCACCCCCTATCAATGGGGTCCGAACGTGCTGATGTACAACACCAACGTGTTCAAGACCGCGCCTACCAGCTGGAACGTGGTGTTCGATGCGCAGAACCTGCCAGACGGCAAGCCGAACAAGGGCCGCGTGCAGGCCTATGACGGTCCGATCTACATCGCCGACGCGGCGCTGTACCTGAAAACCACCCAGCCGGAACTGGGCATCCAGAGCCCCTACGAGCTGACCGAAGCGCAATACAAGGCCGTGCTCGACCTGCTGCGCGCCCAGCAGCCGCTGATCCACCGCTACTGGCACGACACCACCGTGCAAATGAGTGACTTCAAGAACGAAGGGGTAGTGGCCTCCAGCGCCTGGCCTTATCAGGTCAACGGCCTGATGAACGAGAAACAGCCCATCGCCTCGACCATCCCGAAAGAAGGCGCCACCGGCTGGGCCGACACCACCATGCTGCACGCCGAGGCCAAGCACCCGAACTGCGCCTACAAGTGGATGGACTGGTCGCTGCAACCCAAGGTCCAGGGCGACGTCGCGGCCTGGTTTGGCTCGTTGCCCGCGGTCCCGGCGGCTTGCCAGGGCAGCGAACTGCTGGGTGCCGAAGGCTGCAAGACCAACGGATTCGACCAGTTCGAGAAGATCGCCTTCTGGAAAACCCCGCAGGCTGAAGGTGGCAAGTTCGTGCCATACAGCCGCTGGACCCAGGACTACATCGCGATCATGGGCGGCCGCTAAAAGTCATTCCGGTAGCGGCTGCGCGTCGATTATTCGCGCCCGGGCAGTGCTCGCCTCCTCACGTACTGACGTACGCTCCGGGGGCTGTGCGCTGGCCGGACACGACTAATCGCCGCTCGCGACGCTCCCGAAACGACTTTTCCACATCCTGAGCTTTGTCAAAAGCTCAACGGTTTACGCAATAACTGTTTTTTCAGAAGTCCAGGCAGGGCCGCTGCGACGGCCCGCGCCTTTTTGGAGCATCGCACCATGACGCTTGCAGTCCAGTTCACCAACGTTTCCCGTCTATTCGGCGAAGTGAAAGCCGTAGACCGGGTTTCCATCGACATCCAGGACGGCGAGTTCTTTTCCATGCTCGGTCCTTCCGGCTCGGGCAAGACCACCTGCCTGCGGCTGATCGCCGGCTTCGAACAGCCGAGCGCGGGGTCGATCCGCATCCACGGCGAAGAAGCCGCCGGCCTGCCGCCCTATCAGCGTGACGTCAACACCGTCTTCCAGGATTACGCCCTGTTCCCGCACATGAATGTCCGCGACAACGTCGCCTACGGCTTGAAGGTCAAGGGCGTGGCCAAGAACGAGCGCCTGGAGCGTGCCGAAGAAGCCCTCGCCATGGTGGCCCTGGGTGGCTACGGCGAGCGCAAGCCGGTGCAATTGTCCGGCGGCCAGCGCCAGCGCGTGGCCCTGGCCCGGGCGCTGGTCAATCGCCCGCGGGTGCTGTTGCTCGACGAGCCCCTGGGGGCGCTGGACCTGAAGCTGCGTGAGCAAATGCAGAGCGAGCTGAAAAAGCTCCAACGCCAGCTCGGCATTACCTTCATTTTCGTCACCCACGACCAGACCGAAGCCCTGTCGATGTCCGACCGCGTGGCGGTGTTCAACAAAGGCCGCATCGAGCAGGTCGACACCCCGCGCAACCTGTACATGAAACCGGCCACCACCTTCGTCGCCGAATTCGTCGGCACCTCCAACGTGATCCGCGGCGACCTGGCGCAACAACTGAGCGGCAACCCGCAGCCCTTCTCGATTCGTCCGGAACACGTGCGTTTCGCCGAAGGCCCGCTGGCCAGCCATGAGATCGAAGTCAGCGGCCTGCTGCACGACATCCAGTACCAAGGCAGCGCCACCCGTTACGAGTTGAAGCTGGAAAACGGCCAGACCCTGAACATCAGCAAGGCCAACAACCAGTGGCTGGACACCAGCGCCCAGCACCAGACCGGGCAACGCATCAGCGCACGCTGGGCCCGCGAGGCGATGACCCCACTGCACGACACCGTCACGAGCGGGGCTTGAGATGAACACCGTAGCCATGACCCAAACGCCCCCCGGGGGCTCGCCGCTGCGCCGGTTCTCCAACCTGCTGTACCGCCGCCCCAACCTGTACCTGTCGATGCTGCTGGTACCGCCGCTGATCTGGTTCGGCGCGATCTATCTGGGTTCGCTCCTGACCCTGCTGTGGCAGGGCTTCTACACCTTTGACGACTTCACCATGGCGGTCACCCCCGACCTGACCCTGGGCAACTTCGCCGCGCTGTTCCAGCCGTCGAACTTCGACATCATCCTGCGCACCCTGAGCATGGCCATCGTGGTGTCGATCGCCAGCGCCATCGTGGCGTTTCCGATTGCCTACTACATGGCACGCTACACCACCGGCAAGACCAAGGCGTTCTTCTACATCGCGGTGATGATGCCGATGTGGGCCAGCTACATCGTCAAGGCCTACGCCTGGACCCTGCTGCTGGCCAAGGGCGGCGTTGCGCAGTGGTTCGTGCAGCACCTGGGGCTGGAGCCGGTGCTGCAGTTCGTCCTGGGGATTCCCGGGGTCGGTGGCAGCACCTTGTCCACCTCGCACCTGGGACGCTTCATGGTGTTCGTGTACATCTGGCTGCCGTTCATGATCCTGCCGATCCAGGCGTCGCTGGAACGCCTGCCACCGTCCCTGTTGCAAGCCTCCGCCGACCTCGGGGCCAAGCCGCGCCAGACCTTCATGCAGGTGATCCTGCCGCTGTCGGTACCGGGCATCGCCGCCGGCTCGATCTTCACCTTCTCCCTGACCCTGGGCGACTTCATCGTGCCGCAACTGGTGGGCCCGCCGGGTTACTTCGTCGGGAGCATGGTCTACGCCCAGCAAGGCGCAATCGGCAACATGCCCATGGCCGCGGCCTTCACCCTGGTGCCCATCGTGCTGATCGCCATCTACCTGTCCATCGTCAAACGCCTGGGGGCCTTCGATGCACTCTGAAAAAGCTTCTTTAGGTCTGCGCATTGCCGCCTGGGGCGGGCTGGTGTTCCTGCACTTCCCGATCCTGATCATCTTCCTGTACGCCTTCAATACCGAAGACGCGGCGTTCAGCTTCCCGCCCAAAGGCTTCACCCTGAAGTGGATCGGCGTGGCGTTCTCACGGCCTGACGTACTGGAAGCCATCAAGCTGTCGGCCCAGATCGCCGCCCTCGCGACCCTGATCGCCATGGTCCTCGGCACCCTGGCCTCGGCGGCGCTGTACCGGCGGGATTTCTTCGGCAAGCAAGGTATCTCGCTGATGCTGATCCTGCCGATTGCCCTGCCGGGGATCATCACCGGCATCGCGTTGCTGGCGACCTTCAAGACCCTGGGCATCGAGCCAGGCATGTTCACCATCATCGTCGGTCACGCGACTTTCTGTGTGGTGATCGTCTACAACAACGTCATCGCCCGCCTGCGTCGCACCTCCCACAGCCTGATCGAGGCCTCGATGGACCTGGGCGCCGACGGCTGGCAGACCTTCCGCTACATCATGCTGCCGAACCTGGGCTCGGCGTTACTGGCCGGCGGCATGCTGGCGTTTGCCCTGTCGTTCGACGAAATCATCGTGACGACCTTCACCGCCGGCCATGAACGCACCTTGCCGCTGTGGCTGCTCAACCAGCTCAGCCGCCCACGGGATGTGCCCGTGACCAACGTGGTGGCGATGCTGGTGATGATCGTGACCATGCTGCCGATTCTCGGTGCCTATTACCTGACGCGTGGGGGTGAAAGCGTGGCCGGTAGCGGTGGGAAGTAACTGACGACCAACATCTCCTGTAGGAGCGAGCCTGCTCGCGAAAAACGTTGACGATGACGAGTGCTGCCTGGATGAACGCGGTGCTCTGACGTTCTTCGCGAGCAGGCTCGCTCCTACAGTGATCCGGTTTCTACAGAACAATAAAAGCGCCAAAGAGGACATGAACATGCAAACCAAACTGCTGATCAACGGCCAACTGGTGGAAGGCGAAGGCCCGGCCCAGGCCGTCTTCAACCCGTCGCTGGGCCGCGTGCTGGTGCAGATCAACGAAGCCAGCGAAGCCCAGGTCGACGCGGCCGTACGTGCCGCCGATGCCGCCTTCGACAACTGGTCGCAGACCCCACCCAAGGACCGTTCGCTGTTGCTGCTCAAGCTCGCCGATGCCATCGAAGCCCACGGCGAAGAGCTGGCCAAGCTGGAATCAGACAACTGCGGCAAACCCCTGAGCGCGGCGTTGAACGACGAGATCCCGGCGATTGCCGATGTGTTCCGCTTCTTCGCCGGCGCCAGCCGTTGCATGAGCGGCATGGCCGGGGGTGAGTACCTGTCGGGCCACACGTCGATGATCCGCCGCGACCCGGTGGGCGTGATCGCCTCCATTGCACCGTGGAACTACCCGCTGATGATGGTCGCCTGGAAAATCGCTCCAGCCCTGGCGGCCGGCAATACCGTAGTACTCAAGCCGTCGGAACAAACCCCGTTGACCGCCTTGCGCCTGGCTGAGCTCGCGTCGGAGATTTTCCCGGCGGGTGTGCTCAACCTGGTGTTCGGTCGTGGGCCAACGGTGGGTAGCCCGCTGGTCACCCACCCGAAAGTGCGCATGGTGTCGCTGACCGGCTCGATTGCCACCGGCTCGAACATCATTTCCAGCACCGCCGACAGCGTCAAACGCATGCACATGGAACTGGGCGGCAAGGCGCCGGTGATCATCTTCGACGACGCCGACATCGACGCGGCCGTGGAAGGCATCCGCACCTTCGGTTTCTATAACGCCGGGCAAGACTGCACCGCTGCCTGCCGCATCTATGCCCAGGCCGGGATCTACGAGCGGTTCGTGGAAAAGCTCGGGGCCGCGGTGAGCAGCATCAAGTACGGCCTGCAGGATGATCCCGCCACTGAACTGGGCCCGCTGATCACCGCCCAGCATCGCGACCGCGTCGCCGGTTTTGTCGAGCGTGCCGTGGCGCAACCGCACATTCGCCTGGTTACCGGCGGCAAGGCGGTGGAAGGCGATGGTTTCTTCTTCGAGCCGACGGTACTGGCCGATGCCCAGCAGGACGATGAAATCGTTCGGCGTGAAGTGTTCGGGCCAGTGGTCTCGGTGACCCGTTTCAACGATGAGGCCCAGGTACTGGGCTGGGCCAACGACTCGGACTACGGCCTGGCGTCTTCGCTGTGGACCGCCGACGTGGGCCGCGCCCACCGTCTCGCCGCGCGTTTGCAGTACGGCTGCACCTGGGTCAACACCCACTTCATGCTGGTCAGTGAAATGCCCCATGGCGGTCAGAAACTGTCCGGGTATGGCAAGGACATGTCCATGTATGGGCTAGAGGACTACACCACCGTGCGGCATGTGATGTTCAAGCATTAACCGCTTCGCGAGCAGGCTCCCACAGGTTCACCGCAGCCCCTGTGGGAGCCTGCTCGCGAAGCCCCCCCCCAAAAAAACGATAACCTCGGATCCTGGTTGAGCCATCGTGCTCGCCGCGGCAGGCGATGCCTGGAAAGTCAGCCGGTAACGATAACGCCCTGCCCCATGCACGCGGGTCCGGGCGACTAAAAAACCACCAAGGATTGAACATGGATATCACCCGCCGCGACTTCCTCAACGGCGTCGCCATCGGCATTGCCGCCGGAATGACCCCGCTGCAACTGCTCCAGGCCGCCCCTGACGGCCGCTACTACCCACCCGCCCTCACCGGCCTGCGCGGCAGCCACGTTGGCTCGTTCGAACTGGCGCACCAGATGGGCTGGGAGAAAAAAGTCTTCGACACCGACTCACTGCCGATCAGTGAAGACTACGACCTGGTGGTGGTGGGCGGCGGCCTGAGCGGATTGTCCGCGGCCTGGTTCTACCGCGAGAAACACCCCAAGGCACGCATCCTGATCCTGGAAAACCACGACGACTTCGGTGGCCACGCCAAGCGCAACGAGTTCTCCGCCGGCGGACGGATGATCCTCGGCTATGGCGGCAGTGAAGCCTTCCAGTCGCCCAACCACCTCTTCAGCCAGGAAGTGAACGGCCTGCTGAAGAAGCTCGGGGTCGACATGAAGCGCTTTGAAAGCGCTTTCGATCGCCAGTTCTACCCTGGCCTGGGTCTGTCACGCGCGGTGTTCTTCGACAAGGAAAACTTCGGTGAAGACAAACTGGTGACCGGCGACCCAACCCCCATGGTGGCCGACGACATCGCGCCGGACCAGTTGCACGCCCGCCGCATTGAAGACTTCATCAACGACTTCCCGCTGCCGCAGGCCGACCGTGATGCCCTGATCGCGGTGCACAGCGCACCCAAGGATTACCTGGCAGGCCAGTCCACCGAGGAAAAAACCGCTCACCTGGAACGCACCAGCTATCGCGACTTCCTGCTCAAGGACGTCGGACTCTCGGAACAGGCGGTGAAGTATTTCCAGAGCCGCACCAACGATTTCATGGCCCTGAGCATCGATGCCGTGGCAGCGTATGACGCCTACAACGTCGGTTTCCCAGGCTTCGCGGCGATGAACCTGGAACCGATCAGCGAAGAAGCCCAGGCGGAAATGGAAGAGCCCTACATCTACCACTTCCCCGACGGCAACGCCTCGCTGGCCCGCTTGCTGGTGCGCAGCCTGATCCCGGCGGTGGCCCCCGGTCACACCATGGACGACATCGTCCTGGCACCGTTCGACTACAGCAAACTCGACCAGGCGAAAACGCCGGTACGGATTCGCCTCAACAGCACTGCAGTCAGCGTGCGCAACGTCGGCAATGGGGTGAACATTGGTTACAGCCGTGGCGGGCAATTGAGCCAGGTGCGTGGCAAACACTGCATCATGGCCTGCTACAACATGATGATTCCCTACCTGCTGCGCGACCTCTCGGCCGAACAATCCCACGCCCTGAGCCAGAACGTGAAATTCCCGCTGGTGTACACCAAAGTGGTGATCCGCAACTGGCAGTCGTTCCAGAAACTGGGGGTCCACGAAATCTATGCCGCGACCCAACCCTACAGCCGGATCAAGCTCGACTACCCGGTGAGCATGGGCGGCTACGATCATCCCAAGGACCCGACACAGCCGATCGGCCTGCACATGGTCTACGTGCCCACCAGCCCCAACAGCGGCATGAACGCCCGCGACCAGGCCCGTGCCGGTCGAGGCCGACTGTACGGGCAGACCTTCGAGGTCCTCGAAGCCCAACTGCGCGATCAGTTGCAACGCATGCTCGGCCCGGGTGGCTTCAACCACCAGACCGACATCCTGGGCATCACCGTCAACCGCTGGTCACACGGCTACGCGTACTTCTCCAATAGCTTGTACGACGATTCCGACGAGAGTGAAAAACTGATGAACCTGGCGCGTCAGCCCGTGGGCAAGGTCAGCATCGCCAACTCCGACGCAGCCTGGAGTGCTTATGCCCACGCCGCGATCGATGAGGCGTACAGGGCGGTAGGTGAAGTGGGCTAAGGTCCAGGCGCCACGAAATGCTGTCTGCGCGAACCGAGCGTACCCCCTATTGGTAGTGCTCTCCCCCGGCAATGGCCTGGGGAGAGTTCAAGCGTCCCTTCAGTACCGTGAAACACTGCGCATCGCATCCACCAGATAGCGCATGGCAATCCGGTCACTCTCCGAGAGCTCGCGATAGCGCTCCACCAGCTTTATCTCCTCTGAACTCAACCGGCGCGATCGCCGTGAAAGGTTCATGCCTGAAAAAAACCCCAGCCAACCGATGATGCCGTGCGCTTTAGCCATGGACGATGTCCCTCTGCATGTGATGAAACCCTGGTTACTCCATCGCCCTGCTGTTGCTCCAACCTGCGCCAACCCAAGGGCAAGGGCCGGTCATGAACCTAAGAATAGAAACAAAAAATCCGTTGCGAGGTGTTTTTAGAGTAATTAGTCAAAAAAATGAAAACGCTTATTTTAAACACGGCACCGCACAGGCATTGCCCCCCCAGCCGTGACCTGACCCATCGCAGTTTTGCGTAAAGTGCAAGCCAATCAGTTTGCGAGTTATTTCGAACCCTTTAACTTGTTTGCCATCTGTTTAAACTCCCATGCGTTTGGCCGAAGGCTTGTCCGAACCTTTATTTCTGATCCGTAACGCAGCCAGGAACGCCGCGGGATCGTCCAAGACAGGTTGTCCTATGCACCGCAGGAATTTGCTCAAGGCCTCCATGGCCATCGCCGCCTACACCGGCCTCTCGGCCACCGGCCTGCTGGCCACCCGTGCCTGGGCCGGCACGGCTGATGGTGAGGCGCAAGCCTTCGATTTCGAGGCGTTGAAGGTGCAGGCCAAACAACTGGCCAGCACCCGCTACGCCGACACCAAGCAGGTGCTGCCACCGACATTGGCCAGCATGACGCCGCAGAATTTCAATGCCATTCAATACGACGCCAAGCATTCCCTGTGGAATGAACTGAACGGCCAGCTCGACGTGCAGTTTTTCCATGTCGGCATGGGCTTCAAGCAGCCAGTGCGCATGTACAGCGTCGACCCGAAAACCCGGCAGGCGCGGGAAGTGCACTTCCGCCCGGCACTGTTCAACTACCAAAACTCCAAAGTCGATACGGCGCAGCTCAAGGGCGACCTGGGGTTCTCCGGGTTCAAGCTGTTCAAGGCCCCGGAACTGGACCGGCACGACGTGGTGTCGTTCCTCGGCGCCAGCTACTTCCGCGCGGTGGACAACACCGGCCAGTACGGCTTGTCGGCGCGCGGCCTGGCCATCGACACCTACGCAAAAAAACGCGAAGAATTCCCTGACTTCACCAAGTTCTGGTTCGAAACCCCGGACAAGGACAGCACCCGGTTCGTGGTCTATGCCCTGCTCGACTCGCCGAGCGCCACGGGGGCCTACCGCTTCGACATCGATTGCCAGGCCACGCAGGTGGTGATGGCCGTCGATGCCCACGTCAACGCCCGCACTGCCATCGAACAACTGGGCATTGCACCGATGACCAGCATGTTCAGTTGCGGCACCCATGAGCGGCGCATGTGCGACACCATTCACCCGCAAATCCACGACTCGGACCGTCTCGCCATGTGGCGTGGCAACGGCGAGTGGATCTGCCGTCCGCTGAACAACCCGGCGACCCTGCAGTTCAATGCCTTCGCCGACAAGGACCCGAAAGGTTTCGGCCTGGTCCAGACCGACCACGAGTTTGCCAGCTATCAGGACACCGTCGACTGGTACAGCAAGCGTCCAAGCCTGTGGGTCGAACCGACCACCGCCTGGGGCGAGGGCTCCATCGACCTGCTGGAAATCCCGACCACGGGTGAAACCCTGGATAACATCGTGGCCTTCTGGACGCCGAAAAAGCCAGTGGCGGCCGGCGACTCCCTGAACTACGGCTACAAGCTCTACTGGAGCGCCCTGCCGCCCGTCGGTACACCGTTGGCACGGGTCAACGCCACCCGTTCCGGCATGGGCGGGTTCACCGAAGGCTGGGCCCCGGGCGAGCATTACCCGAAGGTCTGGGCACGACGTTTTGCCGTGGACTTCAACGGCGGCGGCCTGGATCGCCTGCCGGCGGGGACCGGCATCGAGCCGGTGTTGACGGCCTCGAACGGTGAGGTCAAGGATTTCAACGTGCTGGCGCTCGATGACATCAAGGGCTACCGGATCACCTTCGACTGGTTCCCCACCAACGACAGCGTGGAGCCGGTGGAACTGCGCCTGTTTATCCGCACCCAGGACCGGACGCTGAGCGAGACCTGGTTGTACCAGTACTTCCCGCCGGCGCCGGACAAGCGTAACTATCCGGATTGGCCTGCGGCGTAAAAGCCCCCTCGGCGGGCCAGCCCCTACGTTTTGAACGGTCCCCTGTAGGGGTGGGTGCCCGCTTGCGGCTCGCTCGCGAAGAACTCAAGGACAACGCGTTGATTCAGACCATGCGCGTCATCGTTGACGTCCATCGCGAGCAAGCTCGCTCCTGCACATCGGTCAATCCCGCAGATCCGACTCATGGATCGGCTGATCGCGGTGGGTCGCCCGTTGGTACTGTGACGGCCAGATCGCCTTGCGTCCGCCCAGGTCGTCGTCGGCGTGCAGCGGCCAATAAGGGTCACGCAGCAGTTCACGGGCCAGCAGAATGATGTCGGCCTGGCACGTGCGCAAAATGTGCTCGGCCTGGGCCGGTTCGGTAATCAGGCCGACGGTGCCGGTGGCGATCCCGGACTCTTTGCGCACCCGCTCGGCAAACCGCGTCTGGTACCCCGGCCCGGTCGGAATCTCGGCATTTGCCGCGGTCCCACCCGAGGACACATCGATCAGGTCGACCCCCAAGGCTTTCAGGCGACGCGCCAGCTCCACGGTTTCGTCCGGATTCCAGCCGTCTTCGACCCAATCAGTGGCCGATACCCGCACGAACAACGGCAGTTCCTCTGGCCACACGGCACGCACCGCCTCGGTCACCTGCAGCACCAGACGAATGCGGTTGTCGAACGACCCCCCGTATTGATCGCGCCGCTGGTTACTCAGGGGCGAAAGAAACTGATGCAGCAGGTAACCGTGGGCGGCGTGCACTTCGACCACTTTGAAGCCGGCCTCCAGCGCGCGTTTCGCGGCCTCGACAAAAGCCTGGATGACGTCGCCGATCTGGGTTTCGCTCAGTTGAGTGGGCTGGCTGTGTTCCGGATCGAAGGCGATCGGCGAAGGGCCTACCGGGGTCCACCCGCCATCGGCCGGCTTGACGCTGCCATGTTTGCCCAACCAGGGCCGATGAGTGCTGGCCTTGCGCCCGGCGTGCGCCAATTGGATGCCAGCCACCGCCCCCTGGGCGGTAATGAAGCGGGTGATGCGTTGCAGCGGTTCGATCTGCGCGTCGTTCCACAGGCCCAGGTCCTGGGCGGTGATGCGACCGTCGGCAGTCACGGCGGTGGCTTCGGTGAACACCAGGCCGGCCCCGCCCACGGCGCGGCTGCCGAGGTGCACGAGGTGCCAGTCATTGGCCAGTCCATCGACGCTGGAGTATTGGCACATCGGCGACACGGCGATGCGGTTGAGCAGGGTCAATTGACGAAGGGTATAGGGTTCAAGCAGCAGACTCATGGGGCACCTCTCGAATCAGTGGGCAGGCTCCAGGGTTCTGTTTGAATAGTCGACGAGTGACAGGAAAGGATGCAGGACCCGCCCCCGCGGGTAAAAAATGGACAAAACGTCACAAGGCCAATCAAGCAGTGCTTAGAGCCTAGTCGACATCGGCGCAGGCAGCAGGGTTTAACGCGGCTCGATATGGGCGATCATCAACTGCACGGTTTCCTGGCCGCGAAACTCGTTCACGTCGAGCTTGTAGGCCAGTTCGACCCAGCGGATGGTCGGGTTCGGCCACACTTCGCGATCGATACCAAAGGCAATGCCGTCGAGCTTGACCGAACCGCATTCGCTTTTCAGGACCACTTTGAGGTGCCGCTCACCCACCACCCGCTGCTCGACCAGTTGGAACACGCCATGAAACAGCGGCTCCGGGAAGTGCTGCCCCCAGGGTCCGGCGTGGCGCAAGGCGCGGGCCAGTTCCAGGTGGAACTCTTCAACGGCCAGGGTACCGTCCGACAGCAGCCGCCCGGTCAGGTCTTCTTCACGCAGTTGGCGGCGCACTTCGGCGTCGAACGCCGCGGCGAACAGCGGGAAGTTCGCTTCAGGCAAGGTCAGGCCCGCCGCCATGGCGTGACCACCGTACTTGCTGATCAGGTCCGGGTGCTGTGCCGCGACCACGCTCAAGGCGTCGCGAATGTGCAATCCCTGCACCGACCGCCCGGAGCCTTTGAGCATGCCGTCGCCCGCATCGGCAAAGGCAATGGTGGGGCGGAAATAGCGCTCTTTCATCCGTGACGCGAGAATGCCGATCACCCCCTGGTGCCACTCAGGATCAAACAGGCACAAGCCGAACGGCATCGACTCCACGGGCAGGTCCTTGAGCTGGGCCAGCGCTTCACGCTGCATGCCCTGCTCGATGGATTTGCGGTCCTGGTTCATGCCGTCCAGTTGTGCGGCCATTTCCCGCGCCAGTTCGACGTTATCGGTAAGCAGGCACTCGATGCCCAGGCTCATGTCATCCAGGCGCCCGGCGGCGTTCAGGCGCGGACCGAGGATGAAGCCCAGGTCGGTGGAGGTGATCCGCCCGTGGTCTCGCTTGGCCACTTCGAGGATCGCCTTGATCCCCGGCCGCGCACGCCCGGCGCGAATCCGCTCCAGGCCCTGATGCACCAGGATCCGGTTGTTGGCATCCAAGGGAACGACGTCGGCCACACTGCCCAGCGCCACCAGGTCCAGCAACTCACCGATGTTCGGTTGCGCCGTGCTGGCGTACCAGCCCAGGCTGCGCAGGCGTGCACGCAACGCCATCAGCACGTAGAAAATCACCCCGACCCCGGCCAGTGCCTTGCTCGGAAAAGCGCAGCCCGGCTGGTTCGGATTGACGATCGCATCGGCCTGCGGCAGTTCGTCGCCCGGCAAGTGGTGATCGGTGACCAGGACCTTGAGCCCGGCCTTTTTGGCTGCGGCCACGCCCTCGACGCTGGAAATGCCGTTGTCCACGGTGATCAGCAATTGCGGGGTGCGGGTCAACGCCACCTCGACGATTTCCGGGGTCAGGCCATAGCCGTATTCAAAGCGGTTGGGCACCAGGTAATCGACATGGGCCGCCCCCAGCAGGCGCAACCCCAGCACTCCGACCGTGCTGGCCGTCGCGCCGTCGGCATCGAAGTCGCCGACAATCAGGATCCGCTGGCGCTGCTCCAGTGCCACCACCAGCAGGTCCACCGCGGCCTCAATCCCCTTGAGCTGCTGAAACGGGATCAAGCGCGCCAGGCTCTTGTCCAGCTCCGCCTCCGACTGCACCCCGCGCGCCGCGTACAGGCGGGTCAACAGCGGTGGCAGATCACCGAGAAATGGCAGGGTGGCGGGAAGCTGGCGAGGTTCTATGCGCATGGGATGACAGTGGTTTCTCTTCAATTCACAGGTTAAATGCGGCGGGACTACAGGCTAATGCCGCCACATCGACAACAGGCCTCAGCCGCGTTCGCCCGCCAGCCACTGCAACTGGACTTCATGCTGGCCACGGTCGTCGGTGACGAAGATCGTGCCCTCGCTGATCATCACGTCCCACTTGATGACGCGGGGCATGTCCTTGGCCAGGGTTTCCAGGACTTCCTGGGGCACGGCGGCGATGTTGACGTTTTTCAGGTTCCTGATCGCCGGGATCACTTTGCCTTCCCAGACTCGCAGGCTGCCGTAGGCCAGCAGGCTGGTGCGCTCGGTGCGACGCGAGCACCAGGTCAGGCGGTCGGCGTCTGGCTGGCCGACTTCGATCCAGTGCAGCACGCGATCGTCCAGGCTCTTTTCCCACAGTGCCGGTTCGTCCACGTCCGACAACCCGCGACCAAAAGACAACTGCTCGTTGTACCAGAAGGCATACGCCAGCAGCCGCACCGTCATGCGCTCTTCGGTTTCCGAAGGGTGACGGGCGATGGTCTGCTTGACGTTCTCGTACACGCTGCGGTCGAGGTCGGTAAGGTTCAGTTCAAACTTGTAGGTCGTGGACGGCTGGGCCATGAACGGGCTTCTTGATACGAGGAAAGGCGGCAAGTCTAACCGATGCCGGGGCCATTCAACGAATCATGACGACCATCAAGCTTGGGCGATGACCGCCCGGCTATGATAAAAGGCTGCATTGACTCCGCTTTTGTCCTACAGGATCGCCCATGCCGCTTACCGCCAAACCGCTTTCCGGCCTGAAAGTCATCGAGCTCGGCACCTTGATCGCCGGGCCTTTTGCCTCGCGTATCTGTGCCGAATTCGGCGCCGATGTGACCAAGATCGAATCCCCGGATGGCGGCGACCCGTTGCGCAAGTGGCGCAAACTCTATGAAGGCACGTCGCTGTGGTGGTTCGTCCAGGCACGCAACAAGAAGTCCCTGACCCTGAACCTCAAGCACCCCGACGGCCTGGCCATTCTGAAAAAGCTGCTGGGTGAAGCCGACATCCTCATCGAAAACTTCCGTCCCGGGGTGCTGGAGAAACTCGGCCTGGGTTGGGATGTGCTGCATGCCTTGAATCCAAAACTGGTGATGGTGCGCTTGTCCGGCTTTGGCCAGACCGGCCCGATGAAAGACCAGCCCGGCTTTGGTGCGGTGGGTGAGTCCATGGGTGGCTTGCGCTACATCACCGGCTTCGAGGACCGTCCGCCGGTACGCACCGGGATCTCCATCGGTGACTCGATTGCCGCGTTGTGGGGAGTGATCGGCGCCCTCATGGCTCTGCGCCATCGCGAGGTCAACGGAGGCCAGGGGCAAGTGGTGGACGTGGCGCTGTACGAAGCGATCTTCGCCATGATGGAAAGCATGGTCCCGGAGTTCGATGTGTTCGGCTTTATCCGCGAGCGCACCGGCAACATCATGCCCGGCATCACGCCCTCCTCCATTCACACCAGTGCCGACGGCAAGCATGTGCAGATCGGCGCCAATGGCGATGCGATCTTCAAGCGCTTCATGCAGACCATCGGCCGCGACGATCTGGCCGGCGACCCGATCCTGGCCAGCAACGATGGCCGCGACAGCCGGCGTGACGAGCTGTACGGGGTGATTGATCGGTGGGTCAGCTCGCTACCGCTGGACACCGTGATCGAACGCCTGAACGCCGCCGAGGTGCCCGCCAGTCGCATCTTCAGCGCCGAAGACATGTTCAGCGACCCGCAATTCCTCGCGCGCGAGATGTTCCTCCAGGCCAAGCTGCCCGACGGCAAGGACTTCAAGATGCCCGGCATCGTGCCAAAACTTTCGCAAACCCCCGGCAGCTGTGAATGGGTGGGCGCCGAATTGGGCGAACACAACGCCCAGGTACTGGGTGCGCTGGGGTATGACGCGGCACAGATCACGCGCCTGCGTGAAGATGGGGCGATCTAAGCTGAACGGCCTGCCTGCACTGGGTCGGCTGATGGGCCGACAACTGCACCTGGCGCTGATCGGCGCGGTGCTGGCCGGCCTTGTGGTAATGCCGGCCGCCGCCCAAGGCAAGGGCGCCCTGGTCTGGCTGCTGCGCGATTTACCGCCGCTGACGATTTTCGAGGGGGCGCAGAAAAACCAGGGAGCGGTCGATCAGTTCATGCCGCTGCTGATCGCCAGCTTGCCCGGGTACCAGCACAGCCTGATGCGGGTCAACCGCGCGCGTGCCATGCAAATGCTCCTGGAGCCGAGCTTCACCTGCGACCCTTCGCTGTTGTGGAGTCCGCAACGGGCAAAACGCCTCGCCTATTCGATCCCGGTCTTCCGAATCCACAGCAACGGCATCACCATCCGCCATCAGGACCGTAGCGCGCTGGCGCCCTACATCATCAATAACCAGGTTGACCTGGGGTTACTGTTGGCGCGCGGCGACAGCAAGCTGGGCGTGGTCGCCGAACGCAGTTACGGCCAGGTGGTCGATCGCGTCTTGCAGCAAGCTCCCGGCAGCAGCCTGTCGGCCCACTACGGTAACGATGCCCTGGGCAGCCTCCTGCAAATGCAGCGTGCGGGGCGCCTGATGGCGTTGCTGGGCTACTGGCCGGAAATCCGCTATCAGGCGCAGCAACAGGGCATCGCGCCCGAGGAGCTGGAGTTCTACGGGATTCGTGGCGCAGACAAGTACCAATCGATCCATATCGCTTGCTCGGATACGGTCCAGGGACGCCAGGCCATCAAGGCGATCAACGCCACGGTGCTCAGGCTCAGGGACAATCGCTTGATCGAGTTTTATGCACAATGGCTCGACCCACAGATGCGCGACGAATACCTGGAAGACGCCCGAAGTTTTTTCCAGGACCCGGCCCCCTGAATAAACGCCAGACAAAAGAAACCCCGAGAAGTGGGGAGACGACTCGGGGTTAAACGTGGTCAACAAGGACCCGTACCACAAGCGACAAGCACCGGAGCACAATGCTTGAGCGTGTTGGTACAGGGTCTGACTCGCAGGATACCGGGAAGGTTCCCGGAAAAATCAATCAGTGGCCAAGTGTTGCCAGCTTGTCTTGCGCTGCGTTGCGCAAAGCCGCGATCACACAGGGCTGCAGCCGTCCTTCGGCAATCAGCACATCACGGTGCAAGCCGTCGACCACGTCGGTGAGCTGGCGCTTGTCGCGCAGTTGAGCCTGACTGAACTCACGCTCGACCACTATCGCGCCCACGGCATTCTTCAAGGTCACCAGGCACTGTCCATGAACACCCGACGGGGTCAGCGTTACCTGGTACGGGCTCAGTGCTTCACCCAACAATAGGCTGATACTTTCCATCTCGATCACCACTCAATAGTCCGAAACAAAGTGCCAAGGCGCGTTCACTGTAAATGACCACTGGCCCGAGAAGAAAGCTCTAGATCTCGACTGAAGGCATATCGCAACACCCTAGTTGGCAGAGCATGCCGGGAAAAGATGACAGGATAAAAACACCGCGCCAATGCCTCAGCGCGGCTCCTGGTGGCGCGGCCCACGGGGCGCGGTCCAGCCGCCCAGCACACCGCGCAGCACGCCCTTGGCGCTATAGAACGGCACCGTCCACTGGTAGATGTCCCGGGTGCCGTGGTTGAACGTCAGTTGGCGCTCGATAAACCGGCCTTTGCGGCTGCCCAGTTGCTCGATGAATTCAGCGTGCAGCAACTGGCCCGTGGCGGCCGGCAGAATATCGACCTCGGTCAGCCGTTTGCCCTGGATCCGGTCAAAGCGTGTCGACAGGTACTCCTCATAGCTCTTGTTGCACAGGATCAAGCGCCCCTCCAGGTCCCTGACGAACACCGGATCGGGCATGGCATTGATCAGGCATTGCTCAAACGCCAGTTGATCGTCCAGCGTCTCTTCGGCCTTGAGGCGCCGCTCGACCTGGCACTTGAGCCGGCGATTCCACAGCACCGAGATCAACCCGAACACGCCTGCGAGCACGCCGCCCCAGCACGCCCATTGAATCAACCGCTGCCACGGTGAAGGCTGGGGCATGGGCACTACGCCACTGAGCCACTTCACCCGGATCGCGCGCAACTCGGCAGGAGGAAAGGCCTCGAGGGCCTTGTTGAGGATGCTCAACAGGTGCGGCTGGCCCTTGCGCACGGCCAAATGATCAGTCACCCAGTGGCCGTCGACACTCATTCCGATGCTCAGGCGCCCCGCCGGAAACTGATAGGCGCCGTTTTCGTTCTCGATAGTGGCCTGGGCTTCGCCGCTCTCGACCAGGGCACGCGCTTCGGCGTAGGTTTTCACCGAGCGTAACTGGATTTGCGGATAGTCACGCCGGATACCGGCTTCCAGGGCATGCCTGGCCGGCAGTGCCAGGACCTTGCCTGAGAGCGCCTCCAGCGACTGCACAGGCTCCCCCGTGGCCAGCCCGACGAAGACCCAGCCGGACCCACCAAAGGCGTGGCTGAAGTCGAGGAAGCCCTTGCGCTCATCGTTCACCACCAGCGTGCTGCTCATGTCCGCCTGCCCGCTTTCCAGCAGGCCCAGCAGGTGCTCGGTGGAAAACGATTCCTGGTGGACAAACTGCAAGCCTGTCATCCGCGAGAGCCGCAGCAGGATATCGTTGCTCAGGCCTGTCCATTGCCCTTGTTCGTCCTTGAACAAGTACAACGGGTACTGCACCGAGGCGACAATCACCTGCGGGTTGCGGGCTATCCACGCCCGCTCCTGCGGACTCAGCACCAGCGGCCTGACCGTCACCCCGCTCGGCGTTGCCAAGGCCTGCTGCGCCGCGGCCATGGCTTCCCGGCCCAGCATCAGCACGCTGAAAAAAACCAGCCAGCGCAAGGCTGGCGTCAACCGTCTCAAAAGCTGCATGCCCACGTCCTTCACATTCACTTACCCGTCCTTGAGGGGCAAAACGATGCGCAGTGTGACATGCAGAAATAAGAAAGCCCGTCAGGAGACGGGCTTCAAATGTGTCAGACTTTTGCCGCTCAGAGCGGCTTGCCACGGTTGCCATGCTGACTGACAAAGGCCTGTACCGCTTTCAGGTCATTTGGCAGAACGGTGCAGCGCTCGTCTCGCTCAAACAAGTCGGAAAGATGAGCAGGTAGCTCAAGCGCTTTTCCTACGCCGGCTTTTTCAACGGCCTCGGGGAACTTGACCGGGTGCGCCGTGCCGAGAATCACCATCGGGATATCCAGACTGCGGCGGCACTCACGCGCGGCCTTGACGCCAATGGCGGTGTGCGGATCCAGCAACTCACCGGTCTGGGCAAACACCTCGGCGATGGTCTCGCAGGTCTGCGCATCGTCAACGGCCAGGGAGTCGAAGAGCTTGCGCGCTTCGGTCCAGCGTTCCTGTTCGACGCTGAACCCCCCGCCCTGCTTGAAGTTGTCCATCAGGCCGGCGATTGCCGCGCCGTTGCGACCGTGCAGGTCGAACAGCAGGCGCTCGAAGTTCGAGGAGACCATGATGTCCATCGACGGCGACAGGGTCGCGTGCAGGGTTTCCTTGACGTACTGATTGCCGCTCATGAAGCGGTGCAGGATGTCGTTGCGGTTGGTGGCGACGATCAACTGGTTGATCGGCAGCCCCATGTTGCGGGCCAGGTAACCGGCGAAGATGTCGCCGAAGTTGCCGGTCGGTACCGAGAACGACACCGAACGCGCCGGGCCACCCAACTGCAGGGCCGCGTGGAAGTAGTAAACGATCTGGGCCATGATCCGCGCCCAGTTGATCGAGTTGACCGCGACCAGGCGCGTGCCCTTGAGGAAGCTCTGGTCGGCGAAGCTGGCCTTGACCATTTCCTGGCAGTCATCGAAGTTGCCTTCGATGGCGATGTTATGGATGTTGTCGCCAAACAGCGTGGTCATCTGCCGACGCTGGACTTCCGAGACCCTGTTGTGCGGGTGCAGGATGAAGATGTCGACGTTTTCGCAGTGCTTGCAGCCTTCGATCGCCGCCGAACCGGTATCACCCGATGTGGCACCGACGATGACCACACGCTCGCCGCGCTTTTCCAGCACGTAGTCGAGCAGACGGCCGAGCAGTTGCAGGGCAAAATCCTTGAACGCCAGGGTCGGGCCGTGGAACAGTTCCAGCACCCATTCGTTGCCATTGAGCTGGCGCAAAGGCGCTACTGCGCTGTGGGAAAACGCGCCATAAGTGGCTTCAAGAATCTTCTTGAAATCGGCATCCGGAATGCTGCCGGCGACAAACGGGCGCATCACCCGGAAGGCCAGTTCGTGGTACGGCAGGCCGGCCCAGGAAGCAATTTCTTCCTGGGTGAAACGTGGCAGGTTTTCCGGCACATACAGGCCGCCGTCGCTGGCCAGACCCGCCAGCAGAACGTCTTCGAAATTCAGGGCCGGTGCCTGGCCGCGAGTACTGATATAACGCATAGGGGCAAACCTTCGGTTTGGGCTTCAAGCGGCAAACTGCGAGCAGCGAGCCGCTTGCCGCTGAATTAATTCAAATGTTCGACACGGATCCGTACCACCGGACCGTCCACACCTTGCAACGCTTCGAGGGCCGTGATGGCGTCGTTCATGTGCTGCTCCAGCACACGGTGCGTCAGCAGGATCATGGGCACCAGGCCGTCGTGTTCTTCGACTTCCTTTTGCATGATCGATTCGATGTTGATGCCCCGCTCCGACAGAATGCTCGCCACCTGGGCCAGCACGCCCGGATGGTCCTTGGCCTGGATGCGCAGGTAGTAGGCGCTCTCGCAGGCTTCGATCGGCAAGATCGGGTGGGCCGACAGCGAATCCGGCTGGAAGGCCAGGTGCGGGACGCGGTTTTCCGGGTCGCTGGTCATGGCGCGAACCACATCCACCAGGTCGGCGATCACCGACGAAGCGGTCGGTTCCATGCCAGCACCGGCGCCGTAGAACAGGGTCGACCCGGCAGCATCGCCGTTGACCATGACCGCGTTCATCACCCCGTTGACGTTGGCCAGCAGGCGATCAGCCGGGATCAGGGTCGGGTGCACGCGCAGCTCGATGCCGCGGGAGGTGCTGCGAGCCACACCCAGGTGCTTGATCCGATAGCCCAGCGCTTCGGCGTAGTTCACGTCAGCGGTGGTCAGTTGGGTGATGCCTTCGGTGTAGGCCTTGTCGAACTGCAGCGGGATACCGAACGCAATGGAGGCCAGAATGGTCAGTTTGTGCGCGGCATCGATGCCTTCGACGTCGAAGGTCGGATCGGCCTCGGCGTAACCCAGGGCCTGGGCCTCGACGAGCACGTCTTCGAAGGTACGGCCCTTCTCGCGCATTTCGGTGAGGATGAAGTTGCCAGTGCCGTTGATGATCCCTGCGACCCAGTTAATGCGGTTGGCCGAGAGGCCTTCGCGGATCGCCTTGATCACCGGGATGCCACCGGCTACCGCCGCTTCGAATGCCACGATCACGCCTTTCTCGCGTGCCTTGGCGAAAATCTCGTTACCGTGAACGGCGATCAGCGCCTTGTTCGCGGTGACCACATGTTTTCCGTTTTCGATCGCTTTGAGTACCAGCTCGCGGGCAACGGTATAGCCGCCCATCAGCTCTATGACGATGTCGATCTCAGGGTTCGTGGCCACTTCGAAGACATCGTTGGTAATCGTAATGCCGGTCGTCTGGAACTGAGGCTTTGGCGTGCGCATGGCAATTTGTGCCACTTCGATTCCACGCCCGGCACGACGAGCAATTTCCTCGGCGTTGCGCTGAAGTACGTTGAAGGTGCCGCCACCGACGGTACCTAACCCACAGATGCCTACTTTGACCGGATTCACTTTGAACTCCCCATAAAACGGCCGACACAAGGTCGGCCGTGAAAAACAGCCACAACCTGTGCGGCTCTCTATTAATGGAGCGCCGACGGCTGTCGTCACTCCATGATCGTCAAAGGCTTACCGTGACGACACAGGATTATTTCGCACCCAACGCCAGTTTGGCGACTTGTGGCGCCGGCTGGTAGCCCGGAATCACCTGACCATCAGCCAAAACGATTGCCGGCGTACCGTTCACCCCAATCGACTGGCCCAGGGCGAACTGCTTGGAAACCGGGTTGGCGCACTTGGCGGCCTTGATTTCCTTGCCATCGACCATCTTGTCCATGGCCGCTTTCTTGTCGGTGGAGCACCACACGTTCTGCAGTTGCTCATCACCCGGCGAACCAAGGCCCTGGCGCGGGAAAGCAACATACCGCACTTCGACCCCCATTTTGTTCAAGGCCGGCACTTCAGCGTGCAATTTGTGGCAATACGGGCAGGTGGTGTCGGTGAATACGGTGATGTGGGTCTTGGTTTCGCCAATGGCTGGGTAGACCACGGTCTCAGCGACCGGGATACCGTTGACCAGCTTGGCAACGCCCAGGCGCTCGGTTTTCTCGGTCAGGTTGACCGGCTTGCCGTCCTTGAGCTGGAACAGGTAGCCCTGGACGATGTACTGACCGTCGGCGCTGGCGTACAGCACGCGGCTGCCCTTGAGCTTGACTTCGTAAAGACCGGCCAGCGGGCTGGCGCTGATGGTTTCGATCGGCGTGTCGAGCTGGAGGGTTTCCAGGCTCTTGCGGATGGCTTTGTCAGCCGCATCATCGGCGACGGCGAAAGTGCTGACCAACGCAATGGCTGCGGCGGCGAAAATCTGGGTCAGACGCATGAGAACTCCTGAAGGCGGACAAATGGATCGACTAGAACGCCCGTATCGGAACACCGGGTCATAACCGTCCATCGTGCAAACCGGCAAAGCCTATCACATAAGGTCCCTGTGGCCGACTCCCGGTAACGCGAGGCAACGAAGCGCCTACCCACGGGCCTTCGATTCAGCCTCTTGGGTGGTGCTTGGCATGCAGGTCCTGCAGGCGGGCCCGGGCCACGTGGGTGTAGATCTGGGTGGTCGACAGGTCGCTGTGGCCGAGCAACATCTGCACCACTCGCAGGTCGGCGCCGTGGTTGAGCAAATGGGTGGCGAAGGCGTGGCGCAAGGTGTGGGGCGACAGGGACTTGCCGATGCCGGCGACCTTGGCCTGGTGCTTGATCCGATGCCAGAACGTCTGGCGGGTCATCTGCTCACCGCGCAGGCTGGGGAACAGCACATCACTGGGTCGCCCGCCCAGCAGTTCGCCACGGGCATCACGCATATACCGCTCGACCCAGACAATCGCCTCCTCCCCCATCGGTACCAGGCGCTCCTTGCTGCCCTTGCCCATCACGCGCAACACACCCTGGCGCAGGTTGACCTGTTCCAGAGTCAGGCTGATCAACTCCGTAACCCGCAGGCCACAGGCGTACAGCACCTCGAGCATCGCCCGATCCCGCTGGCCGATCGCCTCACTCAGATCCGGTGCCGCCAGCAAGGCCTCGACGTCGGCTTCCGACAAGGATTTAGGCAACGGCCGACCCAATTGCGGCATGTCGACCCGCAGTGTTGGGTCCACGCTGATCAGCTTTTCCCGCAGCAGATAACGATAAAACCCACGTACACCTGAGAGAAATCGTGCGGTGGAGCGTGGTTTGTAATTCTGTTCCAGGCGCCAGGCCAGGTGGTCGAGGATCAACTCGCGGCCGGCGTTGAGCAACTCCAGCCCCTGCTCTTCAAGCCAGCCGTTGAACAGCGCCAGATCACTGCGGTAGGCATCGCGCGTATTGTCCGCGAGGCCTTTTTCCAGCCACAAGGCGTCGAGAAACTGGTCGATCAGGGGGTGTTCGATAGCAGGCATGGGCACTCAAGACACGCAGACCAAGTGCTGCGCGTAAAAAAACAGGGAACGGTAAGGATGCCCGCTAGTCTTTCATAGCCGGCTATATCAAGGAACAGGGAGCATCAATGAACGAGCAGCAAATTCTTTTGGCCTTCGGTGGCATTGGTGCGGCGGCATTAGGCTGCCAATGGCTGGCCTGGCGCCTGAAACTACCAGCGATTCTGTTTCTGCTGTTGACCGGGATTTTGGTGGGACCGGTACTGGGCTAGCTGGACCCGCAGGAAATGTTCGGGCCGCTGCTGATGCCCCTGGTGTCACTGGCCGTGGCGCTGATCCTGTTCGAAGGCAGCCTGACCTTGCACCTGTCCGAATGGCGCGAGATCGGCAGCGTGGTGCATCGCCTGGTGACTATCGGCGCCTTGGCAACCTGGGTGGTGATCGCGGTGGCCACCCACTGGCTGCTGGGTTTCGACTGGTTGCTGGCGATCCTGTTTGGCAGCCTGACCCTGGTCACCGGGCCCACGGTCATTGTGCCAATGCTGCGAGTGGTGCGCCCCAAGGCCTCGATTGCCAACATCCTGCGCTGGGAAAGCATCGTCATTGACCCGATCGGCGCCTTGCTCGCGGTGGTGGTCTACAGCTTCATCATCGCCAGCGCCGAAGGCCACGGCATCAAGCACAGCCTGCTGACATTCGCTGGGGTGATCTTGTGCGGCAGTCTGTTCGGCATCGCCGGCGGCTGGGCACTCGGCACCCTGATCCGGCGCCAATGGCTGCCGGAATACCTGCACAACCTGGCGTCACTGGCGGCCGTGCTGGCAATCTTCATCGCCGCCAACCAGGTGATGCACGAATCGGGGCTGCTGGCGGTGACCCTGATGGGCATGTGGCTGGCTAACATGAAAGGCGTGGATGTGCGGCACATCCTGCACTTCAAGGAGAACCTCAGCGTGCTGCTGATCTCCGGCCTGTTCATTCTGCTGGCAGCGCGCCTGGACCTGAACGCGATGATCGCCCTCGGGCCGCTGGTCCTGCTGTTGTTGCTGGTGATTCAGTTCATCGCCCGACCACTGAACGTGGTGCTCTCGACCCTGGGCTCCAACCTCAATTGGCGTGAGCGCGCCCTGCTGGCCTGGATCGCGCCACGAGGCATTGTCGCGGCCGCGGTGTCGGCAATCTTTGCGATCCGCTTGCATGAAGCCGGTCACCAAGGGGCGCTGCTGCTGGTGCCCCTGACCTTTGCGGTGATCATCGGCACGGTGGTGTTGCAAAGCGCCACTGCCCGCCCCCTGGCACGCCTACTGAAAGTCGCCGAACCCGCCCCCAGTGGATTTCTCATCGTCGGTGCCAACAGCCCTTCACGGGCGCTGGGCAAGGCCCTGCAGCAACTGGGCTGCCGCGTTCTGCTGACCGACTCGAGCTGGGAAAACATCCGTGCAGCCCGCATGGCGGGGCTGCCCACCTACTTCGGCAACCCGGCCTCACAACACGCGGACGCCCACCTGGACCTGGTCGGCCTCGGCCACCTGCTGGCGCTCTCTCCTTCGGGGGAGCTCAATACCCTGGCAACCATGCGCTTTCGCCATGAGTTCGGGCATCAGCGCATGTTCTCCCTGGCCAGCGGCCAGGAAAGCCGGCGCACCGACAAGCACCGCGCCAGCCACGAGCACCGTGGGCAACTGCTGGGCAGCCAGGTGCTGACCTACACCAAGCTGGCCAGCCTGCTCAGCCAGGGCGCCGAACTCTATACCACCCACCTGACCGACGGTTTTGCCTGGGAGGACTATCAGGCCTTGCACGGTGATCGCGCGACCCTGCTGTTCGCCCAGGACCCCAGTGGCTGGGTCTATGTGCTGACGCCCGACAGCGCGATTAAACCCGCGGCTGGATGGACTCTGGTGGCGCTGATCCAGCCCGAGGCCAATGGCGCCTGACCAGCGCCGGGGGCAAATTCCAGGCACAAAAAAGCAGCCCGTAGGCTGCTTTTTTCTGCATCGGAAGCTGGACTTAAGCCAGTTTTTCCTTGATGCGAGCTGCTTTACCCGACAGGTCACGCAGGTAGTACAGCTTGGCTTTACGTACGTCACCGCGACGCTTGACAGCCATGCTGTCGATTTGCGGGCTGTAGGTCTGGAAAGTACGCTCTACGCCAACACCGTTGGAGATCTTACGTACGGTGAAAGCACTGTTTACGCCGCGGTTACGCTTGGCGATAACAACACCTTCGAACGCTTGCAGACGCGAACGGTCGCCTTCCTTCACTTTCACCTGAACGACAATGGTGTCGCCCGGGGCAAAGGTAGGGATCTCTTTGGTCATCTGCTCTGCTTCGAGTGCAAGGATGATTTTGTTAGTCATGCTGTGCTCCTAAGGTAAATCGTCGGATCTACCATCGATACGTTGTTAACTATCGTCCCGCTCGCGGATGTATTCCTCGAGCAGCTTCTTCTCTTCTCCAGAAAGCGAGCGGCTTTCCAGAAGATCGGCGCGTCGTTCAAAGGTCCTACCAAGGGACTGCTGTAAACGCCAACGCCGGATATGCGCGTGATTGCCACTTAGCAACACGTCGGGAACACGCTGATCCGCATACACCTCCGGTCGGGTGTAGTGCGGGCAATCCAGCAGACCATCCGTAAAGGAATCTTCCTCGGCGGAGTCCGCATGCCCTAAAGCTCCAGGCAGCAGTCGCGTAACCGCGTCAATCAGGACCATCGCCGGCAGCTCGCCGCCAGACAGTACATAGTCACCAATCGACCACTCTTCATCGACATGAGCTTCAATAAATCGCTCGTCAATGCCTTCATAGCGGCCGGCAATCAGGATTAATGCTTCCTCATTCGCCAACTCGCGTACCGCCGACTGAGTCAGTTGACGGCCTTGGGGCGACAGGTATATGACCTTCGCCGCCTCCCCGGCTGCTGCCTTGGCCTGAACCAGAGCATCTTCCAGGGGCTTGATCTTCATCACCATGCCCGGGCCACCGCCAAATGGGCGATCGTCCACAGTGTGATGTCGATCCGTCGTGTAGTCTCGCGGATTCCAACAGGTCAGCTGCAAGAGCCCCTGTTTCACCGCCCGACTGGTGATGCCGTACTCGCTGATGGCGGAGAACATCTCGGGAAACAAACTGATCACTTCTACGCGCAAGTTAGCCACGCTTAGAAGTCCGCATCCCATTCCACCTTCATCTCGCCTGCTGCCAGGTCGACGGCCAACACACATTGCTCCGTATAGGGCAACAAGCGTTCGCGATCATCCAGGCTGCCAGCGCAAGGCTTGACCACCATTACATCATTGGCGCCGGTTTCCAGAAGGTGATCGATCTTCCCGAGCAATTGCCCAAGTTGGTCAATAACCTTCAGACCTTCGAGCTGGTACCAGTAGTACTCGCCGTCGGTCAGTTCAGGGAACAGGTTGCGCGGCACGCAGATCTCATAACCGGCCAGAAGACGCGCTTCTTCACGATCATCAAGACCCTTGAGCTTTGCGACCAGGAACTTGTCGTTCCCACGTCCGCTGACCAGCTCAACCTGCTTTACGCTGCCTTCGCGCTTGAGCGTCCAGGTTTTGTACTGCAAGAGGTTTTCAGTCGGATCAGTAAAGGAATACACCTTCACTTCGCCGCGAACGCCATGAACAGAATAAATTTTGCCGATAACGATCAAATCATCAGCAGTGGCTGGCGTCGCGTTCATATTGCTCAGGCCGCAGCCTTAGCAGATTCCTTCAACAACTGAGCAACACGCTCAGAAGGTTGTGCACCAACGCTCAGCCAGTAGGCTACGCGCTCTTGGTTCACGGACAGACGGACTTCTTGACCACGAGCAACAGGGTTGAAGAAACCAACCTGTTCCTTGTGCGAACCGTCGCGCGGGTTGCGGCTATCGGTTACGGTCAAGTGGTAGAACGGGCGCTTTTTGGAGCCGCCAAGGGCAAGACGGATTGTTAGCATGTGAACATAGTTCCTGTAGTCGGTGCTGCAAATCTAAATGCACAGCGGGCATAGGTGCCCGAAAGGCCGCATATTCTAAGGAATATCCGGACTTTTGCAAATGTCTTTTTCTGGCGCCTATCGGCGTGCCATCCAGATTTGCGGTAGAGCCGTTGTCTCCAACGGCGAGTCAGCGCCCGCCAAGGCAGGCTACTGCTGGCCCCACGTCCGTGCGGGGACCGCGCCGACAAGACTGTCGGCGCGAATTCTTTACATTCTCGGCATGCCGCCGCCGGGCAACATACCGCCCATGCCGCGCATCATTTTGGCCATGCCGCCTTTGGCGGAAAATTTCTTCATCATCTTCTGCATCTGCTTGTGCTGCTTGATCAAGCGTCCGATGTCCTGCACCTGGGTGCCGGAACCCATGGCGATCCGACGCTTGCGCGAACCGCTGATCAGCTCAGGGTCGCGGCGCTCGGCCGGGGTCATGGAGTTGATGATGGCTTCCATCTGTTTGAACTGTTTCTCTGCCGCGCCCTGGGCATTGCCCATTTGCGCCAGGTTGACACCACCGATGTTCGGCAGCTTGTCCATCAGACCGCCGAGGCCGCCCATGTTTTTCATCTGTTGCAGCTGATCACGGAAGTCTTCGAGGTCGAAGCCTTTGCCCTTCTTCAGCTTTTTCGCCAGTTTGTCGGCCTTGTCCTTGTCGAGGGTCTGTTCGGCCTGCTCGATCAGGCTGAGCACGTCGCCCATGCCGAGGATGCGCGAAGCAATACGCTCGGGGTGGAACGGCTCGAGGGCTTCGGTCTTCTCGCCCATACCGATGAACTTGATCGGCTTGCCAGTGATGGACCGTACCGACAACGCGGCACCACCACGGGCATCACCGTCGACCTTGGTCAGGATCACCCCGGTCAGCGGCAGCGCATCGCCAAAGGCCTTGGCCGTATTGGCGGCGTCCTGGCCGGTCATGGCGTCGACCACGAACAGGGTCTCGACCGGCTTGATCGCGGCATGCAGGGCCTTGATCTCGCCCATCATCTCTTCGTCGATGTGCAGACGACCGGCGGTATCGACGATGACCACGTCGATGAATTTCAGGCGTGCTTCTTTAATAGCGGCTTCGGCGATATCGACCGGTTTCTGGCTCAGGTCGGACGGGAAGAACGTCACGCCAATGTCGTTGGCCAGGGTTTCCAGCTGTTTAATGGCCGCCGGACGGTAGACGTCCGCGGACACCACCATCACCGACTTCTTCTTGCGCTCTTTAAGGAAGCGCGCCAGCTTGCCGGCGGTAGTGGTTTTACCGGCACCCTGCAGACCGGCCATCAGGATGACGGCTGGCGGCACGGCACTCAGGTTCAGATCTTCGTTGGCCTCGCCCATCAGGCTTTCGAGTTCGGCCTGGACAATCTTCACGAAGGCCTGGCCCGGCGTCAGGCTGCGCGACACCTCGGTGCCGACAGCGCGCTCCTTGACCGAATTGACGAAGTCCTTGACCACCGGCAGGGCGACGTCGGCTTCGAGCAACGCCATGCGCACTTCACGCAGGGTGTCTTTGATATTGTCTTCAGTCAGCTTGGCCTTGCCGGTGACATGGCGCAGCGTCTGCGAGAGACGGTCGGTTAAGTTTTCAAACATGCGCGATCCTTTCAGGCCCTATGGAGACCGAGGTAATGGCGGCCCAGACCGTGAAAAACATGTGCTCGGCGAGCCTGCGGCGTGGGCAGGTCGCGGATTATAGCGAAGACTGCGTCTGGCGCACACCCGCCGTCTGGTTGTGCGGTCTTTCATGCGACAAGGGTTGTATGCCAAACTCATTCTCTTTCGGGCTTGCCTAACAGGATTTATGCTCCCCTTGTCACCCAGTTTGCTCACCACACTCGCCGCCGCCTGCTTGTACGCCGCTGCGACTTTCTACCAAGGCTCACGCCTGGCCACCGGCGCCAAGGTGAACAAACGCCTGCTGGTCACGCTCGGCATCCTCGCCGTGCTGGCCCACAGCGCGAGCCTGTTCACCCATCTGGTGACGCCAATTGGCCTGGGCCTGGATTTTTTCAGCGCTGCCAGCCTGATAGCCGCCGCGGTGATCGCCCTGACCCTGCTGGCGTGTTCGCGCATCCCGGTGGAAAACCTGCTGTTGCTGTTGTTCCCACTGGGACTGGCCACGGTGTTGCTGGCGCAGTTCGCGCCCTCGGGCACGGTGCAGGTGATCGACGAGGAGCCCGGGATTCTTGCCCATATCCTGCTGTCGATCCTGGCCTACGGCATGTTCACCATTGCCGTGTTCCAGGCGCTGCTGGTGCTGGTGCAAGACCACCAGCTCAAGCACAAGCACCCCTCGGGGCTGATCAAGAACTTCCCGCCGCTGCAAACCATGGAAAGCCTGCTGTTCGGTTTCCTCTGGGCCGGCTGGACCCTGCTGTCGTTGTCGCTGATCTCCGGCTGGCTGTTCGTCGAGAACCTGTTTGCCCAGCACCTGGTGCACAAGACCCTGCTGGCGTGCCTGGCCTGGATTGTCTTCAGCGTGCTGCTGTGGGGCCGCAACCGCCTCGGCTGGCGCGGACACAAGGCCATTCGCTGGACCCTGGCCGGCTTCTGCCTGCTGATGCTGGCCTATTTCGGCAGCAAGCTGGTCCGCGAATTCATCCTGCACATCTGACGGGCATTCGTTATGGATAACCTGCCCATCGGGCCCTTGCTCGCCGTCCTGGCCCTGCTGATCCTCTGGTCGGGCCTGTTCACCGCCATTGAGGCGGCGCAACAGCAACTGCTGGCCCAACGCACCGCATCACGCGCGAGCGACAAGCCGGTGACCAGGCTCAACTTCCCGCTCAGCAGCCTGATTCTCTGCAACACCCTGTGCCGGGCACTGGTGGTGGTCATCAGCACCTTGCTGGCAGTGTTCGGTTGGGCCGACAACGGCCCCTGGCTCGCCTGCCTGAGCGCCACGGCCGCCTTGCTGATATTCGCCGACTACCTGCCCCGCACCCTCGCCAACCGTTATCCGGACGCCATCCTGGCGCTGGGCAATACCTTGCTCGGCGTGCCATTGAAGATCCTCTACCCGCTCGCCTGGCTGCTCAGCGGCATCAGCCTGCTGCTGCTCAAGCCCCTGGCGCGCAAACCCAAGGTCGTGCAACAGAGCGAAGACGAGCCACAGCCCACCCCGGCCAACGACAACGAGCACGAACATGCCGCCTGTCGACCCCACGCCCTGGCCGGCATTCATGCGCTGGACAACATCACCGTCAACGACATCCTGGTGCCGCGCAGCGAAGTGGACGGAATCAACCTCGACGATCCGCTCCAGGACATCATCGAACAGCTGCGCGCCAACAAACGCACGCGCCTGCCGGTGTTCCACAGCGATATCAACCAGGTCGAAGCGGTACTCAACACCCGGCAGATCCGCCACTTGCTGCCCGATGCCAGCCTGACCACAGAGGCCCTGCTGGCCGCCTGCCGCGAACCCTACTTCGTGCCAGAAAGCACCCCGCTGCAACTGCAACTGCTGAACTTCCACAAGCAGCAGCGTCGCCTGGGCATGGTGGTCGACGAATACGGCGAAGTGCAGGGCATCGTGACCCTGGAAGACATCCTCGAAGAAATCGTCGGCGAGTTCGAAAGCCAGCACAGCCTCGACAACCCGCACATTCACCCGCAAGCCGATGGGCGCCTGGTGATCGACGGCGCAGCCTCCATCCGCGAGCTGAACAAGAGCCTGGGCTGGCACCTGCCCAGCGACGGCCCGAAAACCCTCAACGGCCTGGTGACCGAAGCGCTGGAAACCATTCCGGACTGCCCGGTGTGCCTGAAGATCGGCCGTTATCGGTTGGAAATCCTCGAAACCGAGGAAAACCGCGTCAGCCAAGTGTTGATCTGGCACACCACGTCCGTGCCTGTCATTGGCTGAAAGTGCACGGCGCAGCCCCTTGTTGAATCGTTAGCCCCCTTCCTATCATCACGGCGCTTACCCAAGCCCCGCCGCAGACCGTGCTACCCGCACCCAGCGTCTTGCGGCCGGTTGCACGACTCTGCGGCCAGCGCTCGCCATGGATGCAAGCCGGTGCTGATCGTCGGTAGCGTTCCGACGATAGCCGCGCTGCGGTTTAGAGCTCTACCATTACAGCCTGAGAAGCGCGGGTCGCTTTCGCCCGGGCCAACTCGATCGACTCATCCCGCGCCAGCGCCACACCCATGCGACGCTGACCGTTCACCTCTGGCTTGCCGAACAGACGCAATGCCGTATCTGGCTCAGCCAATGCAGCCCCCAGGTTGGCAAACGCCGTCTGGGTCGACTGCCCTTCCACCAGAATCACCGCCGAAGCCGAAGGCCCGAACTGACGGATCAACGGAATCGGCAGGCCGAGAATGGCCCGGGCGTGCAGTGCAAACTGCGACAGGTCCTGGGAAATCAGGGTCACCAGGCCGGTGTCATGGGGGCGCGGCGAGACTTCGCTGAACCACACCTGATCACCCTTGATGAACAGCTCGACGCCAAACAGACCACGACCACCCAGGGCCTCGGTCACGGCCTTGGCGACCCGCTCGGATTCCGCCAGGGCAATCGGGCTCATGGCTTGTGGCTGCCAGGACTCCTGATAATCGCCCTTCTCCTGACGGTGACCGACGGGGGCACAGAAAGTGGTGCCGCCCACATGGCGCACGGTCAGCAGGGTGATTTCGTAGTCGAAGTCGATGAAACCCTCGACGATCACCCGCCCTTTACCGGCCCGCCCGCCTTCCTGCGCGTAGTCCCAGGCGCTCTGCACGTCATCGGCGCTGCGCAGCAGGCTCTGGCCCTTGCCCGAGGAACTCATCACCGGCTTGACCACACAGGGGAAGCCCAGGTCTTCGACGGCCTTGCGGTAGTCTTCGACGGTATCGGCGAAGTGGTACGGGGACGTCGGCAGGTCCAGCTCTTCCGCCGCCAGACGACGGATGCCTTCACGGTTCATGGTCAACTGCGCAGCACGGGCAGTAGGGATCACGGTGAAACCCTCGGCCTCCAGCTCCACCAAGGTGGCGGTGGCGATGGCCTCGATTTCCGGCACGATGAAGTGCGGCTTCTCGGCTTCGATCACGGCCCGCAGTGCAGCGCCGTCGAGCATGTTGATCACGTGGCTGCGGTGCGCCACCTGCATCGCCGGCGCGTTGGCGTAACGATCCACGGCAATCACTTCAACGCCCAGGCGTTGCAGCTCGATCACCACCTCCTTGCCCAACTCACCACAGCCACACAGCAATACGCGGGTCGCGGTTGGCGACAATGGAGTTCCGATACGAGTCATCTGAAGTTCCTCAAAGGAGCGGATCATCGAGGGATATGGCGCAGCGCGCACTTCCCATGGGGAGAAAGCGCGGCATTTTACATGAACCAGCGGCTTTGGCCTTAGCTGGCGATCGCCTGTTTGCGCAGGCGCCAGGCCATGATCAGCCACACGGCCGTGACGCCGGCGAACTTCGAGCCCAGGGCAGTGAGCAGCACGCCGGGGGTCAGGGCGTCGATCATGCCGAAGAAAATGAAGGTATCCAGGGGAATGCTCAGCGCCGAACTGATCCACAACCGGTCATGCAAGGGCCGCTTGGTGATGCTGAACACCAGCCAGTCGATGCACTCCGACACTGCAAACGCGGTGGCGCTGGCCAGGGCGATGGAGGGATCGGACGTCAGGTACGACAGCACCAGCGCCGCCAGCATGGCAATGATCGCGCCATGGCCGAAGCGAGTCTGCACCATGTCGCGCAGCACAAACACCAGACCACCCCAGGCCGACCAGATGATGTCCAGGTGCGGAGCAGTGGAAAAGGCGTAGTTGATCAGCACGACGCTGCTGATGTAGGCGATCAGGAAGAGCATGGGGCGCGGGCTACCTGGCAAATTGGCGCATAGGGTACTGCAGCGGCGCGAAGCCGCCAAACCCCAATGCTGCTATAGACAAGGGTCGCTCAGGGCGCCGGCGTTTTGCCCAGCATCCACACCAGCCCGCTGGCCTTGGCGCGCTCATGGCACAACCCCAGCACCCGGCGGCGCTCGTCGTTGTCCATCCGGCTCCAGCGGGTAATTTCCCCGACGGTACGCTGGCAACCGGTGCAGATGTCCTGCTCGTCCAGCGCACAGATGTTGACGCAGGGCGACATCACGGGTCTTTCAGGGTGAGTCATGGTTCCTGCTCGACCAAGTCCACGGCGTATCGCTGGGAGCGATGCACATAGTGTGCGGCTGAGGCTTCAAGCATCTTTACTTGCGGCTCGGTCAGCTCGCGCACCACTTTGCCGGGCGAGCCCATGACCAGCGAACCGTCAGGGATCTGCTTGTTTTCGCCAATCAGCGAGTTGGCGCCGATGATGCAGTTCTTGCCGATCTTCGCCCCATTGAGGATCACCGCGTTAATCCCGATCAGGCTGTTGTCGCCCACCGTGCAGCCGTGGAGCATGGCGTTGTGGCCGATGGTCACGCCGGTGCCGATGGTCAGCGGGTAGCCCATGTCGGTGTGCATCACGGTGCCGTCCTGCACATTGCTGTTCTTGCCAATCAGGATCAGCTCGTTATCACCGCGCAAGACCGCGTTGAACCAGACACTGGCCCCCTCTTCCAGCTTGACCTTGCCAATCAGCACGGCGTTCGGTGCAACCCAGCTCTGCGGGTGGGTTTCGACACGGGCGTCGCCCAGGCGGTATTTCATCGTTGTTATCCTCATGGCTCAGGCAGCCGCGGGTTCATGCCGGATGGCGTCAGGTATTGATAAAGTTCTTGGGAGGTTGATGCAGGCTGATCTTCGCGTCATAGAGCAAATTGATCAACTCGACAACCATGATCGCAGTCAGGCCCCAGATCTTGTATTCGCCATACCGGTAGCTCGGCACATACCAGCTGCGGCCCTGATAATCGATGCGGTGCGTGTGTTCACGGGGGTCCGTGCGGAAGAACTCCAGTGGCACACTGAATACCGCGGCAATTTCCGCGTCATTGGCGCGGTACTCGACAAAGTCCGGAATCACCCCCACATAAGGTGTGACTTTGATGCCGTGCAGCGAGATCAAGGGACTCAAGGGCCCGATCACTTCCACCAACCCCGGCGGCAGGCCGATTTCCTCTTCGGCTTCGCGCAGGGCGGTGAACACCAGGTCCGGGTCTTCGGGGTCGCGCCGTCCGCCAGGAAAGGCGACCTCACCACCATGGGTCGAGAGCCCGCTGGCGCGCAGGGTCAGAACCAGTTCCGGTTCGTCACTGCGGGTGATGGGCACTAGCACCGCGGCTTCAGGGAAACGTCGGTCAGTTTCCAGCGTACGTGGCGTGTGATTACTTACCCGGTGCAGTAGCTCGTCCAGCATGAGTGCTCTCGATCTGTTGGCTACCTTGCATCATGCACCAAACCTACAGGCCGCCCAACCCCTGGGCTGCGGCATGTCGCTAAACGACAACTTGCCGACAGACACCGCGGCACGCCAAGATAGGCGCGGCCTATTCGGAAAACCCAGCATGAAATTCTGCAGCCAGTGCGGTAACCCGGTCACCCAACGTATTCCCGAAGGGGATTCGCGCCTGCGTTTTGTCTGCGACACCTGTCAGACCATTCACTACCAGAACCCCAATATCGTCGCCGGCTGCCTGCCAACCTGGGGCACCCAGGTGCTGCTGTGCCGTCGTGCCATCGAACCGCGCCGGGGTTACTGGACCCTGCCAGCCGGTTTCATGGAGAACGGCGAGACCGTCGAACAGGCCGCCGTGCGTGAAACCGCCGAGGAAGCCTGCGCTCGGGTACGCAACCTGAGTATCTACACGCTGATCGATGTACCACACATCAGCCAGGTCCACGTATTTTTTCGCGCCGAAATGGCCGACCTGGACTTTGCCGCCGGCCCGGAAAGCCTGGAAGTGCAGCTTTTCGAGGAAGCGGACATCCCTTGGTCAGAGCTGGCTTTCCGCACGGTGGGCCGTACCCTAGAATGCTTCTTCGCTGACCGCCTGCGCGGGGACTACCCGGTGCGCAGCGAATCCATTCCTCCGCTTGCTCAGCCTGCGATCACTTAAACAACAAAAAGTACGCCGTACTCTCAGGGATATCGTTTTAATGCGCTGGTTGCTCGCGTTCCTCTGCCTGTCGTTCGCTGTCGTTTCCCAGGCTTCCAGCGTGGAAACCCTGGACGGCAAAATCGTCGAAAAAGTCCTGGTGCTCAAATCCGCCCGTCAGTTGCAACTGATCAATGACGGCAAGCCCATCAAGACCTACCGCATCTCGTTGGGCCGCAATCCCAAGGGCCAAAAGCTCATGGAAGGCGACCGACGCACGCCCGAAGGCTTGTACTGGCTGGACTGGCGCAAGGTCAGCGACCGCTTCAACCTGTCCATGCACATCTCCTACCCGAACATCAGCGACGCTGCCCGCTCGCGCCGCGAAGGCGTGGCCCCGGGCGGCATGATCATGGTCCACGGCACCCCGGACACCGAAGAAAACCCCGAGGAGCTGTTCCACACCCTGGACTGGACCGACGGCTGCATCGCCATGCGCAACGTCGATATGCGCGAAGTCTGGGGCCTGGTGCCCGATGGCACGATGATCGAAATCCGCCCCTGAAGGGATCACGCCAGGGCCTGACACCGCCATCGTGGGCAAGCCCTTGTTCCCAGGGTGCAGCGGCGCGGCGTGAGCATGAGCGCCGCTTCCTGCCATTTCGCAAAAAATCCAAAAATCCAGGCCGGTTTGCGCACGCCAGGCAGCCTCCCGCAGCGTTGACCTGGCATGCAAGTGATACGGGTTCTTGCCCCACCACCGAGCGACAACAACCCCATAACCGCATCGGACAAAACCGACACGCCCACCTCTCAATCCCTACGCCCAGACGACACCCAACCCACGCCCCCTGTACCTGCAATTGGCGTGTAACCTGGAAGCGGCGATTCACACCGGTCTCTGGAAAACCGAACAGGCACTGCCCTCCGAGCGACTCCCCGAGTCTTTCAGGTCCCATGTGCGCTTTGGCACCACCGCGCTGCTGGCCGAAGTAGAGGCCTAGCTGGCCGTCGCACCGATCCGGGGGATCACCATTGCGCCGCAGATCACCGGCCACGACCAGTTGATCCACACCCTCAGCGCACGGGGTGTGCACATGCAGATCGGTCACACCCTGGGCAGTTGTAAAGAAGGGGTGGCTGCCCTCGATGGTGGCGTCACGACTTCACCCACCAGTACAACGAAATGAGTCCGCTGCATCACCGCGATGCCCGGGATAGTCGGTACCGCGTTGGCCCACGCCACCTTTACGGAGGCGATTGAGATGGCTACGGGGTGACGCCGATAAAGTTGAACAATGTTGGTGGGCGAAGTTGGGAATTGCCTTACATCTTCCCGAGAACTCGTTTGTTAGCATCCGGGCTCACTCCGAGAACAAGGAATACTCATGGCTTTTGTTATCAGGGAAGGAGATCCGACCAGCACAGGCGCAAAGGTGCTCGCAGGTTCGACCACAGTGAATGTGGAGTACCGCAACGCGGCGAGAATCAGCGATCCGGTATGGTGCCCAAAATGCAGCAGCATGGGGTTTATCGCTGAAGGCAATCCGACCTTTATCGTTGAGGGCGTTGCCGTCGCAACTCACGGGCACGCGGTGCAATGCG